>NZ_CM129662.1:3188695-3507564 GCF_052978205.1 Rhodanobacter sp. UC4452_H20 | reverse complement strand
TTTCCAGGGCGTCCAGTTCAGCCTGAACGACGGCATCTCCAGCCACGGCGATTCGCAGCGTCGCGGCTTCAACCTGACCGGCGGCATGTCCGGCGACAACTACAGCATCGTCGGCGGCCTCGACTACAACAAGTACGACGCCACGCTGGCCTCGCAACGCGACTTCTCGCGGCAGCAGCTGTACCTGTCCAGCGGCACCATCATCGCCGCCGGCTCCAGCTCGATCCCGACCGGCCGCATCCAGCTGCCGGCCTCGATCGCCAGCCAGTACGGCTGCGCGATCAACTCGTCCGGCACCGCCAACGTGACGCTTGCCACGGGCGACGGCTCGAACCTCGGCGACTACCGGTGCCGGCTCGGTTCGGACACCTACAACTATGCCGCGCTCAACTACATGCAGACCGCGCAGAAGCGCACCAACGGCTTCGTGCTGGGCAGCTACGACCTGACGCCCAACCTCAAGGCCTACGTCAACGCGTTCTACAACCGCACCGAATCCAGCGGCCAGGACGCCCCCTCGCCGGTCGGTACCGGTGACGGCCTGATCATCTCCTCCAGCAACCCGATCAACCCGTTCGGCGTCACCTTCAGCCAGAACGCGGTGCCGGGCGACCCGAACAGCGGCTACAACTTCCAGACCCGCCTGACCGGCGCCGGCACCCGCGTGCACAGCTACAAGACCGACAACGCGCAGATCAACACCGGCCTGCGCGGCAACTTCGGCCAGGACAGCAGCTGGATCTGGGACGCGTCGATCAACTACAGCCACAGCAAGCGCGACCAGCGCGACACCAACGAGGTGGACATCCCCGCCCTGCAGGCGGCGGTCGATGCCGGCGCCAACATCTTCAACCAGGCCGACCCGGCGGTGGGCAAGCTGCTGAGCGCCGGCGTGAAGACGCCGATCTATGTCATGACCAACTCGACCAAGCAGGCGCAGTTCGACGCCAGCGGCGACCTGTGGGACCTGCCCGCCGGCGCCATGCAGCTGTCGGTCGGCGCGCTGTACCGCAAGCAGACGATGAAGTACACGGTGAGCCCGTTCGCGGTGCTCGACCCGGTCACCACCCAGTGCCAGATCCTGCAGGAAGCATGCGGCTCGCCCGCCAGCGGCAGCTACAACGTCAAGGAGATCTACGCGGAAACCCTGATCCCGCTGCTCGCCGATGCGCCCGGGGCGCAGTCACTGAACATCGACCTGGGCGTGCGCTCCTCCAACTACAGCACCAGCGGCAGCACCACCAACGGCAAGGTCGCGATCGAATGGAAGCCGGTGGCCGATCTGCTGGTCCGCGGTACCGTCTCGCAGGTGTTCCGCGCGCCGAACCTCAACGAGCTCTACGACGGCCGCACCCTGGTGCAGCCCACCCTGAACGACCCCTGCGTCAACCTCAGCGCGGCCGATCTGGCCCAGCATGCCGCGGCCTGCCAGTACGTGCCGGTCAACTGGGGCGGCAACTCGCCGGCGCAGGTCAACACGTTCTATTCCGGTGCCGCCACCGTGGGCAACTCGCTGAAGCCGGAAAAGGGCAAATCCATCGACCTCGGCCTGGTCTACTCGCCGGAGTGGCTGCCCGGCTTCTCCACCAGCCTCGACTTCTGGCACATCTACCTGTCCGACACGTTGACCGCGATCACCGGCGACCTGGTCGTCAGTTCGTGCTTCAACAACAGTGCCAGCCCGTACTGCGGGCTGATCCATCGCGAGGACACCACCAGCCGCCAGCCGGGCCAGGTGTTCCTGATCAACACGCCGGTGGTCAACCTTGGCACGCTGAATACGTCGGGTGTCGACTTCACCTTGCGCTACAAGGTGCCCCACTTCAACATGGGCAGCGTGGACCCGGGCGACTTCCAGGTGGGCCTCAACAGCAGCTACACCTCCACCTACAGGAACAACGCCACCCCCGGCGAGCCGGGCGCACAGGCCATCGACTACGCCGGCACCTACAGCCAGCAGTTCGGCAACATCTCGCGGCTGCGCGGCACGGTCACGCTGAACTGGAGCAAGGGCAACTGGAACGCCCAGTGGCAGTCGCGCTACATCAACAGCCTGACCGCGCTCAACACGGATGCGGCCATTCCCGGCGTGAACATTCCGATCGCCTCGGTGACCTACCACTCGATCCAGCTCGGCTACGCGGTGCCGTCGATCCACACCCGCTTCGACGTCGGCGTGGACAACATCGCCGACAAGGCACCGCCGCTGATGTATCAGAACGGTTCCAACTACAACGTGGACGTCTCCACCTACGACGTGCTCGGTCGCTACTACTGGGCCCGCGCCACCGTGAAGTTCTGATGTCCTAGCTCCATCGCAGTCGTTGCAAACCCCCAGGAGGGCCGCGGGCAAACCGCGGCCCTCTTGCATAATGGGCGCCGGACACCACCCCACCGAGGCCGCATGCCCCCGCCCCCGCCCGCCGCCGATCCGCCCAGCACTCCGGCCAGCACGCTGGCCGCCGCCATGGCGAGCGCGTGGAATGCAGGCGACGCAGAGCGCGTCATCGAACTGGCGGCGCAGGCGGCGGATGCCGCCGGCGACGACGAAGGCGTGCTCGTCCTGCTCGGCGTGGCGCAACAGGCCACCGGCCGGCACGCACGGGCGGCCGCCACGTTCAACCGCCTGTGCCAGTTGCGACCGGCCGTCTCGGCCTACTGGAACAACCTCGGCGTGGCCTCTCGCCTGGCCGGCGACCTCGCCGCGTCCGGACAGGCCCTGCGTCAGGCCCGGCAGCTCGCGCCGGGCGATGCGGAGGTGCACTACAACCTCGGCCTGCTGTACACCCAGCAACGCGATTGGCCGGCGGCACGGCAGGCGCTGCTGGAAGCGGCCAGTCTCGCCCCTTCATTCATCGAGGCCCGCCTGCAGGCGGCCTACGCCTGCTACGTCTGCGGCGACAACGCGGCACAGGAGGAAATGCTCGACGGCGCCGGCGAGTGGCCGCCGCAACCCGCCGAACAGGCGTTGATCCTGGCCGCCATGTTGTCGGTGCAGGGCGCTTCCGAGGCGGCCCTGCGCACGCTCGCGCGCGCGCAGTTGCCGCCGACGGAGGCCGCGGCCGCTCCGCTGCGCCTGCGCATCGCCGCCCAGCGCGTGGTGTTGCACGAGCGCAGCAACCAGGTCGAACGCGCACAGCAGGACCTGCAGCAACTGCCGCTGGCCGCGATCGACGCCCTGCCGCCGGGCGCCGTGCAAGCGCGCACCGACGGCTGGCGCGCGCACGCCGCGATGGCCTCACGCAACGGCGCGCACGCCGAGGCAGCGGCGCTGTTCCGGCGCGTGCTGGCGCAGCCGCTCGACGACGAGAGCCGGGCCAGCGTCGGTTTCGGCCTCGCCATCGCCTGCGACCGGCTGGGCCGCCACGCCGAGGCATGGGACGCGTTGCAGGCGGCGCACGCGGCGCAACTGGAGATCGCCCGCCAGGTCGTGCCGGAGCGACTGGCGGCGGACAGCCAGCCGCTGCCGCTGGCGGACTGCGTGGTCGAACCGCACGACTACGCCCGCTGGACCGAGCTGCGCGCCCCCGGCTCCATGGAGAGCCCGGTCTTCGTGGTCGGCTTTCCGCGCTCGGGTACCACCTTGCTGGAACAGATGCTCGACGCCCACCCGGATTTCCGGTCCATGGACGAGCGTGCCTACATCCATGAGCTGATCGAAAGCATGGAACGCGTCGGCCAGCGCTATCCCGCCGATCTCGCCTCACTGAGCCAGGACGATGCCGATGCCCTGCGCCGCAGCTATCGCCGACGGGTCGCGCAGGTGCGTCCCGACCTCGGGCCGCGCCGGCTGGTCGACAAGAACCCGCTGAACATGCAGTGCCTGCCGATGATCATGCGGCTGTTTCCGCATGCACGGATCATTCTCTGCCTGCGCCATCCCTGCGACGTGTTGCTCAGCTGCAGCATGCAATCGTTCCGCTCGCCGGCGTTCATGGTGCTGTGCTCCTCCCTGCCGCGCCTGGCGCAGGGCTACGCGCGCGCCTTCACCCAATGGCAGCGCGATGTCGAGGTGTTCGCCCCGCAGGTGCTGGAGTGGCGCTACGAATCCGTGGTGGAGCAGTTCGGCGACCAGGCGACACGACTGGCGCGGTTCCTGGACCTGGCCGATGCCTCGCCCCTGCAGCGCTTCGCCGAGCATGCGCGCGAGAAGCACATCAGCACGCCCAGCTACGCGCAGGTCACCCGCGGCGTCTATCGCAAGGCGGTGGGCCGCTGGCGCGACTACCGCGAGCATTTCGAACCGGTGTTGCCCGTGCTGCAACCGTGGCTCGAACGCTTCGGCTACGACGGGTAGGAGACGGCCCGCGGGACAAGCGCCTGCGGGCCGCAGGCTCCCGCACGCACGACGACAGGCAGTGCCGCCTTGTCGTCGTGCGCAGCGGGATACTCAGTGCGCCGGGCTGCTCGCGGACGGCGCGGGGGTGGTTACGCTGGCCAGTGCGTGCGGCGAGAACTTGCCGCCGTAAGGCAGCACCTCGCTGGCCAGTTTCGGGTCGGCCTTGATCATGCCGATCGCGTCGAACAGGATGTGCGCGGTCTCCTGGAGCTGCGGGTCCTTGGCGTTCTTGGCGTCCTTCTCTTCCTTCAGCTCGCTCTTGATGCTGCGCTCGTTGGGGTTGAGGCCGTCGTCCAGCGTGCTGCCCGCCTCCGGCAGGGCCGCGTCGCTGCCGTCGATGGCGACGTGCCGCGCGCGGAAGGCGGCCTGCATCTGCTCCTGCTGCTTGCGCTCGGCTTCGCGGGTGGCCAGGTTCAGCGAGATCGTGGTCATGTCGCGCATCTTCTTGTACTGCGCCAGCTCGTCCAGCATCAGCTTCCACGCCGGCGATTGCGCCGCACGCTGGTCGTGCTGCTTGAGCAGCTGCGGCAGGTAGGCGGAGAGGTTCGCCACCGGCTGGTAGTCGGCCGGCGGAATCTGCGTCCACGGCAGCGCGTTGTCGTAGGTCGATTCGCCGAAGTCCTTCTCGTCGCCGTTCTTCGGGAACTCGATGTCCGGGGTGACGCCCTTGAGCTGGGTGGAACCGCCGTTGATGCGGAAGAACTCCTGGATCGTCATCTTCAGTTCGCCCAGCTGCGGCTTCTCGCTGTCGCCGGAGGCGAACTTGTCCAGGTCCACCAGGGTCTGCACGGTGCCCTTGCCGAAGGTCGGCTCGCCGATGACCAGGCCGCGGTGATAATCCTGGATCGCCGCGGAGAAGATCTCCGAGGCCGAAGCCGTGCCGCGGTTGACCAGCACCGCCAGCGGACCGCTCCAGGCCATGCCTGCATCGTCGTCGCCCTGCACCTGGACTTCGCCGTGCGAGCCGCGCACCTGCACCACCGGGCCCTTGTCGATGAACAGGCCGGTCATCGAATCCGCCTCGGCCAGCGAGCCGCCGCCGTTGTTGCGCAGGTCCACCACGATGCCCTGCACGCCTTCCTGCTTGAGCTCGGCGATCAGCTTGGCCACGTCGCGGGTGGTGCTGCGGTAATCCTTGTCGCCGGCGCTGCGCGCGCCGAAATCGGAGTAGAACGAGGGCAGGTCGATCACGCCGATCTTGCGGGTGACCGCGCCGTCCTTGATCTCGATGACCTTCTTGCTGGCCGCGGCATCCTCCAGGTTGATCTTGTCGCGCACCAGGGTGATCAGCTCGTGCTTGCCGTCCGGGCCGACATCGGCGGGCAGCACTTCCAGCCGCACCACCGTTCCCTTCTTGCCGCGGATCAGCGCGGTGACGTCGTCGATGCGCCAACCGACCACGTCCACCATTGCGCCCTTGTCGCCCTGGCCCACCGCCACGATGCGGTCGCCCGGCTTGAACTTGTGCGACTTCATCGCCGGGCCGCCGGGGATCAGCTTGACGATCATGGTGTAGTCGTCGCGCGACTGCAGCTGCGCGCCGATGCCCTGCAGCGACAGGCTCATCGCGATGTCGAAGTTGGCCGCCGCCTCCGGGCCGAGGTAGTCGGTGTGCGGGTCGGTGGATTCGGCGTAGGCGTTCATGAAGGTCTGGAACGCGTCGGCGCTGTTGATCTGCCGGATGCGGTCGATGTAGCCGCTGTAGCGCTTGTCCAGCGTCTTGCGGATGTCCGCGTCGTCCTTGCCGGCCAGCTTCAGACGCAGCCAGTCGTTCTTGGTGCGCTTGCGCCAAAGGTCCTGCGCGGCGGCCTCGTCCTTCGGCCAGGCGGCGTCCTTGCGGTCGACCTCGTAGCTCTCGTCGCGACTGAGGTCGAAGCCGTTCTTCAGCAGCTCGCGGGCGTAGCTCATGCGCTGCACGGCGCGCTGCAGGTACAGGTTGAAGATGGCGAACGGCGCGGAGAGGTCGCTGTTCCAGATCGCGTCGTCGAACTTGCTCTTCAGTGGCGCGAACTTGTCCATGTCGGCCTGGGTGAAGAACACCTTGTCGCCGTCGAGCATCTTGAAATATGCCTTGTAGATGCGCGCGGACATCGCGTCATCCAGCGGCTGGGCGTCGTAGTGGAAGCGGGTCAGGAAGCGCGCGGACAGTTGCGCGGCCTGGGCCTGTTCGGCCGTGGGCTCCAGCGGCCAGATGGCCGCCTTGCGCGGCTGGGGGCCGGCACCCAGGTCGGCCGCGGACTGCGCAAAGGCGCAGCTGGCGGAGAGAACGAACAGCAGGACCAGCGCGGGGCGAAGTTTCATGGATGCTCTCAGGCGGATTCGGTGACACCGGCTGCATGCGCCTGCAGGTCGGCGTGGTAGGACGATCGCACCAGCGGGCCGGAGGCGACGTGATGAAAGCCCATGGCTTCGCCGGCTTCGCGCAGCGCGTGGAATTCCTCGGGCGTCCAGTAGCGCAGCACCGGATGGTGGTGCGGCGTGGGCTGCAGGTACTGGCCGATGGTGATCATCTCCACATCGTGGTCGCGCAGGTCGCGCAGCGTCTGCAGCACCTGCTCGCGGGTCTCGCCCAGGCCGAGCATGATGCCGGACTTGGTCGGCACCTGCGGGTGCTGCGCCTTGAAGCGCTTGAGCAGGTCCAGCGACCACTGGTAATCGGCGCCGGGGCGCACCTCGCGGTACAGATGCGGCACGGTTTCCAGGTTGTGGTTGAACACGTCCGGCGGGAATGCCTTGAGCACTTCCAGCGCCCGTTCCATGCGGCCCTTGCCGCGGAAATCGGGGGTGAGGATCTCGATGCGGATGGCCGGGCTGGCATGGCGCACCGCGCGGATGCAGCTGGCGAAGTGCGCCGCGCCGCCGTCGCGCAGGTCGTCGCGGTCGACCGAGGTGATCACCACGTACTTCAGCCGCATGTCGGCGATGGTCTGCGCCAGGCGCGCCGGCTCCAGTTCATCCGGCGGCTGCGGCCGGCCATGCGCCACGTCGCAGAACGAGCAGCGCCGCGTGCACACCTCGCCGAGAATCATGAAGGTGGCGGTGCCGTGGCTGAAGCATTCGTGGATGTTGGGGCAGGAGGCCTCCTCGCATACGGTCACCAGCGCGTTCTCGCGCAGGCGGGCCTTCAGCTGCTGCACCGCGTTGCCCTGCGGCAGGCGCACGCGGATCCAGTTGGGCTTGCGCAGGGTCGGCACGCTGGTGTCGAAACCGGCGCGGTTCAGCGCGATCTTGTCGCTGCCGAGCTGTTTCTCCACCGTGCCGGTGCCGGCCACGACCTGGATCGGAATGGATTTGGACAAGGGGGCGCTGGTTTCGCTCATGGGAGAGGAGTTCAGACCGCGGCGCGCGCGGGGAGTTCGGGAATCAGGGGGGCAGCGGGCGCGGCGACGAAGCCGAACTGGCGGCAGAACTCGTCGGCCAGCACCGTCTCGACGTCCGCCAGCTGCGACGGACCGCCCAAGTCTACCAGTTGCGTGACCGCCAAACCCTTGTAGCCGCAGGGGTTGATGCGTTCGAACGGCTCCAGGTCCATGGCCACGTTGAAGGCCAGCCCGTGGAAACTGCAGCCGCGACGCACGCGCAGGCCGAGCGCGGCGATCTTGGCCTCGCCCACGTACACGCCGGGGGCGCCTTCGCGGCGCGCCGCCGCCACCTGCCAGTGCGCCAGCGTGTCGATCAGCGCCTGCTCGATCCGCCGCACCAGCTCGCGCACGCCCACGCCGATGCGGCGCAAGTCGATCAGCGGGTAGCCGACGATCTGGCCGGGCCCGTGGTAGGTCACCTGCCCGCCGCGGTCGACCGGGATCACCGGGATGTCGCCCGGCGCCAGCACGTGCTCCATCTTGCCGGCCTGGCCCAGGGTGAACACCGGGTCGTGCTCCAGCAGCCACAGCTCGTCCGGCGTGTCGGCGGTGCGGTTGTCGGTGAACGCGCTCATCGCCTGCCAGGTCGCCGCGTAGGGCTGGCGGCCGAGGCGGCGGATGACCAGGGGCCGGAATTCAGGATGGGGGGTTCGGGATTCGTGGTTCACGACGAGCTTGTGGCCTTGCAATTCTTCTGGTTCAAGAGCCGCCGAACCCATGCGACGCGGAGGCTCGGGACGCGGCTCTTGCGAATCCCCCATCCCGAATCCCGGCCTCACAACGTATACCGGACATCCGCATCGGCGCGCAGTGCGTGATGCGCTGCTTCGTACTGCTCGCGGTTGTCGCAGCGGAATGTGACCGTGACCGAGACGAAATTGCCGGCGCCGGAATGGCGGTGACGCACGGTTTCGTGCAGCACGTGCAGACCGGCGCGTTCGAGCAGTTGCGGCACGTGGCGGGGCAGGTCGGCGCTGGCGCTGCCCACGGCGGTGATCTCGAACTCGCCGGGGAACTGGAAGCCCCGGCCTTGCCGCTTCGCCTTGTCGAAGTCGATCGGTTGCATCACTTGGCGCTCGGCGCCTGCTCGGTGTTGCCGGTGTCCTTGTGGAACCAGAGCAGGATGCTGTCCCACAGGCGCGAGAAGAAGCCACCCTGCGGCGCGTCGGCCAGTGCGACCAGCGGCACCGTCTGCAGCGCCTGGCCATCCAGGCTGATGCGCAGGCTGCCGATCTGCTGGCCCTTCTTGAACGGCGCGATCAGGGTCGAGGGGATGTCCATCACCGCCTTGAGCTTGTCGTACTGGCCGGTCTTGACAGTGACCAGCACGTCGCTGGCCACGCCGATCGGCAAGGTGTCCGCCTCGCCCTTCCACAACCGCGGCGTCGCCAGCGGCTTGCTGGTGTCGTACAGCTTGTGCGTCTCGTAGAAGCGGAAGCCGTAGTTGAGCAGGGCCATCGCCGAATCGGCGCGCGCCTTGTTGGAGCTGGCGCCCATCACCACCGCGATCATGCGCTCGTCGCCATGCTTGGCGGACGCCGCCAGGCAGAAGCCCGCGTCGGCGGTGTGCCCGGTCTTGATGCCGTCCACGGCCGGATCGCGCCAGAGCAGCTCGTTGCGGTTCTGCTGCTTGATGCCGTTCCACTCGTACGACTTGATCGCCGAGATGGCGTAGTCGTCCGGAAAGTTGTGGATCAGCGCGCGCGACAGGATCGCGACGTCGCGCGCGGAGCTGTAGTGGTTCTGCACCGGATAGCCGGAGGCGTTGGAGAAGTGCGAGTTGGCCATGCCCAACTGCTTGGCGTAGGCGTTCATCAGGTTGGCGAAGGCATCCTCCGAACCGGCGGTGTGCTCGGCCAGCGCGATTGCCGCGTCGTTGCCGGACTGCACGATCATGCCCTTGAGCAGGTCCATCAGCGGCACCTGGCTGCCCAGCTTGAGGAAACTGGTGGAGCCGTCGGTGCCGGCACCGCCGCCGCGCCACGCATGCTCGCTGATGGTGATCATGTCGCTGGTGTGGATGCGGCCGTTGGCGAGCTCGGCCGACACCACGTAGTCGGTCATCACCTTGGTCAGCGAGGCCGGCGCGCGACGCGCATCGGGATCCTTCGAGGCAAGTATCTGGCCGGTGGCGTAGTCCATCAGCACCCAGCTGGCGCCATCGACGTCCGGCGGCGGCGGCACCGGTGCGGCCGGCATGGCCGGGCGCGGCACGGGCGACGGATGGGGCGGGGTCTGCGCCATCGCGGCGCCGACCAGCAGGACGGCAACGGCGGCAAACGGCATCAGGGTGCGTCGAAGAAAGTTCATCGTGTTTTCGAGTCCGGTTTTTCGAGGATCGGCGTTGCGCGCGCCGAAGTGGCAAGGAAGCCTGCGCAAATCCTGCTCAGTCTACCGCGACCTGCGGCGAGGGCAGACCCATGCGTTCGATCCGGCGACTGACTTCGTCGGCACGATCCACGCTGTCGAGCGGGCCGACCCGCACGCGGCGCAGGCGCTGGCCATGCGCCACGCCGTCGATCACCTGCACCGTGCCGAGGTCGGCCGCACGCAGGCGCCGGGCCAGGCGGTCGGCATTGGACGCGTCGGCGAACGCACCCACCTGCAGGTAGATTCCCGGGTGCCTGCCTGAGACCGTCTCCGGCGGCGGCAGTTCCTGCGCCGGATGCGCCGGGTCGATGCCGCGCACCTCGACCAGGCCGGTGCCCTTGGGCCAGATGCCGATCTTCACTGCCGCGGCATAGGACAGGTCGATCAGCCGGTTGTCGTGGAACGGTCCGCGGTCGTTGACCCGCACGACCACGCTCTTGCCGTTCTCCAGGTTGGTGACGCGCGCGTAGCTGGGCAGCGGCAGCGTGGTGCTGGCCGCGCTGAACGCGTACATGTCGTAGGTTTCGAGGTTGGAGGTCTTGTAGCCGTGGAACTTGTTGCCGTAGAACGAGGCGATGCCGCGCTCGTCGTAGCCGCGCGCCGTGGACAGCACGCGATAGGTCTTGCCGCGCACGCTGTAGGGCGACTTGTTGCCGTAGCGCGAGCGCGGCTCGGCCTTCGGCACCGGCTCGGACAGCTTGCTGACGTCGATCGGCGGCGGCACGCTGTCGCGGCCGTCGCGGTAGCGGCTCGATTGCGGCCGACTGAGGTCGTCGTGGATGCCACCTTCACCCGCGGGCGATGCCGTGCCGGACACGCCGCGATGGCCCGCGCCGGACGACGACGACGGCCGGCTGCGCGGCCCGCTGCACGCGGCAAGCAGCGCGCTGGCCGCGAGCACGGCGGCGACCGCGACGAACCTCACCGCGCCGCGTCCGCCTGCGCCACGCCGGCGGCGATCGCCTGCGCCAGCTGTTCGACGGCCATCGCGTACAACGGGCTGCGGTTGTAGCGGGTGATCACGTAGAAATTCTGGAAGGTGAACCAGTACTCCGGCCCGGCCGGGCCTTCGAGCTGCTGCAGGCTGGCGAGCCGGCCGGGGTCGATCCGCTGCAGCGGCGCGTAGCCCCATGCCTCGAACTGTTCCAGCGGATGCTTCGGCATGAGCTCGTTGAGGTCGCTCGCGTGCGCCTTGGCATCGGGCTGCGCCCGCGCCGCCACCGGGGCATCGCGCTCCCAGCCGTACCCGTGCAGGTAGTTGGCGACGCTGGCCACGATGTCGTCGGCCGAATCGTGCAGGTCGATGCGACCGTCGTGATCCTCGTCAACCGCGTAGTCGCGGATGCTCGAAGGCATGAACTGGCCCCAGCCCTGCGCGCCGGCATAGGAGCCGACCAGCGAGTCCAGCGGACCGGCCAGCTTGCTGGCGGGAAGCTCCAGCAGGGTCTTCAGCTCGTCGCGGAAAAACGGCGCGCGCGGCGGGTAGTAGAAGGCCAGCGTCACCAGCGCATCGAGCACCTTGTAGCGGCCCACGATGCGGCCGTAATTGGTCTCCACGCCGATGATCGCCACCACGTATTGCGGCGCCACGCCGTACTCGGTCGCGATCCGGTCGAGCAGTGCGCGATGCTGCTGGTAGAACGCGATGCCGCCGTCGATGCGGGCATCGGTGAGGAAGATCGGTCGATAGTCCTTCCACGGCTTGGCCTCGGCCGGGCGGCTGATCGCGTCGAGGATCGACTGCTGTTTGGTGGCGCCGTCGAGCAGCGCATTGAGCGCGGCCGGGCTCTGGCCGGTGTCGTGCGCCACCTCCTGCACCAGTTTCGCCTGCCCCGGATGGGCGGCCAGCGCGGTGTCCGTTCCAGCCACCCACGACAGCAGGACCAGCAGGCAACAGCACACACGGGACACGGGATGCACGGACATGCAAGGCCTTCGCAAAGGGAAAATCGGGGTCAGCGAGAGCCTACCATGCAAGCCGCGGCGACTTCGGCCCCACGCATGGCGCGCGCGGGGCGCGATTCAGATGTGGCTCTTGCGATTGGCATGGATCGACATCAGCACGCCGAAACCGGTCAACAGCGACACCGCCGACGTGCCGCCGTAACTGATCATCGGCATCGGCACGCCGACCACCGGCAGCATGCCGGCCACCATGCCGCCGTTGACGAACACGTAGACGAAGAAGCTCATGCCGATCGCGCCGGCGAGCAGGCGCGAATACGTATCGCGCGCCTCCATCGCGATCCACAGGCAGCGGCCGATGATGAACGCGTACAGCGCGATCAGCGCGCACACGCCGACCAGGCCGAACTCCTCGGAGAACACCGCGAAGATGAAATCGGTGGTGTGCTCGGGCAGGAAATCCAGCCGCGACTGCGTGCTGTGCAGCCAGCCTTTGCCGAACACGCCGCCGGAGCCCACCGCGATCTGCGACTGGATGATGTGCCAGCCGTTGCCCAGCGGATCGGATTCGGGATTGAGCAGGGTCAGCACGCGATCGCGCTGGTACTGGTGCAGGAAGTGCCAGCCGATCGGGATCATGCCCACCACCGCGCCCACCAGCAATCCGATGCGCCACCACGCCATGCCGGAGAGGAACAGCGCGAACGCGCCGGCCGTGGCCACCAGCACCGCCGTGCCCAGGTCCGGCTGTTCGGCGATCAAGGCGGCAGGAATGGCGATCAGGATGCCGACCACCGCGATGTCCTTCCAGCCCGGCGGCAGCTGCCGCGGGTGGAGGTACCAGGCCACCATCATCGGCGTGGTGAGCTTGAGCAGTTCGGACGGCTGGAAACGCATCACGCCCAGATCCAGCCAGCGCATCGAACCGCGCCCTTCACCGAGGATCGCCACCACCACCAGCAAGGCGACGCTGACGGCGTAGAGGCCCGGCGTCCAGCTGCGCAGCACCGGGGGCGGAATGCGCGAGACCAGCAGCAGCAAGGCGCCGCCCAACACGAAACGCGCGGCCTGGCCACCGACCAGGGCCAGACTGCGATCGCCCGCGCTGTAGAGCGTGGCCAGGCCGATCAAGGCCAGCACGAACAGGCCGGCCGCCAGCGGCAGGTCGATCCGGCGCCGGGTCATCACCCGGTGCGCGAAGCGGCGCATGCGCGCGCGCAGCACGCCGATCATGGTTGCACCTCGCTGCTGGCGGACACGGGCACGTCCTCGACGACCGAGCCGGCCGGTGCCGGCGCGGCGGATGGGAGCGGTGCGGCATCCGGCAATCGCTCGGCGCCGGGCAGCACGCCCTGGTGGGTGGCCAGCCACGCATCGAGAATCTTGCGCACGATCGGCCCCGCCGCCGAAGCGCCCCAGGCGCCCTGCTCCAGCACCACGGCTACGGCGATCTGCGGGTGGTCGGCCGGCGCGTAGGCGATGAACCAGGCGCGATGGCGGGTGGCCAGATACGCGGTGTTGCGATTGGTGTCGTACGCGTCGCTGGTGCGCGAGTAGCGCTCGGCGGTGCCACTCTTGCCGGCGATCGCGTAGGGGAAGCCGTCGTTCAGGCCCTTGCCGGTGCCTTCGGTGATCACCGCGCGCATGCCCGCGTTGATCACCGCCCAGTCGCCGCGCTGGCGGATCAACGTGGCGCCCGGCGGATTGGGCAGCGGCTGGCGCTGCGCCTCGCCGACCGTGCTGGTGGCCATGCCCAGCCGCGGCAGGTACGGCACGCCACCGCCGGCCAGGGTCGCCACCGCATGCGCCAGTTGCAGCGGGGTAACCGCCCAGTAACCCTGGCCGATGCCGGCGATCACCGTTTCGCCGGGATACCAGGGCTGCTTGCTGTTGGCCGCCTTCCACTGGCGCGAGGGCAGGATGCCGTCGGATTCGCCGATCAGGTCGATCCCGGTCTCGCGGCCGAAGCCGAAGCGACTCATCCACTGGCTCAGCCGGTCGATGCCCATGTCCAGCGCCAGCTTGTAGAAATACGTGTTGGTCGACTTCTCGATCGCGGTGACCATGTCCACGGTGCCGTCGCCGCCGCGCTTGTCGTCGCGGTAGCAGCGCGTCTGCCCCGGCAGGCAGAACTGACCGTTGGAGAACACCGTGTCCGACGGCTTGCGCAGGCCCAGCTCCAGCCCGCCGAGTGCAAGGAACGGTTTCACCGTCGAGCCCGGCGGATAGACGCCCCGCAGCGCGCGGTTGTACAGCGGCTTGTCCGGGTCGGTGGTCAGCGCGCGGTAGTCGGCCTGGCTGATGCCGTTGACGAACAGGTTGGGATCGAACGTGGGCACGCTGACCATCGCCAGCACCTGGCCGTTGCGCGGATCGATCGCCACCGCCGCGCCGGGACGGCCCTCGAATGCCGCCTCGGCCGCCTTCTGGATGCGCGCGTCGATGCTCAGGTAGAGGCTGCGGCCGGGCGTGGGCGCATGGGTTTCCAGCACGTGCTGGGTGCGGCCATCGGCGTTGACCTCCAGCAATTCGTAGCCGGGCTTGCCGTGCAACACGTCCTCGTAGGAACGCTCCACGCCGCTGCGCCCGACATGGCTGGTGCCCTGGTAGCGATCCGCGTCCAGCCGCTGCAGGTCGTCGGCGTCGATGCGCCCGACGTAGCCGACCACGTGGGCGAACAACGGGCCGAACGGATAATGCCGGGTCAGGTAGGGCACCACGTCGACGTTGGGAAAGCGCCAGCGATTGACCGCGAAACGATCGATCTCGTCTTCGGTCAGGTGCATCTTCAGCGGCACGCTGTCGAAACGCCGGCTCTGCCGCAACTGCTTGTTGAACGCGTCGATGTCGTCCTGGTCCAGCGGCACCACCTGGCCCAGCCGCGCCAGCAGAGCGGGCATGTCCTTGACCTGCTCGGGCACCACTTCCAGCCGGAACGCCGGCACGTTGTCGGCCAGCACCACGCCGTTGCGGTCGTAGATCAGGCCGCGCGCCGGCGGGATCGCGCGCGGCTTGACCCGGTTGTTGGTCGAGCGGGTGGCGAACTCGTCGTGTCGCGCGACCTGCAGCACCACGTAACGCCCGACCAGCCCGCCCAGCCCCAGCAGGATCAGCACGAAACCCACCAGCGCGCGTCGACGGAACAGCGCGGTCTCGTCACGGACGTTCTTGAGCGCGCGGCGACTCTTCATCTCACCGGCTCATGCTTCATTGGATCCGCAGCCGCGCGCGCAGGTCGTCGAGCAACAGGAACAGGAACGGCCACAACGCCGCGCCGACGAAGGGGGAAATCCACCAGCTCGCCGGCGGCAGCGAAGCGCCGGCCAGCATGCGCACCAGCAGCAGCAGGAAGCGATCGTTGAGCAGCAAGGCAAGCACCGCCAGCGCCTGCTGCCACATCGGGAAGAAGCGCAATCGCGAACGGAATCGCACGGTGATGAAGACCAGCGCGCACAGCCGCAGCGCCTGCTCGCCCAGCAGCACGCCGTCGAGCAGGTCCGCAAGCAATCCCACGCCGAAGGCAAGGCCCAGGCTCACCCGGTCTTCCGCTTCCAGCGCCCAGTACAGCAACACCAGCGCCGGCCAATACGGCTTGAACGGCTCCAGCACGCCGGGCAGCGGCACCAGCATCAGCAGCAGCGCCGCGGCCAGCGTGCCGACGAACCACCACTGGCTCAGCCGCGCGCGACTCATCGCGGTACCCCGCCGGCCTGACCCGGGTGCACCGCCGGCGCGGCCACGCTGGCGGAAGCGGCCGGCGCCAAGACCTGCGGCGGACCTGCCGGAACGGGCAGGTCGGGCGGCCCCTTGGGTTCGGCCTGGTCGTGCAGCAGCAGTACATCGGTGCTGCGATCGAGGTCCGCCGCCGGCGTGGCCAGGGCGACCTGGAACATGCCGGTCGGCGCCGGCGCCACGCTGTCGATCCGGCCCACCGGGAACCCCGGCGGAAAACGGCCGCCGATGCCCGAGGTGAGCAGCTTGTCGCCAGCGCGCACGTCAGCCGCCAGCGGCAGGTTGGGCAGGCTCAGCTGGTCGCCGTCGCGCGAACCGTAGGCCACCGTGCGCAAGCCGGTACGCGCGATCGTCACCGGGATCGCATGCGAGGGGTCGGTGATCAGCATCACCACGGCAGTGTGCGGCAGCACGGCCTTCACCTGGCCCATCACGCCGTGGGCATCGATCACCGGCTGTCCGGGCTCGACGCCGTCGCGCGAGCCCATGTTCAAGGTCAGCTCATAACGGTACGCGCCGAGATCCACGCCGATGACCCGCGCCAGTTGCACGTTGAGCTTCAGGCTGTGCTGGGTATCGAGCAACCGCCGCAGCCGTTCGTTCTGCTCGGCGACCGCGGCCATGCGGTTCAACTTGGCGTTGGCCAGCAGCAGGTCTTCGCGCAGGCGCTGGTTCTGCGAGGTCAGCAGCTGGCGATCGGCAAACGCGACGCCGAGGGTGTGCACCCCGGCCGCAGGCAGGCCGGCCAGCCGATAGACCGGCTCGACCACCGCCGAGGCGGCCGAGCGCAGCTGCCACAGCCAGCCATTGCGCTGGTCAAGCACCATCAGCACCACCGCCAGCGCCAGATAGACGATCAGCCGCAGCGTGCCGGCCGCGTTGCCGGCAAACAGGGGGGAAGAACCTTCGCGTGCGCGCGCCATCGCGGCCCCCGTTGCCGCGCGCTATTCGGGCGAGAAGAAGTCGCTGCCATGCTGATCGATCAGCTCCAGCGCCTTGCCGCCGCCGCGCGCCACGCAGGTCAGCGGGTCGTCGGCCACCTGCACGTGCAGGCCGGTTTCCTCGGAGATCAGCCGGTCCAGGTCGCGCAGCAGCGCGCCGCCGCCGGTGAGCACGATGCCGCGCTCGGCGACGTCGGAGCACAGTTCCGGCGGAGTCTGTTCCAGCGCCGACTTCACCGCCGCCACGATGCCGGCCAGCGGCTCGTGCAGTGCCTCGAGGATTTCGTTGGAGTTGATCGTGAACATGCGCGGCACGCCCTCGGCAAGGTTGCGCCCGGAGATCTCGATCTCCTTGACGTCGTCCTGCGGGAACGCGCAGCCGATCTGCAGCTTGATCCGCTCGGCGGTGGATTCGCCGATCAGGGTGCCGTGGTTGCGGCGCACGTAGTTGATGATCGCCTCGTCGAAACGATCGCCGCCGACGCGGGCGGACTGCGAGTAGACGATGCCGTTGAGCGAGATCACCGCCACCTCGGAGGTGCCGCCGCCGATGTCCAGCACCATCGCGCCGCGCGCCTCGTGCACCGGAATGCCGGCACCGATCGCCGCAGCCATCGGCTCTTCGATCAGGAACACGTCGCGGGCACCGGCGCCTTCGGCCGATTCCTTGATGGCGCGGCGCTCGACCTGGGTCGAGCCGCACGGCACGCAGACCAGCACGCGCGGGCTCGGCCGCAGGAAGCGCGACTTGTGCACCTGCTTGATGAAGTGCTGCAGCATCGCCTCGGTCATGGTGAAGTCGGCGATCACGCCGTCCTTCATCGGGCGCACCGTGGCGATGTTGCCCGGCGTGCGGCCCAGCATGCGCTTGGCGTCGCCACCCACCGCCGCGATCGTGCGCGGACCACCGGGGCCGCGGTCCTGGCGAATCGCCACCACCGAAGGCTCGTTCAACACGATGCCCTGACCACGCACGTAGATCAGCGTGTTGGCCGTGCCGAGGTCGATGGAGATGTCGTTGGAAAAGATGCCGCGGAACTTCTTGAACATGGGTCCGCCGTGGGTCGGCCAGGCTAAACAGACAAGCTCGCCAGTCTAGTCAGGCCCACCGTTCCACGCAAGGAAAAACACGTTAAGAAACCCTTGTGCAACACGGCCATAAGCGATTTTCCTGTGCCGTGGACTGAACTGCGAAGCAGGTCGCGAAGTCGCCAGCGCGGACGGATGGCGGTACGATGGCGGCCTTTGGCTGCAGGGACCGATTCTGCCCGTCCGGGCACGCGCCCGCAGCCTCCCATCTCAAATCGGGGTTTTCTCGCATCATGCCTGCCGTCATCTGCGGATCGCTCGCCTACGACACCATCATGGTGTTCCAGGATCAGTTCAAGAACCACATCCTGCCCGACCAGATGCACATCCTGAACGTGTCGTTCCTGGTGCCGGCCATGCGGCGCGAGTTCGGCGGCTGCGCCGGCAACATCGCCTACAACCTCAAGCTGCTGGGCGGCGACCCGCTGCCGGTGGCAGCGGTGGGCCAGGATTTCGCGCCCTACCGGCAGCACATGCAGGACTGCGGCATCCGGCTCGATGGCGTGCGCGTGTTCGAGGAGCAGTTCACCCCGCAGTGCTTCATCACCACGGACCTGGACAACAACCAGATCACCGCCTTCCACCCCGGCGCGATGTCCAGTGCGCAGGAGAACCACGTCCGCGACATCCCGCAGATCGACTTCGCGATCGTGGCGCCCGATGGCCGCGAGGCGATGCTGCAACACGTCGACGAATTCGCCGCGCGCGGCGTGCCGTTCATCTTCGATCCCGGCCAGGCGATGCCGTTGTTCAACGGCGACGAGTTCCGCTCGATGATCGCCAAATCGACTTACGTGATCGTCAACGACTACGAATCCCAGTTGCTGCAGACTCGCACCGGCTGGAGTGCGGCGGAGATCGCCAGCCATGTCACCGCCTACATCGTGACCCAGGGTCCACGCGGTTCGGTGATCCACGTGGGCGAGGAGAGCCACCACATTCCGCCGGCGCGCGAGCGCGTCATCGTCGATCCGACCGGCTGCGGCGACGCCTACCGGGCCGGCCTGATGTTCGGCATCATGCATGGCAAGGACTGGCCCACCACCGGCCGGATCGCCTCGCTGATGGGTGCGCTGAAGGTCGAGCACCCCGGCACCCAGAACCAGCGTTTCAACTACGCCGAGTTTGCCGCGGAGTTCGCCGACCAGTTCGGATACGCACTGGACTGAGTGGAAGTCAGCTCGCGGGAAAGCCCATCGTGGCCTGCACCGCCGCTTGCCAGCCGCTGTAGAGGCGCTCGCGACGGGATGCCTCCATCGCGGGATCGAAGCGGCGATCCTGCTGCCACAACCGCGCGATCTGCTCGCGGCTGTCCCAGACGCCGACCGCCAGGCCGGCCAGATAGGCGGCGCCCAGCGCGGTGGTTTCGGTAATCCGGGGCCGCAGCAGCGGCACGCCGAGCATGTCGCTCTGGAACTGGGCCAGGAAATCGTTGCCGATGGCGCCGCCGTCGGCGCGCAACTCCTTCAGCGCGATGCCGGCGTCGGCCTCCATCGCGGCCAGCACGTCGCGCGTCTGGTAGGCCATCGACTCCAACGCCGCGCGTATCAGGTGCTCGCGGCTCGTGCCGCGCGACAGGCCGAAGATGGCGCCACGCACGTCGGCGTGCCAGTACGGTGCCCCCAGCCCGGCGAAGGCGGGCACCAGATACACACCTTCGGTGGAATCCACGCTGTCGGCGCAGGCTTGCGATTGCTCGGCCCGGTCCAGCAGGTGCAGGCCGTCGCGCAACCATTGCACCACCGAACCGGCCACGAAGATGCTTCCTTCGAGCGCGTACTCCACCTTGTCGCCCAGCTTCCAGGCCAGCGTGGTCAGCAGGCCATGCTGCGACGGCACCGCGGAGTGGCCGGTGTTCATCAGCATGAAGCAGCCGGTGCCATAGGTATTCTTGGCCATGCCCGGCTCGAAGCATGCCTGGCCGAACAGGGCGGCCTGCTGGTCGCCTGCGATGCCGCAGATCGGCACGTCGCGACCGAAAAAATACTTCGGCTCGATGCGCCCGTAGATCTCGCTGCAGCCGCGCACCTGCGGCAGCATCGAGGCGGGCACGCCGAACAGGGCCAACAGGTCGTCGTCCCAGCATTGCCGATGGATGTCGTACAGCAGCGTGCGCGAGGCATTGGTCACGTCGGTGACGTGGGTGCGACCGCCGGTGAGGTTCCACACCAGCCAGCTGTCGATCGTGCCGAACAGCAGTTCACCGCGCTGCGCCCGTTCGCGCACCCCGCTGACGTGCTCGAACAGCCATTTCAGCTTGGTCGCGGAAAAATAGGCGTCCAGCAGCAGACCGGTACGCTCGCGCACCAGCGCGTCGACGGCCTCGCTGCGCATGGACTCGCACAGTTTCGCCGAATGCCTCGACTGCCACACCAGCGCGTTGTACACCGGCTCGCCGGTAGCACGATCCCAGACCACGGTGGTTTCGCGCTGGTTGGTGATCCCGATACCGGCCACCGCCGACGCCTCGATCCCGGCCTTGTGCATCGCTTCCGTCAGGGTGACCTGGACGCTGGTGAGAATGTCGCGCGGGCGATGCTCGACCCAGCCTGAGCGCGGAAAGATCTGCTCGAACTCGCGCTGTGCCGAAGACACCACGCAACCTTGCGCGTCGAAGACCATCGCGCGTGAACTGGTGGTGCCCTGGTCGATGGCGACGACGAAGTGTGCTTTCCCGCTCATGCCGATTGTGCCTCTGCTCTCTCCGCGGTTGCACCCACCAGCATCGGAACCATCCGCGCCACGTAAGCGTGCACCCGGTGGTGTTCCACCGGACTCAGGCGCAACCCGAGCTTGGTACGGCGCCACAGCACGTCGTCCCCGCTGCGCGCCCATTCCGCGCGGATGAGATAATCCAGTTCGAGCTGGTAGAGGTCGGCGCCGAAGTGCTCACCCAGATCGCCCATGGCGCACGCTTCGCCGAGCAGGGTTTCGGTGCAGGTGCCGTAGTGCCGGAACCAGCGATGCGCGAGCGAGGAAGGCAGCCAGGGCCAACGCTGCGACCAGGCCGCGAGCAGCCGTTCGGCATCGGCAAAATCGCCGCCTGGCAAGGGATCGCCTTGGGCAGTCCATGCCGACCGCTCGGGCCACAAGACTTCAGCCAATTGATCCACCGCTTCCTCGGCAAGTCGCCGGTAGGTGGTGATCTTGCCGCCGAAGACATTCAGCAGCGGGGCGCCCTGTTCGTGGTCCAGCGTGATGCGATAGTCCCGGCTGACCGTGCTGGCGTTGCCATCCTCATCCAGCAGCGGCCGCACGCCGCTGTAACTCCACACGACATCCTTCGGCTGCACCGGCGTGCGGAAGTAGCGATTGACGGCGTCGCACAGGTAGCGAACCTCGCCAGCGTCGATCACGACGTTCGCGGGGTCGGCGGCATAGTCGAGATCGGTGGTGCCCACCAGGGTGTAGTCGTCCTCATAGGGGATCGCGAACACGATGCGTCGATCGGGCTGCTGGAATATGTAAGCGTGGTCGTGTTCGAACAGCCGCGGCAGCACGATGTGGCTGCCCTTCACCAGCCGCACGCGTGGATGCCGATCGCGGCCCAGCACGTCACCCAGGAAGCGCCCGGCCCACGGGCCGCACGCATTGACCAGCACCTTCGCACGGCAGCTGTCCATCTGCCCGTCGGGGCCAAGCAGCTGAGCCTGCCACACGCCATCCTCGACGTGCGCGGAGACGCAGCGCGTGCGCACCCGGACATCGGCCCCGAGCCGGTGCGCATCCATCGCATTGAGCACGACCAGGCGTGCGTCCTGCACCCAGCCATCGGAGTACACGAAACCGCGTGTGTACGTGTTTTTCAACGGCGCGCCGCTGACATGGCTGCGCAGATCCACCGCGCGCGAATCGGCCAGCGTCCGATGGCCGGCACCCAGGCTGTCATACAGCAACAGGCCGAGCCGGATCATCCAGGCCGGGCGCAGGTGCGATTCGTGCGGCAGGACAAACAACAGCGGCCAGGCAATGTGCGGTGCCAGCCGCATGACCACCTCGCGCTCGGCCAGCGCCTTCGCCACCAGCCGGAATTCGTGCTGTTCCAGGTAGCGCAAGCCGCCATGGATCAGCTTGGTGCTTGCACTGGAGGTGTGCCCGGCCAGGTCGTCCTGCTCGCAAAGCGTCACCGAAAGTCCGCGGCCTGCCGCATCACGTGCCATTCCCGCCCCATTGATGCCGCCACCGACGACCAGGATGTTCGTGTCATGCCCCGCCATCATCGCCCTCGCCTGCGCCGAGCCGGCAACCCCACAACACGCTAACACGCCGCCCCTGCAACCAGTCGGCCCGTGTCATGGAACGGCCTTCCCGGCACAGCTTTGCTCCTGTTTTGCCAGGAACGTAGCGGGTTGATCGCGGGATGGGCGGCGCTTGCCACCCGAGCGCAGGCCCACCTCGAGAACGAACTCCCTGGCGGTGACCTGTTGCAGGTTGCGGGCGGCGGTGGCGGCGGCAGAAAAGAAAAACCCCCACCGTTGCCGGTGAGGGTGTTTCGGGATAAAGCCCCTGGCGGTGACCTACTCTTGCATGGCAAAGCCACACTACCATCGGCGCATGCGCGTTTCACTTCTGAGTTCGGGATGGGATCAGGTGGGACCACGCCGCTATGGCCGCCAGGGAAGGGGTGGGAGCAGCGCGCGTGCGCCAGCTCCACGTTTCTGAAGAGACGGCCCTGACGGCCGGCTCTTCCGCGAAAGATCCCTCGAGGTGTTGAAGAGTCCGCCATGGATGGCGAGGTGTTGACTCTTCTTTCCGTGAGAGGGATCTCACGTGAGATAAATCGTAAACGAGTGACAAGCGTCGAGGTGAAATTCAACCGTTTCGAGACAGTGCTCGAGGCGGCTCCTTTGAAGAGTCCGGCCAGGGATGGCCGGTGGCTCCGCAGAGGGACCTGCGTCAAACAAAGCCACTTGGGGTTATATGGTCAAGCCGCACGGCTCATTAGTACAGGTAAGCTCAACGCATTGCTGCGCTTCCACATCCTGCCTATCAACCACCTGGTCTTGATGGTGCCTTCAGGAGAGTCAAGCTCTCGGGAGATCTCATCTTGGGGCGTGCTTCCCGCTTAGATGCTTTCAGCGGTTATCACTTCCGTTCATAGCTACCGGGCAATGCCTCTGGCGAGACAACCCGAACACCAGCGGAACGTCCACTCCGGTCCTCTCGTACTAGGAGCAGCCCCCCTCAAATCTCCAACGCCCACGACAGATAGGGACCGAACTGTCTCACGACGTTCTGAACCCAGCTCGCGTACCACTTTAAATGGCGAACAGCCATACCCTTGGGACCGGCTACAGCCCCAGGATGTGATGAGCCGACATCGAGGTGCCAAACACCGCCGTCGATATGAACTCTTGGGCGGTATCAGCCTGTTATCCCCGGAGTACCTTTTATCCGTTGAGCGATGGCCCTTCCATACAGAACCACCGGATCACTAAGACCTACTTTCGTACCTGCTTGATCCGTCGATCTCGCAGTCAAGCACGCTTATGCCTTTGCACACAGTGCGCGATGTCCGACCGCGCTGAGCGTACCTTCGTGCTCCTCCGTTACTCTTTGGGAGGAGACCGCCCCAGTCAAACTACCCACCATACACGGTCCCTGACCCGGATAACGGGCCGAGGTTAGAACGTCAAGCACTTCAGGGTGGTATTTCAAGGATGGCTCCATGCAAACTGGCGTCTGCACTTCAAAGCCTCCCACCTATCCTACACAGAAGAACTCAACGTTCAGTGTAAAGCTATAGTAAAGGTTCACGGGGTCTTTCCGTCTTGCCGCGGGAACGCTGCATCTTCACAGCGAATTCAATTTCACTGAGTCTCGGGTGGAGACAGCGCCGCTGTCGTTACGCCATTCGTGCAGGTCGGAACTTACCCGACAAGGAATTTCGCTACCTTAGGACCGTTATAGTTACGGCCGCCGTTTACTGGGGCTTCGATCAAGAGCTTCGCCTTGCGGCTGACCCCATCAATTAACCTTCCAGCACCGGGCAGGCGTCACACCCTATACGTCCACTTTCGTGTTTGCAGAGTGCTGTGTTTTTGATAAACAGTCGCAGCGGCCAGGTTACTGCGACCCATCGGTGCTCAGCTACGCATGTAGCCACACTGATGGGCGCACCTTCTCCCGAAGTTACGGTGCCATTTTGCCTAGTTCCTTCACCCGAGTTCTCTCAAGCGCCTTGGGATTCTCACCCTGCCTACCAGTGTCGGTTTACGGTACGGTTCTTCTACAGCTGAAGCTTAGTGGCTTTTCCTGGAAGCGTAGTATCAGTCACTTCGCCCAAAAGGGCTCGTCATAAGTGCTCGGCATAAAGGATCCCGGATTTGCCAAAGATCCATGCCTACCTCCTTTCCCCGGGACAACCAACGCCCGGTAGACCTAACTTTCTCCGTCCCCACATCGCACTGTAGAAAAGTGCGGGAATATTAACCCGCTTCCCATCGACTACGCATTTCTGCCTCGCCTTAGGGGCCGACTCACCCTGCGCCGATGAACGTTGCGCGAGGAAACCTTGGGCTTTCGGCGGGGGGGCTTTTCACCCCCCTTATCGTTACTCATGTCAGCATTCGCACTTCCGATACCTCCAGCAGACTTTACAATCCACCTTCACAGGCTTACGGAACGCTCCTCTACCGCGCACATTGCTGTGCACCCCGAGCTTCGGTGTCTAGCTTAGCCCCGTTAAATCTTCCGCGCAGACCGACTCGACCAGTGAGCTATTACGCTTTCTTTAAAGGATGGCTGCTTCTAAGCCAACCTCCTGGCTGTCTATGCCTTTCCACATCGTTTTCCACTTAGCTAGAACTTGGGGACCTTAGCTGCGGGTCTGGGTTGTTTCCCTTTTCACGACGGACGTTAGCACCCGCCGTGTGTCTCCCGGATAGTCTGTCCTGGTATTCGGAGTTTGCCATGGTTTGCTAAGTCGCGATGACCCGCTAGCCATAACAGTGCTCTACCCCCAGGAAGATTCGTCCGAGGCGCTACCTAAATAGCTTTCGAGGAGAACCAGCTATCTCCGAGTTTGTTTAGCCTTTCACTCCTATCCTCAGCTCATCCCCATCTATTGCAACAGATGTGGGTTCGGTCCTCCAGTGCGTGTTACCGCACCTTCAACCTGGCCAAGGATAGATCACTCGGTTTCGGGTCTACTGCCTGAGACTATGCGCCCTATTCAGACTCGATTTCTCTTCGCCTCCCCTATACGGTTAAGCTTGCCACAGACAGTAAGTCGCTGACCCATTATACAAAAGGTACGCAGTCACCCTTGCGGGCTTCCACTGCTTGTACGTATACGGTTTCAGGGTCTATTTCACTCCCCTCTCCGGGGTTCTTTTCGCCTTTCCCTCACGGTACTAGTTCGCTATCGGTCAGTCAGGAGTATTTAGCCTTGGAGGATGGTCCCCCCATGTTCAGACAAGGTTTCACGTGCCCCGCCTTACTCAATTTCATATCAAGTGCCCTTTCGTCGACTGGGCTATCACCATCTATGGCCGGCCTTTCCATGCCGTTTGACTAGAACACAAGATACTTTTGGGCTAGTCCGCGTTCGCTCGTCGCTACTGACGGAATCTCGGTTGATTTCTTTTCCTCCGGGTACTTAGATATTTCAGTTCCCCGGGTTCGCCTCGCATGACTATGTATTCATCATGCGATACCGCTTGCGCGGTGGGTTTCCCCATTCGGACATTGCCGGATCAAAGCTTGTTGCCAGCTCCCCGACACTTTTCGCAGGCTGCCACGTCCTTCATCGCCTCTGACTGCCAAGGCATCCACCGTATACGCTTAGTCGCTTGACCATATAACCCCAAGTCGCCTCGGGGCATGCCCCCTCCTCAGGGGCAGCCAAGTTACTTCGTTTCGTGCCTTAACACTTGCCTCGGTTCGGTTCGAACCAAGACGCTTGTCACTCGTTTACGTGTTTTCAAAGAACATCGTGCCGGCCTCAATGCCGGTCGATTTCAAATCTTTTGTGTGCTGATATTTTACGCAGCGACATCCTGGTGGAGCCTATCGGGATCGAACCGATGACCCCCTGCTTGCAAAGCAGGTGCTCTCCCAGCTGAGCTAAGGCCCCGTCGAAGGGATATCCGGATTGTTCCGAACCTCGGAACAATGGTGGGTCTGGGTGGACTCGAACCACCGGCCTCACCCTTATCAGGGGTGCGCTCTAACCACCTGAGCTACAGACCCAGAGATCGAGCCCCAGAACCTACACCAGCCTCTCTCGAACTTCCGTTCGGAGCAGCTTTTGTTGAAGAGTCCGGCCACGGATGGCCGGTCTTGATGTTCGCTCTTCGCAAAAGGGACTTTGCGTAAAATACAGGTGTCTTGTGTGGACGTCTTGCACCGATCGGTGCGACGTGTCGTTCTCGAAAGGAGGTGATCCAGCCGCACCTTCCGATACGGCTACCTTGTTACGACTTCACCCCAGTCATGAACCACTCCGTGGGCGTCGTCCTCCTTGCGGTTAGACTAACGCCTTCTGGAGCAACCCACTCCCATGGTGTGACGGGCGGTGTGTACAAGGCCCGGGAACGTATTCACCGCGGCATAGCTGATCCGCGATTACTAGCGATTCCGACTTCATGGAGTCGAGTTGCAGACTCCAATCCGGACTGGGATCGGCTTTCTGGGATTGGCTCCACCTCGCGGTATTGCAACCCTCTGTACCGACCATTGTAGTACGTGTGTAGCCCTGGCCGTAAGGGCCATGAGGACTTGACGTCATCCCCACCTTCCTCCGGTTTGTCACCGGCAGTCTCCTTAGAGTTCCCGACATTACTCGCTGGCAACTAAGGACAAGGGTTGCGCTCGTTGCGGGACTTAACCCAACATCTCACGACACGAGCTGACGACAGCCATGCAGCACCTGTGTTCCGATTCCCGAAGGCACTCCCGCATCTCTGCAGGATTCCGGACATGTCAAGGCCAGGTAAGGTTCTTCGCGTTGCATCGAATTAAACCACATACTCCACCGCTTGTGCGGGCCCCCGTCAATTCCTTTGAGTTTCAGTCTTGCGACCGTACTCCCCAGGCGGCGAACTTAACGCGTTAGCTTCGACACTGATCTCCGAGTTGAGACCAACATCCAGTTCGCATCGTTTAGGGCGTGGACTACCAGGGTATCTAATCCTGTTTGCTCCCCACGCTTTCGTGCTTCAGCGTCAGTGTTGTCCCAGATGGCCGCCTTCGCCACTGATGTTCCTCCCGATCTCTACGCATTTCACCGCTACACCGGGAATTCCACCATCCTCTGACACACTCTAGCTCGCCAGTATCCATCGCCATTCCCAGGTTGAGCCCGGGGATTTCACGACAGACTTAACGAACCGCCTACGCACCCTTTACGCCCAGTAATTCCGATTAACGCTTGCACCCTTCGTATTACCGCGGCTGCTGGCACGAAGTTAGCCGGTGCTTATTCCTCAGGTACCGTCAGACTGCACACGTATTAAGCATGCAGATTTCGCTCCTGATAAAAGTGCTTTACAACCCGAAGGCCTTCTTCACACACGCGGCATTGCTGGATCAGGCTTGCGCCCATTGTCCAATATTCCCCACTGCTGCCTCCCGTAGGAGTCTGGGCCGTGTCTCAGTCCCAGTGTGGCTGATCATCCTCTCAGACCAGCTAGCGATCGTCGCCTTGGTGGGCCATTACCCCGCCAACTAGCTAATCGCACATCGGTTCGTCCTGCCGCGCGAGGCCTAAAAGGTCCCCCGCTTTCTCCCGTAGGACGTATGCGGTATTAGTCCCGGTTTCCCGAGGTTATCCCCCACGTCAGGGTAGATCCCGATGCATTACTCACCCGTCCGCCACTCGCCACCCAAGGAGCAAGCTCCTCTGTGCTGCCGTTCGACTTGCATGTGTTAGGCATGCCGCCAGCGTTCAATCTGAGCCAGGATCAAACTCTTCACTTAAGTTTTCGATGACCGAAGCCATCTATCTTTCCGAAGCGTATGTTCCCAACCAATCAAAACTCATTACTGACTTTTTACTTGGTGGGACGCTTGCATTGCTTGGACAGGTCACGACCCATCAACGCAAGACGTCCACACAATTCACCTGCGCACACTGTCAAAGATCTTCGCTGCCCGACCGCCTTTCGGTGATCGCCCCGTGACCTTTCGTCCCGGGTGAGCCGCCCATTCTACATCGCTTTCCGAGACCGTCAACACCCTCGATGGAAAAATTTCGACGGTGTTTTGTTGCGGAATCTTCGCCGACAGGGCCTGTCGTCGAAGGGGCGAGCATGATAGCGCCCCGCGGCGTTCGTGGGAAGGGTCTGCGTGCAGTTTCTTCCAGGCAATGGAGCGCCGAGGGCCGTGGAACGGCCTCGCCGCACCATCGCGCAGAGGGTTGGCCTGCATCAGGATCCCGCAGCACCACGCGAAAACAGCGGCCGCGCCGGACAGGTCTCCGGCAACAGCGCCACGGCGCGCGTGGGCGGAGTCGCGAGCGCCGGTTCAGGCAGCAAGCCGACTCGATAGGGGATGAAATCTTCCGGGCGCATGCGTTCGAACGCGTCCCAGTCATCTTCGAAGGGAATGAACCGCAGCATGGGATGCTCCTGATCCGGCGCGCACCATCCGTGCGCGAGTTCATCAGAGCAGTCGGCGCGGCCAGTTCGCCGGCAGGGTCTGGCCGTTTGCGGGCGCAACGCTGCGCTTAGTCGATCTCGATCATCTCGAAGTCGTCCTTGGTCGTGCCGCAATCCGGGCAGGTCCAGGTCTCGGGTACGTCTTCCCAGCGCGTGCCTGCCGGGATGCCCTCGTCGGGGACGCCCTGCGATTCATCGTAGATGTAGCCGCATACGACGCACATCCATTTGCGCGTGGCAGCGGCACCGGGGGAACTCTGGCTCATGGTCGGGCTTCTTCGGATGACTGGGAATAGGACATTCTCGCAACTCGACCGACAATGCGAAAGCACGACAATGATCCGGCCATCTTCACGCCACTCGGAAATCCGCCCATGAAACACCCCACTACGCTCGCACAACGTGGCCTGTACGCGATCACCAACGGACCGCGCCCCGACCTGCTCGACGTGGTGGCACAGGCGCTGGCCGGCGGCGCACGGCTGCTGCAATATCTGGACGAGGAGCCCGGCGATGTGCGCCGCCACGCCGAGGCCACGGCGATCGCGCAATTGTGCCGGCGGCATGCGGTGCCGCTGATCATCCACGAGGACGCGGCGCTGGCGCAGGCCGTCGGTGCCGATGGCGTGCATCTGGCGCACTCGGTCGACACAATCCGCACGGCCCGCGAACGCCTTGGCCCAACCGCCATCATCGGCGTCGCCTGTCGCGACTCGCTCGCCGACGCGCGCAGCGCGGCACAGGCCGGCGCCAGTTACGTATCGTTCGGTGCGATGTATCCGTCGCCGACCAAGCCGCAGGCAACGATCGCCCCGGTGGATCTGCTGAGGCAAAGCGCCGCGCTGGGCGTGGCACGGGTGGCGATCGGCGGCATCACGCCGGACAATGCTGCCTTGCTGATCGAGGCCGGCGCCGATTACGTGGCTTCGATTTCCTCCCTGTTCGCTGCGCCCGACGTGCGCGACGCGGCTCAGCGTTTCGCCCGGCTGTTTCCCTCGCCCAATCCTTGAGAATCCGATGACGACCAACCACGAACTGTTCCAGCGCGCCCTTCCGTTGTTGCCCGGCGGCGTGAATTCGCCGGTGCGCGCATTCAAGTCGGTCGGCGGCGAACCGTTCTTTACCGCCCGCGCCGATGGCGCGTATCTGTGGGATGTCGAAGGGACGCGCTACATCGACTATGTCGGCTCGTGGGGCCCGATGATCGTCGGCCACAACCATCCCGCCGTGCGCGAGGCGGTGGAACGCGCGGTGCGTGACGGCCTTTCCTTCGGCACGCCGTGCGCAGCCGAAGTGGTGATGGCCGAAACGATCACGCGGTTGATCCCGTCGATCGAGATGGTGCGCATGGTCAATTCCGGCACCGAGGCGACCATGTCGGCGATCCGGCTCGCCCGCGGCGCCACCGGCCGCAGCAAGATCGTGAAGTTCGAGGGCTGCTACCACGGCCACGGCGACAGCTTCCTGGTCAAGGCCGGCTCCGGTGCGCTGACCTTCGGCGTGCCGACCTCGCCGGGCGTGCCGAAGGCAAATGCGGATCTCACGCTCACCCTGCCGTACAACGACCTCGCTGCCGCGCAGGCGCTGTTCGCCGAACTGGGCGACGAGATCGCCGGGCTGATCATCGAGCCGGTTGCCGGCAACATGAACTGCATCCCGCCGGTGGACGGCTATCTGCAAGGCCTGCGCGAACTGTGCACACGACATGGTGCCGTGCTGATCTTCGACGAGGTGATGACCGGTTTCCGGGTGGCGCTGGGCGGCGCGCAGGCGCATTACGGCGTCATGCCGGACCTCACCACGTTCGGCAAGATCATCGGCGGCGGCATGCCGGTCGGCGCCTACGGCGGCCGCAGGGACCTGATGGAGCAGATTGCTCCGTCGGGCCCGATCTACCAGGCCGGCACGCTCAGCGGCAATCCGGTGGCGATGGCCGCGGGCCTGGCGATGCTGGAGCTGATCCAGGCGCCCGGCTTCCATGATCGTCTGGCCGCGCGCACGCGTCTGCTCTGCGACGGCCTGCAATCGGTCGCCGACGGCGAGGGCGTGGCGTTCAGCACGAACCGCGTGGGCGGCATGTTCGGCCTGTTCTTCAGCGCCGGGCGAGTGAACAGCTACGCGCAGGCCACGGCCGCCGACGTTGCGCTGTTCAATCGCTTTTTCCACGGCATGCTGAAGCGCGGCGTGTATCTGGCGCCTTCCGCTTTCGAGGCGGGGTTCATGTCCAGCGCACACAGCGACCAGGACATCGCCGATACGCTGGAGGCTGCACGCGGCGCCCTGCGCGACGCGCGCGGCTGATTCACCAGCTGCCGGTGTTGGGCATGGACGCCCACGGTTCGCGCGGCGGCAAGTGGCCTTCCTGCAGCAGTTCGACGGAAACCAGGTCGGGCGAACGCACGAACGCCATGTGGCCGTCGCGCGGCGGGCGATGGATGGTGTAACCCATGTCCAGCAACCGCTGGCAGGTGGCGTAGATGTCCTCCACCCGGAAGGCGAGGTGGCCGAAATTGCGCGCGCTGCCGTAATCCTCGGTGGAACCCCAGTTGTACGTCAGCTCGATTTCCGCCTCGGGGCTGTCCGGCGCAGCCAGGAATACCAGGGTGAACTGGCCCTGGGCGTTTTCCATGCGGCGTACTTCACGCAGACCCAGACCTTCGCAGTAGAAGCGCAGCGAGGCATCGATGTCGCGCACGCGCACCATGGTGTGCAGATATTTCATGGTCCACTCCTGTCTGTCGCGGGTTTCCCGCCTGCGACGAAATCGTTCAACGCGTGGTGCAGGCGGGAAAGGCCTTCGGCCAGTTCCTCGTCGGTGATGGACAACGGCGGCACGAAGCGCAGCACGTCCGCGCCGGCCTGCAACAGCAGCAAGCCGCGAGCCGCGGCGTGGTCGAGGATGTCGCCGGCCCTGCCCTTGTAAGCATCCGCCAGCACGGCACCGATCATCAGGCCACGCCCGCGCACTTCGTCGAACAGTGCCAGTTGCTGGTTGATCCGGGCCAGGCCCGCGCGCAAATCGTTGGCCTGGCGCTCGACGTTGGCAAGGATCGCCGGCGAGGCCAGCTTGGCCAGCGCCACGCGCGCCACCGCGGCGGCCATCGGATTGCCGCCGAAGGTGGTGCCGTGCGACCCGTACTGCATCGTGTCGGCCACTTTCGGTCCCGCCAGCATGGCGCCGATGGGGAAACCGCAGCCCAGGGCCTTGGCCAGGGTGACGACGTCCGGCTTGACCTGGCCATGCGCGAACAGCTCGCCGGTGCGGCCCATGCCGCACTGGATTTCGTCCAGCACGAGCAAGGCGTCGTGCTCGTCGCACAGCTCGCGCACGCGTTCGAGGAAACCCGGCGCCGCCGGCACCACACCGCCTTCGCCCTGGATGGGCTCCAGCATCACGGCGGCAATGCCGCCGGCCTCGAAGGCCAGTTCCAGCGCTGCCGCGTCGTTGTAGTCGAGGTAGCGAAAGCCGGCAGGCAGCGGCTCGTATCCGGCCTGGTATTTCGGCTGCGCCGTCGCGGTCACCGTGGCCAGCGTGCGACCGTGGAAGGAACCCTTGAAGGTGACGATGATGCGTCGCTCCGCCGGGCGCCCCTGCGCGGCCGCCCAGCGGCGCACCAGCTTGATCGCCGCCTCGTTCGCCTCCGCACCGGAGTTGCACAGGAATACGCGCTCGGCGAAACCCGAAGCCACGACCAGTTCCTCGGCCAGGCGCAGCGGCGGCTCGGTGTAGAACACGTTGCTGGCGTGCCACAGCTTGTGCGCCTGAGTGGCCAGCGCAGCGAGCAGATCCGGGTCCTGGTGTCCCAGCGAGTTCACCGCGATGCCGGCGCCGAAGTCGATGTAGTCGCGGCCCTGCGTGTCCCACACGCGCGACCCGCGACCGTGATCGAGCACCAGCTCGCGCGGCTTGTAGACCGGCAGCCAGTAACGCTTGCCGAGGTCCAGCAGTTCCTGTTCGGGCGAGCTCATGAGCGCTCCAGGAACAGGTCCGGCAACAACTCGGCGCCGGGCTCGACGGCGTACTGGTCGAAATCGGTCACGCCGGTTTCGCGCAGCACTTCGTCGTCGATCGCGAAATGGCCGGTGTAGTCGCGGGCCGGCCGGGTCAGGATGGCGTGGGCGGCATCGGCCACGATCTCCGGACGGCGGCACTGCCCGGCGGTGACGCCGTCGATCATCGCAATCGCGGCGGTGGCGATTACCGTGCGCGGCCACAGCGCGTTGACCGCGATGCCGAGCGGGGCGAACTCGGCGCTCATGCCCAGCACGCACAGGCTCATGCCCATCTTGGCGATGGTGTAGGCGACATGCGGGGCGAACCATTTCGGATCGAGGCTGGGCGGCGGCGACAGCATCAGCACATGCGGGTTGGTCGCTTTCTTCAGGTACGGCAGGCAGGCCTGGGTGACCAGGAAGGTGCCGCGGGTGTTGACCTGGTGCATCAGGTCGAAGCGCTTCATCGGCGTGCCTTCGGTGCCGGCCAGCCAGATCGCGCTGGCGTTGTTGACCACGATGTCGATGCCGCCGAAATGCTCCGCCGCCCGCGCCGCCGCGGCGACCACCTCGGCCTCCTCGCGGATGTCCACCTGCAGCGCCAGCGCACGACCGCCCGCCGCTTCGATGTCGGCCGCAGCGGTGTGGATGGTGCCGGGCAGCTTGGGATTGGGCACCGCGCTCTTGGCCGCGATCACGATGTTGGCGCCGTCGCGTGCGGCCCGGCGCGCAATCGCCAGGCCGATGCCGCGCGAGGCGCCGGTGATGAACAAGGTCTTGCCAGCGAGCGAACTCATGCGAATCGACTCCGTGGGATGAACGTCCAGTGTAGCCGGGCCGCTCACGCCTTCTGGAAGCGCGGCAGGATGTCGCGCAGCTCGGCCAGGCGCTGCAACGGATCGGTCAACTCCAGCATGCGCTGTTGTTCGCCGGTGTCCAGCGGCAGCAGTTCGGCCAGGCGAAAACCCAGCCAGCTGGCATCTTCGTAGTCGCTGCGTGCGGCATGCCGCCAATGCGGCGCCATCGTCTCGATCAGTCGTTCGAGGATGCTCTGCAGCAGGGCGAACTCCACCGGCACCTCCTGCACCGGCTCGCCGGGCCAGCGTTCGGCGTTGCCGCGCAACTGGCCATCGGCGCGCGCGCGGCTGCGCGAAACGCGAAAGCGCGCACCCCCTTCGGCCACGATGCCGAGCAGGCCGTTCTCGTCGCGCTGGAAATCGCTGATGCGCGCCAACGTGCCGATCGCCGCCGGCACGGCCGGCTCGCCAGTCTCGCGCCCGGCCAGGATCAGGCACACGCCGAACGGGCTGCCGTCACGGCAGCATTCGCGCACCAGATCCAGATAACGCGGCTCGAAGATGCGCAGGTGCAGCCGCCCACCGGGAAACAGCACGGAGGAGAGCGGGAACAGCGGGATGTCGAGCAGCTCGGATTTGACGGCCATCGGCCGAGTGTACCCAGTGCCCACCACGACGGTCTGCGCCCAGCATCAGGCGCCGCGCAAACGCTCGACGAAGCGCCGCGGCGCAGCCTCGAAACCGCCGTTGGACATGAACACCACCTGGTCGCCCGGCCGCACCTGCCGACCCAACTCGGCGATCAGCGCGTCGACGGTCGGCACCGCGGCGCCGCGGCCGCCGAGGGCTGCCGTCACCGCACCGGCGTCCCACGGCAACTCGGCACGCTGGAGGATCAACACGCCATCGGCGTCGGCCAGCGACGGCGCCAGCGCCTCCGCATGCGCGCCCTGCCGCATCGAGTTGGAACGCGGCTCCAGCGCCACCAGAATGCGCGCGTCGCCGACCTTCGCGCGCAGCCCGGCCAGGGTGGTGGCGATCGCGGTGGGGTGATGGGCAAAGTCGTCGTACACGCGCACGCCATTCACTTCGCCGACCAGTTCCATCCGTCGCTTCACGCTCTCGAAGTTGGCGAACGCCGGCAGCAGCGCACGCGGATCGGCGCCGGCGGCCGTCGCCGCGGCCAGCGCGGCCAGCGCGTTCATCACGCTGTGCTGGCCCAGCAGCGGCCAGCGCACCTCGCCGAGCCGCTCGCCGCCGCGATGCACCGCGAAGGCCGAGCCGTCCGCCTCGATCAGCGTGGCCTGCCAGTCGCCGCGGCCGATGCCGAAGGTTTCCACCGGCGTCCAGCAGCCCATCGTCAGCACCTCGGCGAGGCGCTCGTCGTGCGCATTGACGATCAGCCGGCCGTTGCCCGGCACGGTGCGCACCAGGTGATGGAACTGGCGCTGGATCGCGGCCACGTCGGGGAAGATGTCCGCGTGGTCGTACTCGAGGTTGTTGAGGATCGCGATGCGCGGGCGGTAGTGCACGAACTTCGAGCGCTTGTCGAAGAACGCGGTGTCGTACTCGTCCGCTTCAATCACAAATGGCGCCGCCACCGGCGGCACGACACTCCCTTCTCCCGCCGGCGACCCTTGGGGAGTCCCCTCGCGGGTGAGAAGGTGGCGCGCAGCGCCGGATGAGGGTCCGGGGCTTGCGTGTCCCGATGTGCTCCCCAGCCTCGCCGACACCCCGAAATTCCCCGGCACGCCACCGACCAGAAACCCCGGCGCCATCCCCGCACTCTCCAGCAAATGCGCCAGCAGGCTGGTGGTGGTGGTCTTGCCGTGGGTGCCGGCCACCGCCAGCACGTCGCGCTCGGCCAGCACCGTCTCGCCCAGCCACTGCGGGCCGGAGACGTAGCGCAGGCGCGCATCGAGCAGGTACTCGACGGCCGGATTGCCGCGCGTCATCGCATTGCCGACCACGACCAGATCGGGTGCCGGCTGCAGGTGTTCGGCGGCGTAGCCGCTCATCAGGCCGATGCCGAGCGCCTCCAGCTGGGTGCTCATCGGCGGGTAGACGTTGGCGTCGGAACCTTCGACCGCGTGGCCCAGTTCGCGCGCGAGCGCGGCGACGCCGCCCATGAAGGTGCCGCAGATGCCGAGGATGTGCAGACGCATGCCGAGCGACTCCGTGAAATCCGCTCCGCCGGAGCGGGAAGCGCTCAGCCGTTCGCGGCGGCAGCTTCGTTCTGCAGCGCGCGCTCGATCCGCGCGGTGACCTCGGCCAGCTCGCCGACGCCGTCCACCACCTGCAGCTTGCCGCGGCCGGCGTAGAAATCCGCCACCGGCGCGGTCTGCTCGGCATAGATGGCCAGGCGCTTGCGCACGGTGTCCGGGTTGTCGTCGGCGCGGCCCTCCGCCTTGAAGCGGATTTCGCAGCGGCCGATGATCGCCTGGTTCGGCACCTCCAGCTTCACCACCGCGTCCAGCGGCTGGCCGAGCTTGGCCAGCAGGTGGTCGAGCGCGTCGGCCTGGGCCAGGTTGCGCGGGTAGCCGTCGAGGATGAAGCCGGCCTTCGCGTCGGCCTGGGCCAGGCGCTCTTCCAGCATGCCGAGCAGGATGTCGTCGGAGACCAGCTGGCCGGCGTCCATCACCGCCTTGGCCTTGAGCCCCATCGCGGTGCCCGCGGCGACGGCGGCGCGCAGCATGTCGCCGGTCGAGATATGCGGAACGCCCAGCGCCGTTTTCAGCCGGGCCGCCTGCGTACCTTTGCCCGAACCGGGCGCGCCAAGTAGGACGAGTCGCATAATACTCCACGAGTTCGGCGGGCCGCCGCACGCTGCAGCAGCCCGCCCGATGCACGAAATTGCCGTCAAATTAGCCGCTGCACCGGGTGCCGTCAAACAGCGACCTTCGTCGCATCCGGCCAAGTATTTGTTGCATAAAAAGATTTGCCGGCACCGTTGCCACGCTTCCACTGCCCTATCGAGGATCCCATGAGCCCGAGCCGCCGTTCCCCCGCCGTCACCGGCAACCTGCTGTACGCCCAGTCCGGCGGCGTCACCGCGGTGATCAACGCCACCGCCGCCGGCGTGATCGAGGCCGCCCGCGGCAAGGGCGTGAAGGTGTACGCCGCGCGCAACGGCATCCTCGGCGCGCTGCGCGAGGAGCTGATCGACACCTCGAAGGAATCGGCCGCCGCGATCGCCGCGCTGCGCCACACCCCCGGCGGCGCGTTCGGTTCGTGCCGCTACAAGCTGAAATCGCTGGAGGACAACCGCGGCGAATACGAGCGGCTGATCGAGGTGTTCCGCGCCCACGACATCCGCTGGTTCCTCTACAACGGCGGCAACGATTCGGCCGACACCGCGCTGAAACTCTCGCAGATCGGCAAGACGCTCGGCTACGACATCCGCTGCATCGGCGTGCCGAAGACGGTGGACAACGACCTCGCCGTCACCGACTGCTGCCCGGGCTTCGGCTCGGTGGCGAAGTACACCGCGATCTCCACGCTGGAAGCCAGCCTCGACGTGGCCTCGATGGCCGAGACCTCGACCAAGGTGTTCATCCTCGAAGTGATGGGCCGCCACGCCGGCTGGATCGCCGCCGCGGCGGGCCTCGCCGGCGACGATGCGGACGCGGCACCTCACCTCATCCTGTTCCCCGAGAACGCGTTCGACGAGGCGGCGTTCCTGGCCAAGGTGCAAGCCACCGTCGAACGGGTGGGCTGGTGCACCGTGGTCGCCTCCGAAGGCGTGCGCAACGCGGCCGGCCAGTTCCTCGCCGAGGCCGGCACGCGCGACGCGTTCGGCCACAGCCAGCTCGGCGGCGTGGCGCCGGTGCTGGCCGCGCTGGTGAAGGAAAAGCTCGGCTACAAATACCACTGGGCGCTGCCGGACTACCTGCAGCGCTCGGCGCGGCATGCCGCCTCGCAGGTCGACGCCGAGCAGGCGTACGCCGTGGGCAAGGCCGCGGTCGACTACGCGTTGGCCGGGATGAACGCGGTGATGCCGGTGATCGTGCGCACGTCCGACGCGCCGTACCGCTGGAAGATCGCGCCCGCGCCGCTGGCGAAGATCGCCAACCGCGAGAAGAAGATGCCGAAGAACTTCATCAGCCGCGACGGCTTCGGCATCACCGCCGCCGCCCGCCGCTACCTCGCCCCGCTGATCCGCGGCGAGGCGCCGTTGCCCTACGGCAAGGATGGCCTGCCGCGCTACGTGCGGCTGAAGAACACGGCGGTGACGAAGAAGCTGGCGGCATTCGGGCGCTGAACTCCACGGCTTCCGTGACCGGCGTCACCGTGCTGAGCGCCACCTGAAAACCGGGGCGCCCGCATAGGCTTGCGTTCAGCCGCAGCTTCTTACGCTCCATCCTGCCCGGGTCGATCGCCGTGCCGTTACGGCCACGACCCTCCACGGGAGGAGACTTGAGATGAAACTCATCCACCGCCTGCTCATCGCCCTCGCCCTGCTCGGCACCGGCAGCATCGCGCTGGCCGCTCCCGGCCCCGGTCCGGGCGACCACGGCCGATACGACCACGACCGGGGTCACGACCGGGGTCACGACCGTGGCCACGACCGCCGCCATGACGACCGCCGCTGGCACGACGACCGCCGCCACGGCGACTGGCGCCGGCATGATGACCGCCGCTATGGCTACGGACACCGCGATTACCGCTACGCCGGCCCGCGCTATTACCCGGTGCGCCACCATCGCTGGGAACGCGGCCACCGCTACTACGGTCCGACCTACGTCGTGCGCGATTACCGCTACTACCGCCTGCGCCCGCCGCCGCGCGGCTACCACTGGGTGCGCGCGGACAACGACTACCTGCTGGTCGCAATCGCCACCGGCATCATCCTGGACTACGCCCTGCGCTGAGTCCGCACCAGGCTGACCGATCCGGGGGCCGTGCATCCGTGCACGGCCCTTTTCGCTGATGGACGGCGCTGCGCCGCACAACGGCCTGCGCCGTCGCCTCTGCCTATACTCCCCGGGACCGCCCGTTCCGGACGGCCACTTACAACCCATGGGGAGGCTCCGATGCTGCAGCAGTATGGCTGGTGGATCGTCGTTGCGTGTGCGGTGGTGGCGGTTCTGTATGGCGCGCTGTCCGCGCGCTGGATCCTGGCGAAATCGCCGGGCAACGAACGGATGCAGGAGATCGCCGCGGCCATCCAGGAAGGCGCACGCGCCTACCTCAACCGCCAGTACACCACCATCGGCCTGGTCGGCGTGGTGTTGCTGCTGCTGATCGGTTTCTTCCTCAACTGGCCGACCGCGATCGGCTTCCTGCTCGGCGCGATCCTGTCCGGGGCGGCCGGCTACATCGGCATGAACGTCTCGGTGCGCGCCAACGTGCGCACCGCCGAGGCGGCGCGCAGCGGACTCGGTGCGGCGATGGACGTGGCGTTCCGCGGCGGCGCGATCACCGGCATGCTGGTGGTCGGACTGGCCCTGCTCGGCGTGGCCGGCTACTGGCTGGTGCTCGGCCACTTCGGCGTCACCGGCGAGACCGCACTGCACGCGCTGGTCGGACTGGCCTTCGGCAGCTCGCTGATCTCGATCTTCGCGCGCCTGGGTGGCGGCATCTTCACCAAGGGCGCGGACGTCGGCGCCGACCTGGTCGGCAAGGTGGAGGCCGGCATCCCCGAGGACGACCCGCGCAACCCGGCGGTGATCGCCGACAACGTGGGCGACAACGTGGGCGACTGCGCCGGCATGGCGGCCGACCTGTTCGAGACCTACGCGGTGACGGTGATCGCCACCATGCTGCTGGCCGGTCTCACCTTCGCCGACAACCTCGCTGCCGTGCTGTACCCGCTGCTGCTCGGCGGCGTGTCGATCATCGCCTCGATCATCGCCACCTTCTTCGTCCGGGTGAAGGCCGGTGGCTCGATCATGGGCGCGCTGTACAAGGGCGTGATCGTGTCGGCGCTGCTCTCGGCGGTCGCGTTCTGGTTCGTCACCGGCAGCCTGCTGCCGCAGGGCCTGGCCGCCGGCGACGGCAGCGTCATTTCCAGCCACGCGTTGTTCCACTGCGCGCTGATCGGGCTGGTGCTGACCGGCCTGATCGTGTGGATCACCGAGTACTACACCGGCACGCAGTACAAGCCGGTGCAACACATCGCGGCGGCCTCGACCACCGGCCACGGCACCAACATCATCGCCGGCCTCGGCGTGTCGATGAAGGCGACCGCGATGCCGGTGATCGTGATCTGCGCGGCGATCTGGGGTGCCTACAGCCAGGGCGGCCTGTACGGCATCGCGATCGCCGCCACCGCCATGCTGTCGATGGCCGGCATGATCGTGGCGCTGGACGCCTACGGCCCGATCACCGACAACGCCGGCGGCATCGCCGAGATGGCCGACCTGCCGCCGGAAGTGCGCGGCGTCACCGATCCGCTGGACGCGGTCGGCAACACCACCAAGGCGGTGACCAAGGGCTACGCGATCGGCTCGGCCGCGCTGGCCGCGCTGGTGCTGTTCGCCGACTACACGCACAACCTCGACGTCGCCGCCCAGGCCAAGGCATTGGCCGCGGGCACGGCGTATTCCCCGCTGACCTTCGACCTGTCCGACCACATGGTGATCATCGGCCTGCTGATCGGCGGCCTGATCCCCTACCTGTTCGGCGCGATGGCGATGGAGGCCGTCGGCCGCGCCGCCGGCGCGGTGGTGGAGGAAGTGCGCCGCCAGTTCCGCGACATCCCCGGCATCATGCAGGGCACCGGCAAGCCGGAGTACTCGCGCGCGGTGGACATGCTGACCAAGTCGGCGATCCGCGAGATGATCGTGCCGTCGCTGCTGCCGGTGGCGGTGCCGATCGTGGTCGGCCTGCTGCTGGGGCCGAAGGCGCTCGGTGGCGTGCTGATCGGCACCATCGTCACCGGCCTGTTCGTGGCAATCTCGATGACCACCGGCGGCGGCGCCTGGGACAACGCCAAGAAGTACATCGAGGACGGCCACCACGGCGGCAAGGGCTCCGAGGCGCACAAGGCCGCGGTCACCGGCGACACCGTGGGCGACCCGTACAAGGACACCGCCGGCCCGGCGGTGAACCCGCTGATCAAGATCATCAACATCGTGGCGCTGCTGATGATCCCGCTGCTGTAACCGAAGCCATCCCATCCGGCTCGACGAAAATCCCGCTGCGGCGGGATTTTCGTTCGCCGCCACCGGCGCCCGACGGCCAGCGGCCGCATGGGATCCGCTCGATCGCCGGCAATTCCGCGCTCGCCCCCAAAGGAGAAACCTCATGCGACTGGTCTGGCTCACCCTGGCACTCGGCGTCACACTGGCGGGCATGAATCCTGCCGACGCCAGCGATACCCCAACCGCGAAAACCCCTGCCGACCAGGCCGCCACCGACGATCCCTGGCTGTGGCTCGAAGACATCCACGGCACCCGCTCGATGGAATGGGTGAAACAGGAGAACGCGCGCACGCAGGCGCGCTTCGCCAGCGACGCCAGCTTCGACAAGACACGCGACGCGATCCTGCAGGTACTCGACTCGGACGCACGCATTCCCTACGTCAACCGCATGGGCGGCGAGCTGTACAACTTCTGGCGCGACAAGACCCACCCGCGCGGCGTCTGGCGCCGCACCACCCTGGCCGAATACCGCAAGGCCGAGCCGAAATGGGAGGTGCTGCTGGACATCGACGCGCTGAACAAGGCCGAGGGCAAGCGCTGGGTGTTCAAGGGCGTGCAATGCCTCAAGCCGGCGTTCGAACGCTGCCTGGTGTCGCTGTCGCCCGACGGCGGCGACGCGGTGGCGGTGCGCGAGTTCAGCATCCCGAAGAAGGCCTTCGTGAAGGGCGGCTTCGAGCTGCCGGTGGCCAAGAGCGATGTCGGCTGGATCGACGAGGACACCATTTACGTGGGCACCGACTTCGGCCCCGGTTCGATGACCGCCTCCAGCTATCCGCGCATCGTCAAGGAGTGGAAGCGCGGCACGCCGCTGTCGGCCGCCGCGACCGTGCACGAGGGCAAGCACGACGACCTCGCGGTCAGTGCGTTCCACGACCGCACGCCGGGTTACGAGCGCGACTTCGTGTCGGTGGCCAAGGATTTCTTCCACAGCGAGCTGTTCCTGCGCCACGGCGGCAAACTGACACGCCTCGACGTGCCCACCGACGCCGATGCCAACGCCCACCGCGAATGGCTGCTGGTGCAGACGCGCTCACCATGGACGGTCGGCGGCGCCACCTATCCCTCAGGAGCGCTGCTGGCCATCCGCTTCGACGACTTCATCGCCGGCAAGCGCGAGTTCACCGTGCTGTTCAAGCCCGACCAGCACACCGCGCTGTCCAGCTACGCCTGGACCCGCAACCACCTGATCCTCGACGTGCTGGATGACGTCAAGAGTCGGCTGGAAGTGCTCACTCCGCCGCGGATGGCGGGCGCCGACGACGGCTGGCATCCCGAGGTGCTGCCGGGTGCACCGGCGCTCAGCACGGTCAGCGTGGTCGACACCGACCCCGACCACAGCGACGAGTACTGGCTCGACGTGGCCGGCTTCCTCACCCCCGCATCGCTCGAACGCGGCGTGCTGGGCAGCACGCCGGCGGAGACGATCAAGCAGGAGCCGGCGTTCTTCGACGCGTCGAAGTTCACCGTCAGCCAGCACTTCGTGACCTCGAAGGACGGCACCCGCGTACCGTATTTCGAGATCGCGCCCAAGGGCATCAAGCTGGATGGCGCCAACCGCACCCTGCTGTACGGCTACGGCGGCTTCGAAGTGTCGCTGCTGCCGCACTACAGCGGCAGCATCGGCCGCGCCTGGCTCGATCGCGGCGGCGTCTACGTGGTAGCCAACATCCGCGGCGGCGGCGAGTACGGCCCGCGCTGGCACAAGGCGGCGCTGAAGGCGAACCGCCCGCGCGCGTACGAGGATTTCGCCGCCGTCGCGCAGGACCTGATCAAGCGCGGCGTCACCTCGCCCGGGCACCTGGGCGCCGAAGGCGGCAGCAACGGTGGCCTGCTGATGGGCAACATGCTCACCATGTATCCGCAGTTGTTCGGCGCGATCGCCTGCGAAGTGCCGCTGCTGGACATGAAGCGCTATTCGCACCTCTCCGCCGGCGCGTCGTGGATGGCCGAATACGGCAACCCGGACACCGCCGACTGGAACTTCATCAAGACCTTCTCGCCGTACCAGAACGTGAAAAAAGACGGCCACTATCCGCCGGTGCTGTTCTACACCGCCACCAGCGACGACCGCGTGGGTCCGGTGCAGGCGCGCAAGATGGCCGCGAAGATGCAGGCGCAAGGCCACCCCGACGTGTGGTTCTACGAGAACCTCGAAGGCGGCCACGGCGCCGGCGCGGACAACCAGCAGTCCGCCCACATGCACGCGATGGCCTACGACTTCCTGTGGGATCAGCTGAAGTAGCGGTGACCGCCGCACGCTCGCGCGGGCGTGCGGCGAAAGTGGTCGCTGAAGTATGCTGACACGCCGATCGCAAGCCTTTCCGCCATGCCGTCACGCACCGCCATCAGCCATGAATTGCGCGAGTGGATCCTCGCCACCACACGGGCCGGCCACGGCGTGCCGGACGTGCTCAAGCTGATGAAGGACAACGGCTACGACCCGCGCCAGAGCCGCAGCATCGTCGCCGAAGTGCTGAAGCTGCCGCTGGCCGCGCTCAACGCCGGCACCACTTCGCCCGCACCGCGCGGCCTGCGCACCAGACACCCGGAGGCGCCGGCGGTCTGCGTCGACGGCCACGCCATCGGCGTGTCGCTGAGCGTCGACGAACCGCCGCTGCGCGTGCTGGAAAACATCCTGGACGACGCCGAATGCGCCGAACTGATCGAGCTGGCGCGGCCGCGGCTGGCGCGCGCGCTGACCGTCGACGACGACGGCAAACAGCAGGTGGACCAGCGCCGCACCAGCGAAGGCATGTTCTTTTCTATCGGCGAACGGCCGCTGATCGCGCGCATCGAGCAGCGCCTGGCCGGCCTGCTCGGCCTGCCGGTCAACCACGGCGAAGGGCTGCAGATCCTGCATTACCGCCCGGGCCAGGAGTACGAGCCGCATTTCGACTGGTTCGACCCCGCCTTGCCCGGCTACGACGCCATCACCCGTTCCGGTGGCCAGCGCATCGCCAGCGTGGTGATGTACCTCAACACGCCCGAACTGGGCGGCGGCACCGCCTTCCCCGAGCTGGGCCTGACCGTCACCGCGCGCCGCGGTTCGGCCGTCTATTTCGCCTACGAAGGCGGCGACCCCCGCTCGCTGCACGCCGGCCTGCCGGTGATCTGCGGTGAAAAATGGATCGCCACCAAGTGGCTGCGCGAGCGGCCCTACCGCCAGGGCGGTCGCGGCTGACAAGCGGTGCTGCGATGCAGCAGCGTTTGGCGTATCCTAGCGGACTGTTTTTCCCCCGCTTGAGGATTCCCATGGGTCTGCATCTTGTCCCCGCCGGTCGCGACGTGCCAAACGAAATCAACGTCATCATCGAGATCCCCAAGGACGCCGAGCCGGTCAAGTACGAGGTGGACAAGGAATCGGGCGCGATCTTCGTCGACCGCATCCTGTCCACGCCGATGCGCTACCCGTGCAACTACGGCTACGTGCCGGGCACCCTGGGCGGCGACGGCGACCCGCTGGACGCGGTGGTGATCCTGCCGTTGTCACTGGCCGTGGGCTCGGTGATCCGCTGCCACCCGGTCGGCATGCTGCAGATGACCGACGAGGCCGGCGCCGACGAGAAGCTGGTGGTGATTCCCTCGCCCAAGGTGTTCCCGGGCTACGCCCACATCAACGACATGAAGGGCGTCTCGCCGCACTGGCTGCAGCGCATCGGCCACTTCTTCGAACATTACAAGGATCTGGAGCAGGGCAAGTGGGTCAAGGTCGAGGGCTGGGTCGGTGCCGAAGAGGCCAAGGCCGAAATCCTGGCCGGCATCGCCCGCTACAAGGCCGAGCACGGCTCCAAGGCCTGAGCCCGAAGGCGATGCAACGCAAGAGCCCCGCCCGTGCGGGGCTCTTGCGTTGGGGCCGCATCAGCCGCGCTTGAGCAACTCGCGCAGGTCGATCAGCGCCGCATTGGCGCGCGACACGTAGTTCGCCATCACCAGAGAATGGTTGGCGAAGAAACCGAACGGCGAACCGTTCAGCACCATCGGACTGTGCAGCGGGCGCTGCGCCTCCTCCAGCTCGCGGATCACCTGTTCCAGGCTCACGTCGGCGTGCTTGGAGCGCAGGATCGGGCCGAAATCGCGCTGGATCGCCTTGAGCTGTTCCAGCAGCGTCCAGGTGTAGCCGCGTGCTTCGTAGAAGTTGTCGTCGATCTGCGTCCACGGGGTCTTGACCAGCCGGCCGCCGCCGGGCGCGGCCACGGTGGATGCGCTGACCGGATCGGAGGCGTCCACGTCGCCGATGCGGATCTGGCCCACGCTGGCGGACAGCCGCTGCGACAACGAGCCCAGCCGCGACGACACCAGCTGCAGGTAATCGGCCAGGTTGTCGGCGCGCGCGTAGAAGTGCGCATTGCTGTCGTCGGTATCGCCCAGCCGGACCAGATAGCCGTCCAGATACTTGATCGCCTTGCGGTACTGACTCTCCGAGCTGGGCAGCAGCCAGCGGTCGTTCGGGCTGTTGAGCAGCGGGTCGGCCCCGGCCAGGTCCTTGTCCTCGGTCGACTGCGTCTGCGAGCGACTGAAGTCGTTGCGCAGCGCACGCACCAGGTCGCGCGAAGCGGTCAGCGAGCCGAATTCCCAGTTCGGCAGGTTGTCCAGCAGCACGCCCGGCGGCAGCTTGTCGTTGCTGAGGTAGCCGCCGCGCTTGTCGAGCAGGGTGCGCACCGAGGCGATCAGGGTGACCGTGGTGGTGGCGCCGGTACTCACCGGCCGCTTCAATTCCTGCATCCGGGCCTGGGTGGCCGCCACCGGATCGAACAGCGCCGGCTCGGTATCCCACCACCACATCGACGCCGCGATCAGCAGCACCAGCACGGCGACCACGGCCAGGATCGCCCGGCGCAGGCCGCGGCGCGGCGCGGGGGAAGTGTCAGGGGTCAACATCGGACGGCTCCTGCGGAGGTGGCGAGCGAAGTCCGCAGCTTACAACGCGACCACCCCGGCGCTGTCGGGCGCATCTCGCTCGCGGCGGCGAGGTTCCGCCGCACAGGCTTTGCCGCGAGGCCGTGCCATCGCCGTATGCTTGCCATCGCCCGACGGCGCATCGCGCAGCGCGTTCGCTCACCGATGTTTACCCGCCGCCCCGGAGACATCCACATGAAAGCCGTCGCCCTCACCCGCTACCTGCCGATCGACGATCCGCAATCGCTGTTCGACGTGGAACTGCCCACACCCGCGCCGGGCGGGCGCGACCTGCTGGTGCGCGTCGAGGCCGTGTCGGTGAATCCGGTCGATACCAAGCTGCGCGCACCGAAGCCACACGTGGAAGCACAACCGAAAGTGCTGGGCTACGACGCCGCCGGCACGGTGGAAGCCGTTGGCAGCGCGGTGGCAGGTTTCAAGCCGGGCGATCGCGTGTATTACGCGGGCGACGTCACCCGGCCGGGCAGCAATGCGCAGTTCCAGTTGGTGGACGCGCAGTTGGCCGCGGCGATGCCGCGCAGCCTGGATTTCGCCGACGCCGCGGCGCTGCCGCTGGTGGCGATCACCGCGTGGGAGTTGCTGTTCCAGCGCATGCCGTTCGACAGCGAGCACGGCGGCGAGGGCCAGTCGTTGCTGGTCATTGGCGGCGCCGGCGGCGTCGGCTCGATCGCGATCCAGCTGGCGCGGCGCGCGGGGTTCACCGTGATCGCTACCGCCTCGCGTGCCGACAGTACCGACTGGTGCCGCGCGATGGGCGCGCAGCACGTGGTGAACCATCGACAGCCGCTGGCGCCACAACTCGCCGCGCTGGGTTTCGCGACCGTCGACGCCGCACTCAATCTCGCCGACACGGATGCCTACTGGGACGAACTCGGCGCGCTGCTGGCGCCGCAAGGCCACGTCGGCCTGATCGTGGAACCGCATGGCGCGCTGCGCATCGGCGATCCGTACAAGGCCAAATGCATCGGCATCCACTGGGAGTTCATGTTCGCCCGCGCGCGCTTCCACACGGCGGACATGGCCGAGCAGGGGCGCATTCTCGCCCGCGTGGCAGAGCGGGTGGATGCCGGCGAGTTGAGGGGCATCCGGCGCGAGACGCTGAACCCGATCAACGCGGCGAATCTGCGCGAGGCACATCGCCGGCTGGAATCGGGCAGCAGCATCGGCAAGCTGGTGCTGGCCGGCTGGTAGGGCGGCCGATCGACGGTGCCATCAGCGGCGCTTGCGGGCCACCGCTTTCCCGCCGCTGGCCCTGGTCGAGGGTGCCGGCTTGGCAGGCTCGCCCTTCTTGCCGAGCTGCTCCAGCAAGGTGTTCATGTCCTCGGCGTGCTCTTCCTCCATCGCCAGGATGCTTTCCAGCACACGGCGGGTGGTGGGGTCGGCGGTGCCCACGTAGTCGATCATCTCGCGGTAGCTGTCGATGGCGATGCGCTCGGCGACCAGGTCCTCCTTGATCATGTCGACGATGTCCTCGCCTTCGACGTAGTCGGAGTGGCTGCGCGTGAGCAGGCCCTCGGGCGACAGGTTCGGTTTGCCGTCGAGCTGGGTGATGCGCTCGGCGAGCAGGTCGGCGTGTCCCTGTTCCTCGTTGGCGTGCTGCAGGAACTCTTCCTTGATCGCCTGCGAGTGGATGCCCGAGGCCATGTAGTAGTGGTACTTGTAGCGCAGCACGCAGACGATCTCGGTGGCCAGGGCGTGATTGAGCAGGGTCACCACGGTGGCGCGGTCGGCCTTGTAGCCGGCGGTCATCGCGCCCTTGTCGATGTCCTGGCGGGCGCGTTTGCGGATGTTCTCGATGTCGCTGACGAACGGCTTGGTCTTGGCCATGGCTTGCTCCTGCGGACGGGTGGCGCCGGCTGCGATGAGCTTTCCGGCGCACGGATATCGGCAGAGCATGGGCACCGGCCCGAGAAAGCCGGGTGAAGAACTTGGCGTGGTCAGCGCGGCAGGAAGGCGCGCAGGAAGGTGTCCACGCCCGCGCGCGCGGTCGTCTCGATTTCCTGCAGGTAGCTTTCCGGGCAATTCGTGCAGCCGAACATCTGCCGCATCATCAGGTTGCCCTTGATCAGGGTGAGGAACTGCATGCTGGCCCGGCGCACGTCGTCGATGTCGAGCTTGCCGGCGTCAACCGCCTGCTGCAGCAGGCGTTCCATCAGGCCATGGGTGCGCGTGGCGCCTTCTTCCCAGATCAGCTTGCCGTAGCGCGGGTTGCCCTGGCGGCAGTCGCTGAGGATGGCGCGGAAGGTGCCCACGGTTTCGGCGTTGCAGTCCAGGTGGGCATGGGTCAGCGCCACCCGCAGCAAGGTCTCGCGGATGTCCGCCTGCGGGTCGAAGCGGTAGGTTTCCTCCGGCAGCAGGTCCTGGATGCGCGAGCGGATGACTTCGCGGAACAGGTTGTCCTTGTCGCCGAAATGGCTGTAGACGGTGAGTTTGGACACGCCGGCGTCGGCGGCGATGGCATCCATGCTGGTGCCACTGAAAGCGTTGCTGATGAACAACGCCTTGGCCGCTGCCAGGATGGCCGCACGCTTCTCCATGTCCTTCGGGCGACCGGGTCCCTGGGCTCTGATGGGCGCGCTGGTACTCATGTCCTCCACCTTCAAATACAAATGATCAGCCTTTAGTATACGCTTCGGTTTATTTATTTGCCACGCGGCGGCAATCCGGCCATGGGCGGCGGTCGATCCGATGCGCACGGCGGGGTGACGGACGTCACGCAGCGCCGATGACTTCCGGCACTTCGTGCACCGTGGCGCAGCCGTCAGGCTAGGTGCCAAGCGGCGCCGCCATTGTCGCGGCAGGTGGCAGAGCTTATCCTTCCGGGTTCTTCCGGGACAGCGCAGGCATGCACAGATGGCGATGAATTTCGAACAGGCACGCACGAACATGGTGGAGAACCAGGTGCGTCCGTGGGAGGTACTCGACGGCCGCGTGCTCGACGTCATCAGCCGCGTGCGCCGCGAGGATTTCGTCGCCGCCGAACACCGGCAGCTGGCCTTCGCCGATCTGTGCCTGCCGCTGGGCCATGGCGAGGTGATGATGAAGCCGGTGGTCGAGGGCCGCGTGTTGCAGGCGCTGGACGTGCAGGCCACCGACCGCGTGCTGGAAATCGGCACCGGCTCGGGCTATCTCAGCGCGTGCCTCGCCACCCTGTCGGCACAACTGGTCAGCGTGGACATCCATGCCGATTTCACCGCCGCCGCGAGCGAGCGGCTGCGTCACGCCGGCATCGGCAATGCCAGCCTGGTCACCGGCGAGGCGGTGCGCGCGTGGCAGCCGGATGGCTTGTTCGACGTGCTGGTGGTCACCGGCGCCGTGGCGGAAGTTCCGTCGCGCTGGCGCGCGTGGCTCAAGCCCGGTGGCCGCGCGTTCGTGGTGAGCGGACAGTCGCCGGTGCAGCGCGCCAACCTGCTGGTTCTCGAAGCGACCGGCGAACTGCGCGCGCAAGGCCTGTTCGAGACCGACCTGCCGTATCTGGTGCATGCCGAGCCGGCGCCGCGATTCGTTCTGTAGACCCCCTCCCCGACGTCCCCGATCGACACGAGGCATTCCATGCAATTGAAGCTGCTCACCCTGGCCCTGGCGCTGGCCGCCGTCTCGCTGCCCAGCCATGGCGAGGATCTGCTCGATGCCTATCGCGACGCGCGCGCCAATGACCCGGTACTGGCCCAGGCCGACGCGACGCGGCTGGCCACCGGCGAAGGCGTGCCGCAGGCGCGTGCCGGGCTGCTGCCGCAGATCGACGGTTCGCTCACCCTGCAACAGGCCAACGGCGGCCAGGGCAGCAACAGCCTGGACTTCGGTACCGGCGCCAACAGCTTCCTGTGCAGCGGCATCGCCGCCGGCAGCGGCAACTACACCTGTACCGGCCCGCTGGCGTCCAACGGCACCGCCTCCGACGGCGGCCACCTGCGCACGCGCAGCCTCAATGCCACGCTGACCCAGACCGTTTTCGACTTCAGCAAGTACGCCAACCTCAAGGCCGCGCACTCCGCCAAGGATGCGCAGGACGCGACCTACCAGGCCGCAGCGCAGGACCTGCTGGTGCGCGTCACCGCGGCGTACTTCACCGTGCTCAACGACGAGGATCAGCTGACCTTCGCCAAGGCCAACGAGGACGCGTTCAAGCGCCAGTACGACCAGGCCGACCAGCAGTACAAGGTGGGTCTGTCGGCGATCACCAACGTGTACCAGGCCAAGGCCTATTACGAGAACGCCAAGACCCAGACCATCGCGGCGCAGAACACGCTCGACAACGACCGCGAAGCCTTGCGCGTCATCACCGGCAAGCCGGTGGGCGAACTCAAGAAGCTGCGCGACGACCTGCCGATGGACGCGCCCGCGCCGAGCGATCCGCAGGCCTGGGTGAAGCAGGCGCTGGAGAACAACCCGACCTTGCAGGCGCAGCATGACAACGTGCGGACCGCCGAGCACAACATCACCGCGGCACGCTCGGGCCACCTGCCCACGATCAGCGCCAGCGTGAACTACGGCAAGAGCAGCAGTTGGTACCAGGACCCCGCGCGCATCGGTTCGGAGCGGCCGGCCTCGACCACCATCGGGCTGACCTTGAACGTGCCGATCTTTTCCGGCGGTTACACCCAGTCGCGCGTGCGCCAGTCGATCTACCAGCGCGATGCCGCCAACGACGCACTGGAACTGCAGCGCCGCCAGGTGATCCAGAACACGCTCAACTACTACCGCTCGGTGCTCGCCGGCATTTCGCAGGTGGAGTCGGGCAAGGCCTCGGTGGAGTCCGGCCAGAAGGCGCTGGAAGCCACCCGTGCGGGCTTCGAGGTCGGCACGCAGACCTTCACCGACGTGCTGCTGGCGATCCAGACCCTGACCCAGTCCGAAAGCGCCTATTCGCAGGCGCGCCACCAGTTCATCCTGAACAAGCTGCTGTTGCAGCAGGCCGCCGGCACGGCCGACTTCAAGGACATCCAGGGCATCAACGCTCTGCTGCAGTGAGGCGCTGACCGCCTACTCCTGCAGCAGCGCGTCGACCAGCTGCATGACGCGCCGCACTGCCCCGCGCTCGCGCTCGAATACCTGTCGCGCCGCCTCGCCCATCTGTCCGCGGCGCGGCGCGTCGAGCAGCAGCCGCAGCACGTGCGGGCCGAGTTGCTCGGCGGCAGCCACGCGCTCGGCGCCGCCGTCCTCGATCAGGCTGCGGATGATCTCTTCCGAATTGAAGGTGTGCGGCCCCACCAGCACCGGCACCGAGAGCGCCGCCGGCTCCAGCACGTTGTGGCCGCCGACCGGCACCAGGCTGCCACCGATGAAGGCCAGGTCCGAAGCCGCGAAGAACGGGATCAATTGCCCCATGGCGTCGATCACGAAGACCTGATGCGCGGTCGCCGGCACGCCTTCCAGGCTGCGCGTGGCGACCGTGAAACCGAGGCTGCGCACGGTGTGCTCCACCAGCCGGAAACGCTCGGGGTGGCGCGGCGCCAGCAGCAGCAGCGCATCGGGCAGGCGCTGCAGCACTTTCAGATGCGCCTCCAGCACCGCCAGTTCCTCGCCGTCGTGCGTGCTGGCCGCCATCCACACCGGCCGCCGGGGCCCCCAGTGCGCGCGCATCGCGGCGCCGGCCGCCACCGCGCCGTCCGGGATCGGCACGTCGAACTTCATGTTGCCGCTGACCAGCACCGACTGCGGATCGGCGCCCAGGAGGCGATAGCGCGCAGCATCGGTGCGCGACTGTGCGGCGATCACGCTCACGCAGCGCAGCGCCGAGGCGATCAGCGGACGCAGCGGCTTGTAGCCGCGCATCGAGCGCTCGGACAATCGTGCATTGACGATCATCAGCGGGATGCCGCGGCGGCGGCAGGCGAAGTAGAGGTTGGGCCAGATCTCGGTTTCCACGATCACCGCCAGACGCGGCCGCACGCGCTTCATGAAGCGGCGCACCGCGAACGGCAGGTCGTAGGGCAAGTACACGTGGAACACGCTGTCGCCGAACAGCTGCTGCACGCGCGCGGCGCCGGTGGGGGTGACCGTGCTGACCACCAGCGGCGCGTGGGCGTAGCTGCGCTGCAGTGCCTTGACCAGCGGCTCGGCGGCGTTGACCTCGCCCACCGATACCGCGTGAATCCACAGGCTGCCGCTGAAGCCGGGCGCGTCGAACGAGCCGAAGCGCTCCAGCCAGCGCCGGTGGTGGTGCGGCGGCGAGCGCAAGCCCCGCACCAGCAGGCGCAGCACCAGCACCGGCGTGACCAGGAACATCGCGAGGGTGTACAGGAAGCGCAACGGCCGATCCTTGCAATCAACGCGCGAGTATAGCGACAGCGCCTGAAGCAGGTTCGCGCGCGGATGGCCCGGTACAATGCCGACGATGCCCGGCATGCCCCGCCCCGAATTCACCCGATCGCTGCTCGCTCCCCGCCACTGGCCGGCATGGCTGGGGGTGGCGGCGGTGTGGCTGATCGCGCATCTGCCACAGGCGACATTGCCGTGGCTGGGGCGCCGACTCGGCGCGCTGGTGGCGCGCATTCCGTCGGCGCGACGGCGCATCGCGGCCGCCAACATCGCGCTGTGTTTCCCCGCGCTCGATCCCGCGCAGCGCGCGACACTGGTCGACGCCAACCTGCGCGACATCGGCATGATGATGGTGGAGTTCGCGCTCGGCTGGCTGGGCAGCGACCGGCGCATGGCCGCGCTGCCGACCGCCATCGAGGGGCTGGAACACCTGGAGGCGGCGCGCGCGCGCGGCAAGGGCGTGCTGCTGGTCGGCGGCCACTTCTCGCACCTGGAGCTGTGCGCGCGGCTGGTGTCGCAGCGCATCCGCATTGCCGGCATGTACCGGCGCATGGATTCGACCGTGTTCGAATGGGTGGTGCTGCGCGCGCGGCTGCGCTACGCCGCGGCGATGTTCGACAAGGACGACATCCGCGGCACGGTGAAGTACCTGCGCGCCGGCGGCACGCTGTGGTACGCGCCGGACCAGGACATGCGCAGCAAGGACACCGTGTTCGTGCCGTTCTTCGGCGTGCCGGCGGCGACCATCACCGCCACCCACCACCTGGCGCGGCTGTCCGGCGCGGTGGTCATCCCGTTCTTCCACCGCCGCCTGCCCGACGGGTCGGGTTACGTCCTGCGCCTGGGTGCGCCGCTGGAGGATTTCCCCGGCGCGGACGTGCTGGAGGACACCGCCCGCGTCAACGCCTGCATCGAGCAGATGGTGCGCGAGGCGCCGGAGCAGTACCTGTGGGTGCACAAGCGCTTCAAGACCCGCCCTCCGGGCGCCGCCGCCATCTACTGATCCGTTCGGCAGCCGGATGCCCGGCGGCGCTCGACCAGGTACAGCCGCATGCCTGCGTCCCGAGCGGCGATCGAGCTGGCCGGATCAGTCCCGCGGCCGCCGTTGCTCGTACAGCTTGGCGTACTTCAGGAACGCGTAGAACGCGTGGATGCGCGCGGCGATGAAGCCGGCCCAGCCGGAGCGCCAGTGTCCACGCAGCACGTAATAACGAAGAAACGCCACCGTCGGATACGCCACCATGCGCAAGCGCAGCCAGCTCACCCGTCGCCCGGCCAGATCGGCCTGTTGCAGGCTGGAGTAGCGGTTCGCCTTGACCACGCGGCCGGCGATGTCGGGCTCGCCATGGTGATCGATGACCGCGTCGAGCACGCCCACCGGGCCGTCCACCTGCACTTCCTCGTGCACCTCGTGGCCGCTCATGCGCGCACGCTGCCGGTCGAACAGGCGCACGTAGTGGTTGAGCCGGCCGCGCCGCGACTGCCAGCGCCAGAACTGCCACTCGCGCCGCCACAACTGGTAACCCGCATGGGCCGGCTCGCACAGCGCCTGCTGCAGGCATGCGGCGGCATCCGCATCCAGCGATTCATCCGAGTCCAGCAGGAGCACCCAGCGATGGCTGGCGAGGTCGATCGCCGCCTGCTTCTGGGCGCTGTAGCCGGCGAACGGCTGCGCGTGGATGCGCGCGCCGTAGTGCGCGGCGATCGCCGTGGTGGCATCGCTCGAGCCCGAGTCCAGCACCACGATCTCGTCGGCCCAGCTCACCCCGCGCAGGCAGGCGTCGAGCGTGTCGGCGCTGTTGAACGTGGTCACCACCACCGACAGCGGCTCACGCCCCATCGGGCGTTCCCTGAGGGGGTTCTGCGTTTAGGAGTCCGGCACGGATGCCGGGCTCTTCGTTGCCGGCAGAGATGCCGGCAACGAACAAACTGGCGCACCACAGCCCGAGCAGCCAGGCGAACAGCAGCCCCCACCAGGCCGAGTAGAACGCCAGGTGCGAGTTCAGCGGAAACAGCATCACGCCCAGCGCCAGGCTGGCGGGGAACGCGCGTGCGCGCGCCGCCGCGCCCACCCGCCGCCATGCCCGCCACGCCAGACCCGCCGCGGCCAGCCACAGCGCCAGCCCGAGCAGGCCGGTATTGGTGAGGATCTCCAGCAGCAGCTGGTGCGGATGGCAGGCGCCTTCGCCGACGCCGCACGCTTCGGCCGACACCACGAAGTGGTCGTCGGCCGGCGCGAACTGCGGATAGGCGTAGCGGAATCCGCGCACGCCCACGCCGTTGACCGGATGCGCCGCGGTCATCGCCACGCCGACCTGCCAGATATCGAGCCGGCCGCTGAGCGCCGTGTCCACCGACTGATCGGTACCCTGCAACACCAGCAGGCTGCGCGCCATCCGGTCATGGAAGCGCGCCGAGGTATTCCATGCCACCACGCCAGCCAGTGCCAGCAGCAGCGCCGCCGCCCCGCACCACAACGAGAAGCGCCACAGCGTGCGCGCCTCCTGCCAGGCGAAACCCGCCAGCACCAGCACGTAGCACAGCCACGCCGAACGCGAGCCGGCCAGCAGCACCGGGCCGAGCACCAGCACTGCGGCCAGCACCAACCCCGGCCGCCCCCAGCGCTGCCGCGCTGCCCACAATGCGAACGGCGAGAGCACCGCCAGGCTCGGGCCCAGTTTCAGGTTGTCGGCGCCGAAAATGCCCGAGACCCGAAAGGCCTCGGGATGGCCGCCCAGACTCCAGCCGGTGAACGCCTGCACCCACGCATCCGCACACCACAGCGCCAGCACCGCGGCGACCGCCTTGTACAAAGCGTGCAGTTTGGCCTCGCGACGGATCGCGAAGCACGCGTACAGGCCCAGCGGAACGTAACGCAGCGTGGCGGCCACCGTGCTCCAGCTCTTGCCGGGACGAATCGCGTCCAGCGCGGAAAACAACGCCGCCGCCACATACGCTCCCAGCAGCCACAGCAGCAGCTGCGCGCCGGGGTGCTGGCGCAGTGCGGCCGGGTCGCGTGCAAACAGCATGATCACGCCGAGCAGGCACAGCAGCGTGCCCAGCTCCGAACTGCGACCGAACGGCAGCAACGCAATCACCAGCCAGAACGGCAGCAAGGGGGAACGCAGCGCGGCCTTGAGTGAACTGCCGAAGGTCGTCATGGGTGGGCCAGGCGGGAACCAGCCCGCATTGTAGGCGCGCCGCGACGCCTGGCGCGTCAGCCCTGCGGCTGGCTCACTTCGTCGTACAACGCCAGCGTGGATTGCTGCATGTCGCTGAGCCGGTAGCTCTGCAGCGGCGAGATCGGAGGCGCCACCCGCAGCAATTCGGCCGCGCGTTCGACCAGCCGCTCGCGATCGCCCAGCGGCACGCGGCCGGCAGGGTACAGCTCGGCCAGCAATTCGCCGACGCCGCCATGGGCGTAGCCGAGCACCGGCCGGCACAGCGACAGCGCCTCGATCACCGTGCGCCCGAAGGTCTCGGGCTTGTTCGACAACTGCAGCACCAGCGCCGACAGCGCGTAGATGTCGCGGATGTCATCGCGCGGCGGCGACAGCACCACCTGCGAGGTCACCCCGCGCAAGCGGATCAGCTCCTGCAGCTCGGCCACGTAGGCCTCGCGGCCGGGCTCGACCACGCCCAGCAGCAGCAAGCGCGCCTCGATGCCGCGACGCTTGAGGTCGGCCAGCAATTCGATCGCGTCGTGGTGGCCCTTCAACCGCGTGCCGCGCGCGGGCATGGTCAGCAACGGCGCACCGGCGAGCGCAGGGAACTCCGCGAAGAACGCCTTCTGCCATGCATCGTCCGGCCGGTGCCCGTAGGGAAACGCATCCTGGTCGATGCCGCGCGGGATCACCCGCACCCGGCCCGGCTCCAGCCAGCGATAGTGGCTGAGCACATAGTCACGCAAGGTCTGCGACACCACGATCACGCGCTCGGCGCGCAGCAGGATCGAGCTGTAGCGGCCCGGCGAATTGAAGCCATGCACGGTGGTGATGAAGTGCGGTCGCGGGGAAATACCGCGCAGCGCCCACCAGCCCACCCACGCCGGCAAGCGCGAACGCGCGTGCACGATGTCCGGCTTCAGCTCACGCAGCAGGCGTCGCAGCGGGCCGATGCGGCCCAGGGTGGCGAGCGACTTGCGCCCCAGGTCGAGCGTGATGTGCTCGCTGCCCTCGGCCTGCAACTGCTCGACCAACCGCCCACCGGCGGAAATCACCACCGAGCGATGGCCTGCCTGCACCAGCGCGCGCGCGATCTCCAGCGCCGAACGCTCCGCACCGCCGGAATGCAGCGCGGGGATCAGCTGGACCACGGTCAGCAGCTTGGCGGGCACGACAATGCTGGACATGAGCTCGGGGCTGGCGGCTTTCATGGCAAAAAACAAGCAAAAAAAATGCCATGGCCGGCCGCCGACCGGGTCCGCTGGTCAGTCGCGCAGCACGTAATGCGCGCCACAGTAGGCGCAGGTTGACTCGCCGCCGTCATCGACGATCGGCAGGTAGACCTTCGGATGGGAATTCCACAGCACCATGCCCGGCATCGGACACGACAGCGGCAGGTCCTGCCGCGTCACTTCGTAACGATTTTCGGCATTTGCCGGCACCAGGGGCACGGTCGCGACAGCGGGGGATGACATCAGCGGACTCCGGACTGGACAGCAGGCTGCAAATGGTAGCAGGCTGGCGTTTGCTGCCGGGGCGCTCATCCGCCACGGCGCGGCCGGAAGGGGTTTCCGCCGCGCGACGGCAGCAAGCGGTGCGACGCACCAAAGGGGAAATCAACGACGTCCCGGCGCCCCGCGCCGGATTCGGGCATCTGATCGGGAGCAGACCATGGATTCCGCAAAGCTCATCGCGCGCGCAAAGAACATCCTGACCACACCCAAGACCGAGTGGCCCGTTGCCGCCGCCGAACCGGCCACGGTCAACAACCTGTACCTCGGCTACATCGCCATCATCGCCGCCCTGCCGGTGATCGCGCAGTTCATCAAGGGCAGCCTGATCGGCACCAGCTTCCTCGGCGTCACCGTGCGCGCCGGCATCGGCGCGGGCATCGGCCGGATGATCCTGGGCTACATCCTGTCGCTGGTACTGGTCTACGTGATGGCGCTGATCATCAACGCGCTGGCCGGCACCTTCGGCGCCAAGCCGAACCTGATCCAGGCACTGAAGACGGTGGCCTACGCGTGGACCGCCTGGTGGATCGCCGGCATCGGCGTGATCGTGCCGTGGCTGGGCCTGCTGATCGTGCTGGCCGGCGGTGTCTACAGCATCTACCTGCTGTATCTGGGCCTGCCCCACACCATGCAGTGCCCGCCGGAAAAGGCCGGCGGCTACACCGCGGTGAGCGTGATCATCGCGATCGTGCTGGGCTGGATCGTTAGCCTGATCCTGGGCCTGATCTTCGTCGGCGCGCTGGGCGGCGCGGCGATGAGCGGCATGCACGTCACCAGCAGCAACGGCGAGACCGTCACCGTCGACGGCAACAGCGCGCTGGGCAAGCTCGCGGCGATGGGCCAGCGCGCCGAACAGGCCGGCAAGGAGCTGGAAGCGGCGCAGAAATCCGGCGACAGCGCAGCGCAGTCGGCCGCGATGGGCAAGATGATGGGCGCGATGTCCGGCACCAACGGCCCGGTGGAGGCGCTGGCGCCCGACCAGATCAAGGCGTTCCTGCCCGCTGCCGTGGGCAATCTCAAGCGCACCGGCATCTCGGCCGAGCGCAACGGCGCGATGGGCATGCAGGTGTCGGAGGCCAGCGCGGAATACAGCGGCGACAACAACCAGCACATCACGCTGGAAGTCACCGACACCGGCGGCGCCAAGGGCTTCATCGCGATGGCCAGCGCGATGGCGCCGGAGGAGGAGAAGGAAACCGAAACCGGCTACGAGAAGACCTACAGCGACAATGGCAACCTCATCCACGAGGAGTGGGACCACCAGTCCAAGTCCGGCGAGTACAGCGTGATCGTCGGCAAGCGCTTCACGGTCAAGGCGAACGGCAACGCCGACAGCATCGACGAGCTGAAGGCGGCGGTGGGCAGCGTCGACCTGGGCAAGCTGGAGTCGATGAAGGACAGCGGCGTGAAATCCGAATAACCAGCGGTCGCCGGCACAAAAAAACCGCGCCGATGACGGCGCGGTTTTTTTGTGCGAGTGCGCCAGACCTGCGCGACGATTACTTCGCCGCGACTTCCTTCGGCACCGAACCTTCGGTGGTGATGCGCACGTGCACCTCGTCGCTGACGTTGGGCACGTAGGCGCCCACGCCGAACTCCGAGCGCTTCAGCGTGGCGGTGGCGTCGAAACCGATCGACTGCGCCTTGCCCATCGGATGCGGGCCCACCCGGTTCAGCGTGGCGTCGAGCACCACCGGCCGGGTCACGCCATGCACGGTGAGGGCACCGGTGACCCTGAACTTGTTGTCGCCCAGCGGCTCGACCTTGCTGCTCTTGAAGGTCACCACCGGATACTTGGCCGCATCGAAGAAATCGGCCTTTTTAAGATGCTCGTCCAGCGCCGCCACGTGGGTATCCAGCCGCGCCAGCGGCAGGGTCACTTCGACGCTGGACTGCGCCGGATGCTGCTCGTCGAACACGATCGTGCCCTCGCCCAGACCGAGGTCGGCGGTGGGGTTGGAGTAGCCGAAGTGGTTCCAGCTGAACAGCACCATCGTGTGGTTGGGGTCGAGCTGGTAGGTCACCGGCGCCGCCTGTGCGGAAACCGCCGCACCCAGCAGACCGGCGAGAAAGAGATATTTCAGTGGGGACATGCGAAGACTCCATGGGGCAAGGACGAAAGGCTGTTTCGGGCTGTCGCACGGTATCCTTTGCGAGAGCCGCACCGGCACGCTGGCCAGAAATTCCAGTGTACAGACCGGGCGCCGGCGGTCGACGCCCGGCGGAGAAACGCATCGTGTTGATTCGGGAAACAATCCTGCGGCGAACCCGGCCATGCTGACGCTGCACGGCGAGTGCTGGGTGATCACCGATTCGGCCGCCGGCAACCAGCGCCAGGCGCTGGCGCTGGCCGAGCATCTGCAACTGCCGCGCCGCCATTTGCTGCTGGAGCCGCGCGCGCCATGGTCATGGCTGGCGCCGCGCCTGATCGCGGGCGGACGCCTCGCCCTGCCGGCCAGCCAGCGGGCGTGGTTTGCGCCGCCCTGGCCGGCAGTCGCAATCGGCTGTGGCCGCGCGGCCGCGTTGTTCACCCGTATGCTGCGGCCGCTCGGCGAGGGCCGTTGCCACACCGTGCAGATCCTCGACCCGCGCATCGAGCCGACGCTGTGGGACACCGTGGTGGTGCCGCGCCACGATGAGCTGCACGGCGCCAATGTGCTGACCACGCTGGGCTCGCTCAACACCGTCGACGACGAATGGCTGGCCGATGGTCGCGACGCCTGCCCGCAGTTCGAGGCCTTGCCGCGGCCCCGCGTGGGCGTGCTGCTGGGCGGGCCGCGCCGCGGCATTGCACTGGACGCCGACTACGCCAGCGCGCTGATCCGGCAGCTGCTGGCGCGCCAGCGCGCCGAAGGCGGTAGCCTGCTGGTGCTCGGCTCGCGGCGCACGCCGACGGCACTGATCGAATCGCTGCGGCCGTTGCTGGCCGAGGTGCCGGGCCTGCTCTGGGCTGGCCGCGACGACGGCCGCAACCCCTACCCCGGCGTGCTCGGCTGGGCCGACCGGCTGGTGGTCACGCCCGATTCGGTGAACATGTTGTCCGAAGCCTGCGCCGTCGGCTGCCCGGTGCTCACCTTCATCCGCGCACCGCTGCCGCCGAAGATCGCGCGCTTCCACCAGACCCTGCGCGACGCCGGCCTGCTGCACGACCTCGACGCTCCGGGCACCGCCGCGCAACGCCCGCTGCGCGAAACCGCACGCGTGGCCGCGCTGGTGCGCGAGCGCATCGAGGCGACCCGGGGCGGGTTGCGTGGCGGAAATACCGGCGGATTCCCGCTTTCGCGGGAATGACGGCGCGGGGTGCTCGAGCGCGGCGGGCAGGGCTTCGCCCGAAGCGCCGGCGCAATGATCGAAGGCGCCCGCTCAGTTCGTCGGACGCACCCATTTCAGCTGGCCGGCGGCCAGCAGCGCGTCCAGTTGCGGTGCCAGCGGATCGCGCAGGATTGCCGCCGGCAACGGCGCGGCGGCCAGCAGGCCGACGCACTGGTCGCGGCCGAGGTACTTGGCGCGATACAGCGCCAGGTCGGCCAGCTCCACCGCCGCATCGAAGGTTGCCGCGTCGCTGTGGGCGGCCAGCGGATGCATGCTGAAACCGATCGAGCAGGTCAGCCGCAGCACGCCGCCGCGACCATCCGCGAATGCCTTGGCGGCAATGTCGTGGCGCAGGCGCTGGGCGATGCGCAGCACGTCGGCCTGGTCGACGTCGCGCAGCAACAGCAGGAACTCCTCGCCGCCCCAGCGCACGGTGATGTCGCTGTCGCGGCGCAACTCGGCGAGCCTGCCGCCCAGCTCGCGCAGCACCGCATCGCCCACTGCATGGCCGCGGGCGTCGTTGATGTGCTTGAAGTGGTCGATGTCGATCTGTATCACGCCGACGCTGCTGCCTTCGGCCAGCAGCGCGGGCAGTTGCGCCAGCAGGTAGCGCCGGTTGTGCAGCGCGGTCAGCGTGTCGGTATGGCTCTCCTCGGCCAGCGCGAGATTGGTGACGCGCAGGCGCTCCAGCGCGCGCGACAACTCGCCGGTACGGCGTTCGACCTGTTCCTCCAGCCACGCGTTGCGGCGGCGCTGCCGGCGCATGCTCCAGCGCGTCAGCACGAACAGCAGCACGACCAGCGCGGCCGCGGCGGCGAGCCGCACCAGCAGGTTTTCGTACCAGTACGGGGTGACTTCGACGGCAATCGCGGCCTCGGGCCCGTAGCCGGCGGCACCCGGCAGCGTGGCGGCGACGCGAAAGCGGTAGTTGCCCGCCGGCAGGTGGGTGTAGAACGCCTCGCGGCGCACGCCCGCGTGCTGCCAATCCTTGTCGTAGCCGTCCAGCCGGTAGCGGAAATGCAAGGTCCCCACCTGCAGGTAGGGCGCGGTGTAGTGCACGGTCAGGTCGCGGCTGCCCTGGTCGAGGGTGAACGCGCCGCCCGTGTATTGCCGGTCGTCATGTTCGACCGACACCACTGCCGCACGCGGCGCCGACGGCCGCTCGCCGAGTGCGCGCGTGTTCACGCCGAGGATGCCGTCGGTGGTGGCGTACCAGATGACGTCGCCGACGATGGCGCTGCGCGCGCGGGCGCCGCCATTGCAGCAATGCAGGTTGCTCACCGTGGTGGAACGCTGCTCGCCGGCCAGCTGCTGCGGCGAGACCGTGCGCGGCGGCGAGCCGGGCAGCGGCAGTTGCGAGAGCGGCAGGCGCCAGGCGCCTTCCGTCGAGCTGGCGTAGAGCTGCCCGTCGAGCAGGTCGAACGTCCACACGTTGTCGCTGGGCAAGCCTTCGCTCTGGCCGGTCATGCGCAGGCGGCCGTCTGCCATCAGGCCAATGCCGGCGTCGCTGGTGGCCACCGCGAGCAAGTCCGGCTTGAGCAGCGCCAGCCGCGTCACGAAGTGGCTGCGCAAGGGCTCGGCCCACGCCGGCCGTGTCCAGTGACCGTCGCGCCACTCGCGCACGCCGTCGCGGGTGCCGACGTACCAGCGCCCCGGCGCCAGCGGCAGCACCGAGCGGATGATGGCCTCGGCGGCGGTAGCCTGCGGATCGAGCCGGCTCAACGCGCCCTGCCGCCAGCGATAAAGCCCGGCGGAAGTGCCAAACAGGAAATCGTCGTCGCCGAGCTCGTGGATGTCGTTGATCTGCAGGTTGCGCAGGCCTTGCAGCGCGGACGGGGTGACGTCCACCCCGCGGTCGAACACCGCGATGCCGCCGCGCGTGCCCACCCACAAGCGCTGGCGGCGGTCGTAGTACAGCTCGTAGGCGGACGGGTTGGGCAGCGCGCTGCCGGGAATCAGCGTGCGCACCTGCTTGCCGTCGAAGACCTCCACGTCGGAATTGGTGCCGAACACGATCGCGCCGTCGGGCGCGCGCAGCACGCTCCACACCAGCGGGTCGCGCACGCCGTCGTCCAGCGACAGGCGCCGGGTCCAGCCATTCCAGATGCGGTACAGGCCCCGGGTGTAGGTGCCAAGCCACAGGTTGCCGTCGCGGTCCTCCAGCATGCGGTGCACCCACGGCCGGCGCTGGACATCGATCTCCTCGCGCTCCAGTTCGCCGCCCGGCAGGCGGCGGTACAGCGCTTTGGCGGTGGCGATCCAGAGCGAACCGACGCGATCGGTGAGCAGGCTCTCGATCGGCGCCGCATCGATCCCGTCGCCCAGTCCCGCCGCGACCCACTGCCCATCCACGATCCGCATCAAGCCGGCCGACGTGCCCAGCCACAACTGGCCGCCCTGCAGCGCCAGATGATTGACCACCACGTGCCGCCATGCCGCCGGCCCCGCCGCGATGCAGCTTTCCGTGGCCGGTGCGGCGCTGTCGGCGCGGCGGCAGACGCGGCCGGTGCCGCCGATCCAGAGATGGCCGTCGCCACGCAGCAGGCTGAAGGCCGGCCCGCTGCTGCCGCCGGTCGACACCATCCGGCCTTCGTGCAGCCGCTGCACGCCGTCGGCGGTGGCCAGCAGCGGCGTGCCGTCACCGGCGTCGATGATCGCGTTGACCGCAGCCCCGCCCAGCGCCTTGAACTGCCCGTCGCGCTGCTCGATCAGGCCGCGCGCGCCGCCGAACCATACGCCGCCGTGCGGGTCGGCCCATGCAGCGTTGAGCATGCTGGTATCCACGCCGGTGCTGGCACGGTCGTAGCGCACGAAGCGGGCGCCGTCGAAACGCGCCACGGCCGTTTGCGTGTTGACCCACAGGAATCCGGCGCGATCCTCGGCCAGGCCCAGCACGGTGATTTGCGGCAGGCCCTGTTCCACGCCCCAGTGGTCGAGCACAAAGGAATGGAACGGCTGCTGCGGATCCATCGCCCGCGCGGGCGACATGACAACCAGCCAGCCGGTCGACATCAGCAGGAGTGCAAGCAGCACTCGCGATCCCACTCCCCCTGTCACGCGTCCCCTCATCCCGCCCCTGCCGACAGCCCGTGGCCATGGTCGATCTTGCCTGCCGGGATGGGTCCAGACAAGCGCCATGCGTTGAAGGCACTCTTCACGTCCGTGAAGCGAAGGGCTCTCCGCGAACACTCCCCGGATCGCGCGCAAGGAGCATGCGCGCGATTCCTCTCAACCCTGCGGCGGCGGCTCCGCGTCGGCGGCGAAGGCGAAGCCCAGCGCGTCGGTGACTCCGCGCACGCCGGCGCGCAACTGCTCCAGCGCGGCGTCGCGCGGCGCGATGCGCGAGCGCAGGTCGAGCGTACAGGCCAGCGCGCGTTGCAGCAGGCCAGCGTGCGCGGCCGCCAGGGTCGCCGCCTGATCGTCGTCGAGCACGCCGGCGACGCGGCAGGCCTCGATCAACCCGGCGTTGGCGGTGACGCCGAGCAGCGCCGGCTGCCGCGCCGCGTGCGCCAGCACCAGTCCCTGCAGCGCGAACTCGATGTCGAGCAGGCCGCCGAGGCCCTGCTTCAGGTCGAACTGCTGCTCGTCGGAACGGTCACGCTCGGCGCGCCAGCGCTGACGCATGCTGGCCACTTCCGCGCGCACCGCGGCCGGGTCGCGCGGCACGGCGAGGACGTCGCGGCGTACTGTCGCCAGCTCGGCGTTGAGCGCCGCGTCGCCAGCCACCGGCCGCGCGCGCAACAGCGCCTGGTGCTCCCATGTCCACGCACGGCTTCGCTGATAGGCCACGAACGCATCGAGGCTGCTTACCAGCAGGCCCTTGGAACCATCCGGACGCAGCCGCGTGTCCACCTCGTACAGACGGCCGGCGCGGGTCAGCACGGTCAGCCAGTTCATCACCCGCTGGGCCAGCCGCTGGTACCAGCGATAGCCTTCCAGCGGACGCTCGCCGTCGCTCATCGCCTGCGCGCGCTGGCCGTCGAACACGAACACCAGGTCCAGGTCCGAGGCGAAGCCGAGTTCCTCGCCGCCGAGACTGCCGTAACCGAGCACGGCGAAGCCCGACCCGGTGCCCGGCAGGCGGCCATGCCGCGCCACCAGATCGCGCTCGGCCAGCGCCAGCACCGCGCCCACCACCGACTCCGCCAGCGCGGCCAGCCGGCGTGCGGTGGCTTCGGCGTCGACGCGACCGTCGTTGAAGGCCAGCCCCAACCGGAACGCGGTGGACGAACGGAACTCGGTGATCCGCTCCAGCTCGGTCTCGGCGTCGCGCTCATCCAGCGTGCCGAGCACGCGGGTGATCTCGGCGGCGATGTCGGCGCGGCGCAGCGGCAGCTGGTCGATGCGCGGATCGAGCACGTCGTCCAGCAGCAGCGGCTGGGCGATCACCCGTTCGGCGAGAAAGGCGCTGTCGGCGAACAGCCGCACCAGCCGGCGCCGCGCCGCGGGCTGCTCGTCCAGCAGCGCGAGATAGGCCGAGCGCCGCGCCACCGCCTGCATCAGCCGGCACAGCCGCAGCAGCGCGGGCACCGGCGCCGGAGTGTTGCGCGCGGCGCCGAGCAGCTGCGGCAGCAAGCGGTCGAGCCGCTCGCGCGAACGCGGCGACATCGCGCGCACCGAGGCGGCTTGCGGCAGCTTCAGCAAGGCGTCGGCCAGTTCCGCCGCGGGCGCGAAACCGGAAGCCTCCAGCGTGGCCGCATCCAGCGTTTCGTCGCAGGCGTGCTCCCACAGCCGCACGTCGGCGACCGGCGCGGCGGCGACCTGGCCATGCGCGGGCATCAGCACGGCGGCGAACTCCTCGCTGACGATCGCGCGATGGGTCGCCAGCGCCGCGCGCAAGGTTTCCCAGTCGGGGTAGTCGAGGCTGAGCGCGATGCGTTCGCGGCTCAGGGCATCGTCGGGGATGTCGTGGGTTTGCGCGTCGCGCAGCATCTGCACGCGGTTTTCGGCCCGACGCAGCAGCGCGTAGGCCTCGCGCAAGCGCCGCGCGCGCTGCGCGCCGATGTGGCCACGCGCCTCGCAGGCGGCCAGCGCGCCGAGCAGGCCGTGCACGCGCAGGGAGGGTTCGCGTCCGCCGCGGATCAGCTGCACCAGCTGCACGATGAACTCGATCTCGCGGATGCCGCCGGGGCCGAGCTTGAGATTGTCGGCCAGATCCTTGCGCGCCACCTCGGCGTCGATCAGCGCCTTCATCTCGCGCAGCCCGGCGAACGCGGTGTAGTCGAGATACTTGCGGTAGACGAACGGGCGCAGCATCTCCTGCAGCTGCTTGCCGTCGGCGCGGTCGCCGGCCACCGCGCGCGCCTTAATCCACGCGTAGCGCTCCCAGTCGCGCCCCTCGCTCTGGTAGTACTGCTCCATCGCGGCGAACGACAGCGCCAGCCGGCCGGCCTTGCCGAACGGGCGCAGGCGCATGTCGACGCGCGCGCAGATGCCGTCCATGGTCGGTTCGCCGAGCAGGCGCACCAGCTGGCGGCCGAGCCGCACGAAGTATTCGCTGTTGTCCAGCGGCCGCGCGCCGTCGCTCTGGCCCCCGTGCGGGTAGGCAAACAGCAGGTCGATGTCGGAGGAGAAGTTGAGCTCGCTGCCGCCGAGCTTGCCGAAGCCCACCACCAGCAGGTGCTGCAACACGCCTTGCGCATCGCGGCTGTGGCCGTAGCGCGCGGCCATTGCCGCGGTGGCCCACGCCAGCGCCTTGCCCAGCAGCGCCTCGTACAGGACGCTGGTGGCGGACAGGGTTTCCGGCAACTCGTCCAGCCCGTTGACGTCGCGGAACACCAGCCGCAACGCCTCGGCATGGCGAAAGCGGCGCAGCGCGGCCATGCAGCCGGCTTCGTCCTCCGGCAGTGGCAGCGCGTCGATGCGGGCTCCGGCATCGGCGCCGGAGCGCAGGCGATCCAGCCCCTGCGGGGCGAGCAGCTGCGGCTGGCGACACCAGGTGTCGAACGCGAAATCGCTGGCCAGCAAGGTGCGACGGATGCGTTCGGCGACGCCGGCATCGTCATGCAGGTGCACGCCGGCGGCGCGGCAACGGCGCTCCAGCTCGCGGTAGCGATCATCGATCAGCGCGCGCAGCGCGGCGGATTCGGGCGGGTTCATCGGCCCATTGTGCCGCAGCGCGGCGGCGACGCCGCGCATCGCCGTGCACGGCCGACCCGTTCGTGCGTTGCGCATGCCTGCGGCAGGCCCGACACTTGTCGTTTTGCGCGCCACCCGCCGTTCATCGAGTCCTGTTTACATTCTGGAGACCACCCATGACGACCCCGGCAGTCGCCACATGCCCCTGATCTCTCCCGACATCCGCAGCGCCAGGTATCCGCTGGGCGCGCGCATCGCGCTGGTGCTGGCACTGGCGCTGGCGTTCGTGCTGCTGACCGGGCTGGTCGACGGCGGCGTGGGGGTGACCACGGCGCAGTTGCTCAAGCAGCCGCGGTTCCCGCTGGCCAATGCGCTGCCCGGCCTGCTGCTGGCCGGCGCGCTGCTGGCGTGGACCCGCCGTGCCTGGCTGTCGTTCGGCTTGGCGTTCACGCTGCAAGGGCTGGTCTACGGCGTCAACGTGCTGAAGGTGGCCAACCTCGGCACGCCGCTGCTGCCGGACGATTTCCGCATGATCGGCCAATTGCGCAAGGGCGGCATGCACCTGCTGGCCGGCTACCTGCCGCACAGCCCGTGGCCGTACCTCGCGTTGCTGGCGGCGCTGGCGCTGGTGGTGCTGGCGTGGCGTTACGAGCCGCCGGTGGTACCGCGGCATACCGGTGGCAAGCGCCTCGCCGCCTGCGGCCTGCTGGCCGCGGCGTTCGTCAGCATGCTGGTGGGCCTGTCCGCCTGGGGCAGGATCTACAACGCGCGCGTGCTGTGGCTGGAGCCGTGGTCGGCCCGGGTCACCACCAACCATTCCGGCCTGATCAGCTCGCTGATGCTGTTCCACCTGCAATACGGCGGTGGCCACCACAAGCCCGACCGCGCCGCGGCCGAGCAGCTGATTGCGCAATCCGCGCCGGCGTTGCAACAGGTGTTGCGGCAGCCGGCGGCAACCGGTGAGCTGCCCGACATCGTGGTGGTGCAGAGCGAATCGTTCTTCGACCCGTCGATCATGCACGGCTACGAGCACAGCAACTTCGCGCCCAACCTGCGCCGGCTCGCGCGGCATGGCAGCAGCGGCAAACTGCACGTGCCCACCTTCGGCGGCGGCACCATCCGCACCGAGTTCGAGTTCCTCACCGGCCTGTCGCTGCGCTACTTCGACAACCTGCAGTTCCCCTACCTGCAGATGAGCCACAAGTCGCTGCCCAGCCTGGTGCGCACGCTGGCGTCGCACGGCTACAGCACGCTTGCGCTGCATGGCAACGACCCGGCGTTCTGGAACCGCACCACCGCGTTCCAGGCAATCGGCTTCGACCGGTTCGTGTCGCAATCCTCGTTTCCGCCCGGCGCGCCGAATGACGGCAAGTACATGGCCGACAGCGCGATGACCGACGAGATCATGACCCAGCTCAAGGACAGCGGCCCGCCGCAGTTCATCTTCGCCATCAGCATCGAGGCGCACGGCCCCTACGACATCGAGCCCGCGCACGTCGCCGAACGCGACGCGATCCCGGTGCCCGACGGCATCACCGGCCGCGACAAGCTCGAGCTGCAGACCTACCTCTACCACCTCAAACATGCCGACGCCGAACTCGGCCGGCTGGTGAAGCTGCTCGCCAAACGCGACCGGCCCAGCGTGGTGCTGTTCTACGGCGACCACCTGCCCGCCCTCAGCAACAGCTACCACATCACCGGTTTCGTCGACGGCAGCGACATGCTGGGCCAGGCCGGCGTGTGGCTGCTGGTCGACCCGAAACGGCCGTCCAAACCGCTGCAGGCCGACACCGCCTCCTGGCTGCTGCCGGGCAAACTGCTGGCCCACCTCGGCATCCACGACGATCCCTATTTCGCACTGACCGAACTGGTCGGCCCGCAGATCGCCGCCCTCACCGCCGCCCCCGGCGCCCCGCCGCGCCCGCAGAGCGACGAGCAGCGGCAACTTGACAAGGCCATGGCCGGCGTCGACCAGTTGCGCATGGGCGGCAAGCTCGAACCGATGCTGGCCAAGGCACTGGACGCCACCGCCGCGATGACGCAAGTGGTCCACGCCACCGCGATGCCTCCGGCGGTCGAGGAACAGCCCGCAACGGCGCATTGATCGGCGGTTTGGGTGGGCTCAGCGTCGACGCGAGTGATGCGCCGCTCCGGTATCAGCCCACGAGACGCCGCGCCGTCAACATCAGACATCGCACGACACGATGATGCCTGCCCGGCATGGACATGCCCGGGCATCTTCACCGCTTGTCATGGGGACATCTTGCGGACATACTGACCGCAATCATTACCGGAACGACAAGCCATGGAAAACATCCGGCATTTGCTGGCCAGTCTGCGCGGTCGCTACAACCAGCGTGAACTCGCCGAGGCACTGGGCGTCAGCGTGCGCACCGTGCGTCGCTGGGAAACGGGCGAAACAGATCCCCCGCCCTACGTCATCGGCGCCATCCGCCAGTATCTGCTGCCGCTCACCGGGTCGAAGGGGAATCCAAATGCCGCGTTTACCTTCATCGACTTGTTCGCCGGCATCGGTGGCATCCGTATGGGTTTCGAAGCCCACGGCGGGCGCTGCGTGTTTACCAGCGAGTGGAATCCGTACGCACAGAAAACCTACCTCGCAAACTTCCCCGAATCGACGCACAGCTTCGAGGGAGACATCACCCGAGTCGACGAACACGACGTTCCCGATCACGACATCCTGCTGGCCGGCTTCCCCTGCCAGCCCTTCAGCATCGCCGGCGTGTCCAAGAAGAACGCGCTGGGCCGCGCCCACGGCTTCGCCGACGAGGCGCAAGGCACGCTGTTCTTCGACGTGGCACGCATCATCAAGGCAAAGCAGCCGCGGGCATTTCTGCTGGAAAACGTGAAAAACCTCGTCAGCCACGACAAGGGCAATACCTTTCGCGTCATCAAGAAAGTGCTGGAACAGGACCTCGGCTACCACATCTATTGCAAGGTGATAGACGGTCAGCACTTCGTGCCGCAACATCGTGAGCGCATCCTGATTGTCGGCTTCCGCGAACCGACCGACTTCACCTGGGACGACTTGCAACTTCCGAAAGAAGGCCCGCGCCTGCGCAGCATTCTGCATCCGCAGGACGGCAGCGAGTTGCCGGAATCCCACTACACCACCGGCAAGCAAGCCAAGGTGGATGCGCGTTACACGCTCACTCCAAACCTTTGGGCCTATCTGCAAAACTATGCCGCCAAGCACCGCGCCGCCGGCAACGGCTTCGGCTTCGGACTGGTGGATGGCGATGGCGTGACGCGAACCCTTTCCGCGCGCTATTACAAGGACGGATCAGAGATTCTGATATCACAGGGACCGCGCAAGCGACCGCGGCGATTGACGCCGCGCGAGTGCGCGCGATTGATGGGTTTGCCGGACAGCTTCCATATCCCGGTGAGCGATACGCAGGCGTACAAACAATTCGGAAACAGCGTCGTCATGCCGGTCATGCGCGAAGTAGCGCGCATCATGGTGCCCCGCGTGCTCGAGCTGATACGACAAGAAGAGGAAGGTGTCCACCAGGTGCCGCTGCTCGCAGCCTATGCCTGATAGCGAAGGAGAGTCGTCATGCACGCATCCCGCATCCCCGATTTCGCCAACAAGAGTCGCGAAGGCATGTCGCGCTGGTTCTCGGAAATGTCCCTGCGCGGCCTGCTGTTCCATCCGGAAGACAGGCCCTGCGACATCATCAGCAATGCAAGCGGCGAAATGCTCTTCCAGTCCAACGAGTGCATCAAGCTCGACGCCATCATGGCCGAAATGTTCGGCCGATTCGGCGACGAGGTCTGCGAGACGGCGTATCCCATCTTCATGAAAGCCGCCGGCCTCCCACGCGGCAACTGATGACGGACGTAGTTGATCGTGCCACGCGAAGCCGGATGATGTCCGGCATTCGCGGGCGCGACACGAAGCCGGAGATCATCGTGCGGAAATATCTGCACGCACGGGGTTTGCGCTATCGAATCGCACCGAAGAACCTCCCCGGCAAGCCGGACATCGTGCTACCGAAATACCGCACGGTCGTTTTCGTGCACGGATGCTTCTGGCATCGGCATCACGGCTGCCGGTACGCAGCCACACCAGCCAGCAACAGGGATTTCTGGCAAGCCAAGTTCAAACAGAATCTGGCACGTGACACCCGAGTTCGAACCCAACTCGAGAAGCACGGATGGAAGGTTCTCATCGTGTGGGAATGCGAAGTCAGCTTGGGAAGACTTCAGCTGCTTGTCGACGAAATTCAATCGAAACGCAAGTCCTGAGAACTCTTTTGGGTCCGACGCGATTTGCCCACGCTTCCAATGCTGGTTTAACGTTGAATGCGTACTGTTGCAGACTCAGGGGGATCACATGGCACACTGGGAATTCTTGCCCAATCCAGGCAGGGAAGAGGAAGGCCTCGGCCATGCCGGTATCGAGACGTTCAAGGGCTCACCTTATCCCGGCATCGCTCGCGAGTGCTCACAGAACAGCCTCGACGCTTCAGCACGCCGGCCAGACGGCACATCCGAGCCGGTGCATCTCATATTCCGGTTGCTTTTGGCGCGGAGTTCAGAGATTCCTGGGTTGCAGGATCTCAAAGGCACCTTTGCCGTATGCCTGAAGCAGGCCAAGACGCGTAACCACAAGAAGGACAAAGAGTTCTTCGAGCGCGCGATCAGAATCGCTGACCGTCCCAACATCCCTGTGTTGTTGATGGAAGACTATGGTACGACTGGCCTCGTCGGCCCAGCCGTGGAGGGAACAGCTTTCCACGCGTTGGTCAAATCCTCAGGAATCAGTCAGAAAACGGACACCGACGCCGGTGGCTCATTCGGAATTGGCAAGAATGCCGCATTTACCATTTCCAGCCTCCGGACGGTGTTCTACTCCACTTGTTACTTGGACGGAGGCGAGCCGGCATTCCTTGCTCAAGGCAAGAGCATCCTTGTATCCCACGATGAAGGAAGTGGCCCGAAACGCTCCACCGGATACTGGGGTAACGGCGGCTACATGCCAGTCGATAACACCAGTTCTCTTCCCGCATGGCTTCGCCGCAACAGAATCGGCACCACCGTGGCTAGCATCGGCTTCTCAAATGAGCCCGGTTGGGAATGGTTGATGACCGAATCCTTGATTCGGAATTTCTTCTCCGCCATCCAGGATGGATCCATCCGCTTTACCGTCCAACGTCCTGACGTCGGCCCCATAGAGATAGACAAGGACACGGTCACGGCACTTTTCGATGAATCGGAGGTACGCGCAGCCGCGGAAAGTTCGGGCACAACCGACGACCTGACTTTCAGCGCAGCAATGCTGGAAGCACTCAAAAGCCCGGTATCGGAACGGAGTGAGCAGACTTTCGCCCCCATCGGGACCTTCAAGATGACGCTCCTGCAAAAGGACGGATTCCCCCGCCGCCTCGGCATCCTTCGTAACGGCATGTACATCGCGGACAACCTGAAACACTTCGGTCACCCCATGGCCCGCTTCCCGATGTCCAAGGATTTTGTCGCCCTGCTCGAACCGGCCAATCGCGACACCAGCAGCCAGATTCGGGACATGGAGAGCCCCAGACACGACGAAATTTCGCCAGAGCGTATTGATGAACTCGACAAACGCAAGCGGTACAAGTCTGCCATGAAGGCAGTCGGGACGTGGGTCAGAGAAACCATCAAGGCAAGCACCACCAAGCCGGCTGAAGCAGTGATCCTGCTCGACGAGATGAACCGCTTTTTCTCGAACCCGAGTGCAGGCAAGGTGATACCCGATCCGACCAACATCAACAATGACCCCGAACGTCCAAAGATCGCCCTGAAGCCAACTGCACCCAAACCTCGCACAGGCAGTGGAGACACTGGCGAATCAGGCTCATCCGGTGGCCTTAAACAGAGCAAAACAAAAAGCGGCCAGACTTCCGGCGAGAGGCAGGGCCCCGGCCGAGGCGTGGCCGGTGGCAGAGGCGGCAGAAGCATTCCCTACTTTGGGCTTCGCAGTTCCAAGTCGGGCTCGGGCGCCACCCGATTGGTCGCACTCACTCCTGAAGAATCCGCTACGGTAATTCTCGAGATCGTCGCCACAGGCGTCTCCAGTAACGAGGCCCTTGGCATTCGCTCCATCGGCGGAACGCCGTGTTCCAGGTCTCCTAGGGTCTTTCTCGAACAGGGCGCGCGCGCAAATTTCGAAATCGAATTCGACACCCCGTACTCGGGGCCAATTCGCGTAGTTCTCACGCCAATTGATGGAGAAGCCGATGCGCATTGATCACGGCATCAGTTTTCCACATCCTATCCTTTCTTCGGAAACACAGGATTACAGCAAGGGAAGCTTCGAGCTTTTTCTCGACGTCCAGGAAAGCGCAAATTGCAGCGACGCCACACTGCGCGGCAACTTGATTCTCAACGAGCGATCTATCCAGGAGCTGCTGGAGTCCGGAAAGGCTAAATCGGGTCTGATGGTCACGTGCCGCGACACCTATCTGGATCGCTTCGAGGAATGCCTACCCGGAGACATCTCCATCCCGCTCGTCAACGGCATCGTGCGTGGCACAGTGAATGTCCGCGCTGCCGTGATCGCTGTTCGGGACGATCTCAGGCTGGATTCCGAGCACATCGACAAGGAGTTCCCCGATGACGCAAAGATCGTCAATGCCGGAGATGTCTTGGCCTTAAGCGACGAACTGCGTTTCGAGGCTGGCCTCGAAAAGCTTGCTCCACTGGAATCCATTTTCACGCTCGTGAAACACGAGGACGTCCCGAAGGGAAGCTTCAGAATCAACCCTGACGACGAGGCAATTCAGATCATGGTTCATCCTGACCTGCATGCCTTTCTCGGCCTCTTGCGCGGACGTGCCGACCTGTGTGATCTCATGCTCCCATCTGTGTTCCTTCCCGCCATCATGTCGGTACTCGACATCATGCGGGGTGAGTCCGAATTCCAGGACAAGCGCTGGCACGGCGTGATGATGGCTCGCTGCAATGCGGAAGGAATCGACATCGAGAATCACGACTATGCCGAATCAGCACAGAAGCTTCTCGATGCTCCACTGGGCTCGCTGCAGGGCATCATCGAGAGGTTGGATCGATGAGCAAACTCCTTTATGTCGGGCAGCAGGTTGCTGACGACCTGAAGAACAAGGTCGCGGAGAATCTCGATCGCTATCGAGAGGGGAACTTTCGTGACATGGAGAGCAAGGGGGACTGGCGCATTCCTCTATCCATCGATGCAGACCTTGCCAGTCTTGAGCGACTGGAACTCACCGATGGTGCCGCTGCTGAAATCAGCAACTCCCTGATTGTTGGCCACGCGCTTGACAAACTGACCCCGGCACTGGCACGTGAGAATCGTGTATGGATACGTTTGAGCCACGTCGAGTGCCTAGAATACGCACGCAGGCGCTGGCTGCAGTCCACAATGAATGATGATGCACTGACAAAGGCCGTCGCCAAACACTTCTTTGCCCCAACCTTGACTGGTTGCCGTGATGATCATGCGATTGCCCGCCTGTGGTGGAATCATCACATTGCAAAGCTGATCATGCCGGACAACCCAGCCAGAGCGTTGAAAATCACACTGGCAAGGGCAGACATCCGCCTGAACCTTCTCGAACGCCCAGGCCTTGCCGCTCGTCCGATCCTCGCCAAAGGAATCGTTCTGGCTCTCGAGAAGTACAGTCAATTGTTGAACGGGGAAAGACTGTTTCGCGAGTTCATGAAAAAGATCAATCTTCTTGGGGCAGGTATCGCTTTCGAGGTATGGGATGAGGCGCGGATCACACAATTCATGGACCAGTGTTTGTCGGCCGCGCTGAGCACTGACCGGGCCAATCCTTTGTGACGGAAAAGACTGCTGAACGCTACCAAGCTCTTCGACAAGAACCACCGCAGCCATGGAAAAACAAGCGATGAAGCGCGGCCAGCTGTCCGAGTATTTTGAAGGCACAGCCATCAAGCAACTGTCTGCCGTTGAGGCGGACGAGACACGCTCGAACCAACATGAGTACAACGCCACGAAGCCCATGCTGTCCTTCATGGGGAGGCCGACCGAGCCGACCACTCTGCCCACCCGATTCGTCTACCTCGACAATGAAAGTGATGAGCCCATCGTCGAAGATGCGTTCTTAACTCTCTATGACAGTCGTGCGCGTCAGCCACATCGGCCTGCTGAGTACCGCTTCTATTTCCCGACCACAGCCGTATCGCTCAAGGCCTCTCCGGGTGACTTGCTACTGCTTGCCAAACGGCGCGATGAAGGCCTACTGGTCGTGATTGCCGCTTGCGGCTCTAGCGCCGTCGGCCAAATCGAATGGCTTTTCGGCGTGACAGGGGGCGACCTAAGCAAGTTCGCCGTCCGCACTGATGAGCAATTGAAGAACAACGATGTTGGCTTTGCGGCAACTGCCATTCTCGAAAGCATCGGCGTTGAAGTCACACAGCAGGATGATGGTCATCTCGAAGCCATGCTCAAACGTTTTCAGGGCGGCTTCCCGAGCACTCGTGACTTCTCGACGTATGCCAGGGAAACGCTGAATGGAGTCGACCCGCGCGAAGGCCCTGACGAAGCACTTATGGCATGGATGGAAAGGGAGGAGACGCTGTTTCGCATCCTCGAACGACACCTAATTGGGGAGCGCTTGGCCCAAGGATTCGATGCCGATCACGTCGACGACTTCATACACTTCTCCCTGTCTGTGCAAAACAGGCGCAAGAGTCGTGTCGGCTTGGCCCTCGAGAATCATATTGAAGTCATACTTTCGAGCATGGGGATCCGTCACGCGCGAACTGCCGTCACCGAGAACCGCTCCAAACCCGACTTCCTTTTCCCTGGGAGAAACGAGTATCACAACACCAGCTTTGACCCGTTTCGCTTGACGATGCTGGCGGTCAAAAGCACCTGCAAGGATCGTTGGCGTCAGGTTCTTGCTGAAGCCGACCGCATCCGGAGCAAGCACTTGCTCACGATGGAGACATCCATCAGCGAGAACCAGACCGCTGAGATGCGAAGCAAGCACCTGCAACTCGTGGTGCCCCGGGGCCTCCACGCAACCTACACCTCTGTACAGCAGAGATGGTTGTTTGACCTCGATTGTTTTACGCGATGCGTATTGGATCGGCAGCGCCGCATATAAACCATGCGCAAAGAAAAACCCCGCCGAAGCGGGGTTTTTCGTATTGCCGCCGGATTTCCGGGGCGTTGAGCGGCAGCCCTGCCGCTCGAACGCACCGAGTTGATCCGTCGCCGCGTCGCGGCGGGGGACAACTCAGAAATCCATACCGCCCATGCCGCCCATGCCGCCGCCCATGCCGCCGGCGCCGTGGCTGTGCTCTTCCTTCTTCGGCAGCTCGGCGACGATCGCCTCGGTGGTGATCGCCAGGCCGGCGACCGACGCGGCGTGCTGCAGGGCCGAGCGGGTGACCTTGGTCGGGTCCAGGATGCCCATTGCCACCATGTCACCGAACTCGCCGGTGGCCGCGTTGTAGCCGAAGTTGCCCTTGCCTTCCTTGACCTTGTTGAGGATCACGGACGGCTCTTCGCCGGCATTGGCGACGATCGCGCGCAGCGGCGCTTCCAGCGCGCGGCGGGTGATCGCGATGCCCAGGTCCTGGTCGGCGTTGTCGCCCTTCAGGCCCTCGACCGCCTTGAGCGCGCGGATCAGCGCCACGCCACCGCCGGGGACCACGCCCTCTTCCACCGCAGCGCGGGTGGCGTGCAGGGCGTCTTCGACGCGGGCCTTCTTTTCCTTCATCTCGATCTCGGTGCCGGCACCGACCTTGATCACGGCAACACCGCCGGCCAGCTTGGCCACGCGCTCCTGCAGCTTCTCGCGGTCGTAGTCGGAGGAGGTCTCCTCGATCTGCGCCTTGATCTGGCCGATGCGCGACTGGATCTTCTCCGCGTCGCCGGCACCGTCGATGATCGTGGTGTTTTCCTTGGTGATCACCACGCGCTTGGCGCGGCCGAGGTCGTTGATGGTGGTCTTCTCCAGCGACAGGCCCACTTCCTCGGACACGACCTGGCCGTTGGTCAGCACGGCGATGTCTTCCAGGATCGCCTTGCGACGGTCACCGAAGCCCGGCGCCTTGACGGCGGCGACCTTGACGATGCCGCGGATGGTGTTGACCACCAGCGTGGCCAGCGCCTCGCCCTCGACTTCCTCGGCGACGATCACCAGCGGCTTGCCGGCCTTGGCGACGGCTTCCAGCACGGGCAGCAGCTCGCGCACGTTGGAGATCTTCTTGTCGTGGATGAGGATGTACGGGTCATCCATCTCGACCTGCTGCGAGGTCTGGTTGTTGATGAAGTACGGCGACAGGTAGCCGCGGTCGAACTGCATGCCCTCGACCACGTCCAGCTCGTTGTCCAGGCCGGAACCTTCCTCGACCGTGATCACGCCTTCCTTGCCGACCTTCTTCATCGCGTTGGCGATGATGTCGCCGATGTCGGTGTCGGAGTTGGCCGAAATCGTGCCGACCTGGGCGATTTCCTTGTCGTTGGCGGTGGGGTTGGAGAACTTCTTCAGCTCGCCGACGGCGGCGGTCACCGCCTTGTCGATGCCGCGCTTGAGGTCCATCGGGTTGATGCCGGCGGCCACGGCCTTGAGGCCTTCCTGGATGAACGCCTGCGCCAGCACGGTGGCGGTGGTGGTGCCGTCACCGGCCACGTCGGAGGTCTTGGAAGCGGCTTCCTTGACGATCTGCGCGCCGAGGTTCTCGTACTTGTCGGCCAGCTCGATCTCCTTGGCGACGGACACGCCGTCCTTGGTGATCGTGGGCGCGCCGAAGCTCTTCTCGAGCACCACGTTGCGACCCTTCGGGCCGAGGGTGACCTTGACCGCATTGGCCAGGGTGTTCACGCCCTTGAGCAGGCGGGCGCGGGCGTCTTCGCCGAAACGGACTTCTTTGGCTGCCATGATTTTTTTGCCTCAAAAAAATTGAATAAGAATGGGAAACGTCACGAAAGAGCTGCAAGAAGGAGCCGAAGGCGACTGGCGTGCGCGCTTTTGACTTTCGTCGCGCTCAACCGGCCATCGGCCCCGAGCCCATCACCCCTCGATCACCGCCACGATGTCGTCTTCCTTCAGGAACACGAGCTCTTCGCCGTCGATCTTGATTTCCTGGCCGGCATACTTGCCGAACAGCACCGTGTCGCCTTCCTTCAGCGACATCGGGCGAACCTTGCCGTCGGCCATGATCAGGCCGGTGCCGGCGGCGACGACCTTGCCGCGGGTGGGCTTCTCGGTGGCGCTGTCGGGGATGACGATGCCGCCGGCGGAAACGCGCTCTTCTTCGAGACGCTTGACGATGACGCGGTCATGCAACGGACGCAGTTTGCTCATGGAAGGACTCCGATGTCGTTTGAGGTGGAACAAGGCTTTCAAGACCCCGATCCGGCGATCTTGTTAGCACTCGTGGTAGATGAGTGCCAATTCTAGCGACACAAACTGCCGCTGCAAGACGTTCGGACCGGGAACGTACAGCTAATTGGGTGGATGGGTGCAGGTTTCAAGGGGCGGGCGTCGAGCCCGAGGCAGGGGTGCGCGCGGCGGCTCCGCCGGTTAGGCTGGCCGGCATGCCTGACACCGTCCTGCTCTGCTACTGCACCTGCCCCGACCGAGACAGCGCCGGGCGCATCGCCCGGGCGCTGGTCGACGAGCGGCTGGCCGCCTGCGTCAGCGGGATCGCTGCGGTGCGTTCCACCTACCGCTGGCAGGAAGCGGTGCACACCGACACCGAGGAACTGCTGCTGATCAAGACCACCGCCGCCCGCCTGCCGGCGCTGGAACGTCGCGTGCTGGAACTGCATCCTTACGAGGTGCCGGAGTTGATCGCGGTGCCGGTGGCCGATGGCCATGCCGCCTACCTCGACTGGGTGCGCGAGCACAGCCGGGACTGAAGTCCGGCGCGACCAAATGAAGCACGCCGCGGCGCAGCGAACCGGCTGCGCCATAATGAACCGCTGCCCGCGCGCGGGCCCCATGTTTTCCGGAGTCATGATGCGATCGTTGTCCGCCGGCCCGATGTTTGCCCGCCTGCTGCTGGGCGTGGGCCTGCTGCTGGCCGGCCTGCCCGCGTTGGCGCAGGACACCGACGCTCTGCTGCCGGTGACCGAGGCCTACCAGCTCAGCGCCGACGCCGGCACTCCCGGCGTGCTCAAGCTGCACTGGAAGGTCGCGCCGGACTACTACCTCTATCGCGGCCGCATGAAGTTCAAGGCCGGCGACGGCGTCACCCTGGGCCAGGCGCAACTGCCCGAGGGCAGGAAATACCACGATGAATACCTGGGCGACGTGGAGACCTACCACCACGACATCGACGCCAGCATTCCCTACACCGTCGCCACAGGCACCACGCGGCTGAAGCTCAGCGTGCAGTACCAGGGCTGCCACGAGGTCGACCCGAAGATCTGTTACCCGCCGCATACCGAACAACTGGACCTGGCGCTGCCGACCGCCACCGCACCGACCGCACCCGCGGGCTCGCTGGGCGCGGCACTGGACCAGCTCGGCCGCGGCGGACAGAGCGCCGCCACCGGCGTGACGCGGGCGCCGCTGCCGCCCGAGCAGGCGTTCCGCTTCGAGGCACTGGCGCAGAGCCCGCAGCAACTGCTGCTGCGCTGGACCATGCCGGCGGGCTATTACCTGTATCGCGACCACACCACGCTCAAGCTGAGGAAGGCCGACGGCGTGCAGCTGGGGACGCCCGCGTGGCCGGCCGGCGTGCGGCATCAGGACCCGCAGTTCGGCGAGGTCACGGTGTACTTCGACCAGGTCGAAGTGCCGGTGGCGCTCGAAGGCGTACCCGCCAGGTCCGGACCGCTGACGCTGGAGGCGACCTTCCAGGGTTGTCAGGACGGCGGCCTGTGCTACCCGTTGATGACGCGCACGGTGCAACTCGACCCGGGCAGCGGCACGGTCGCCACCGGCATGCCGACCAGCGCCGCCAGGGAGCTGCCGCCGGCCACCAACGGCGGCCCGCTGCGCACCAGCCTGTTCGCCGCACTGGCGTTGGCGCTGGGCGGCGGGCTGATCCTCAACCTGATGCCGTGCGTGTTGCCGGTATTGTCGATCAAGGCGGTCGGCGTGCTGGAGAGCGGCGAAAACCCCGCCACGCGGCGCAGCCATGCCTTGTTCTATACCGCCGGCGTGCTGTGCAGTTTCGCCGCGCTGGGGTTGGGCATCCTCGCCCTGCGCAGCGCCGGTCACGCACTGGGCTGGGGTACGCAGCTGCAGCAGCCGGTGGTGGTCGGCGTGCTGGCCTGCGTGATGCTGGCGGTGGGCCTGTCGATGTCCGGCGTGGTGCAGTTCGGCGCCTCGCTGGGCAATACCGGCGCCGGGCTGGCGCGGCGCGCCGGTCCGGCCGGCGACTTCTTCACCGGCGTGCTGGCGGTGGTGGTGGCCAGCCCCTGCACCGCGCCCTTCATGGGCGGCGCGCTGGCCTATGCGTTCACCGCGCCGATGCTGTCGGCGCTGCTGGTGTTCCTGATGCTGGGCATCGGCCTGGCGTTGCCGTTCCTGGCCATCGGCTTCGTGCCCGCGGTGGCGCGATGGTTGCCGAAGCCCGGGCGCTGGATGGAAACGCTGAAGCAGGTGCTGGCCTTCCCGATGTACCTCACCGCCGCCTGGCTGGTCTGGGTGCTGGCCAACCAGCGCGGCGCCGACGCGGTGGGCCTGGTGCTGGTGGCGATGGTGCTGCTGGCGATGACCTTGTGGTGGTTCGAGCGCAGCCGTTCGCGCGGCGTGGTCAGCAAGCTGGCGGTGGCCGTGCTGGCGGTCGCCACGCTGGTGCCGATGAGCCTGCTCAGCCAGGTGCCGCCGCCAACCGCAGCCCGCATGGCCGACGGCGTGGTGCCCTATTCCGCGGAGAAGCTGGCCGCGCTGCGCGAAGCGGGCACGCCGGTGTTCGTGGACATGACCGCCGACTGGTGCGTGACCTGCAAGGCCAACGAGCACACGGTGCTCGACACCGCGCGCTTCCGCGACCTGCTGCAGCGCACCGGCGCGGTCTACATGAAGGGCGACTGGACCGACGTGAACCCGGCGATCAGCGCCTTCCTGGCCGAGTACCACTCGCCGGGCGTGCCGCTGTACGTGGTGTTCCCGAAGGATGGCGGTCCCGGCCGGCAGCTGTCGACCGTGCTGACCGCCTCGATGGTCGAACGGGCGTTGACCGACGCGGCGCGCTGATGCTCGACCGCACCTCCGGCCTGATCCTGCTGCTCGCCGCGCTGGCCGCCCTGCTCGGCGGCGGGCTGGCCCAATACCGACACCATCGCGCGACAGCCTCCGTTCCGGTCGCCGCGCCGGCCGTGTCGGCGATGGTCGGCAAGCCGCTGCCGGCGCTGACGCTGGCGGATCTGGACGGGCGCATGCACGCGCTGACGGCGTACCGCGGGCGCCGCCTGCTCATCAATTTCTGGGCCAGCTGGTGCGGCCCGTGTCTGCAGGAAATGCCCGCGCTCGACGAAGCCCAACGCAAGTTCGCCGATAATGGGGTGATCGTGCTGGGAATCGCCATGGATCAGCCCGACCACGTTCGTGCTTTTCTGGCCAGGCAACCGGTGAGTTACCCGATCTTGCTGGGCAATATGGAGGCACCGAGCACATCCCTGCAATTGGGCGATGAGGCCGAAATCCTGCCATTCAGCGTGCTGATCGGCGCCGATGGACACATTATCGCGACTCACGCCGGCATTCTTTCGCCGCAGCTGCTGACCCAGTGGTTGGCGCCGCAGCAAGGTGCTCCCTGAGTTCGGCCAAACATACGCCAGCGCAGGGCAATCCCTGCGGGTTCTCCGTTGAACATCGCCGATCTGCCGCGAACTGGACAACATCGCCCGACGCGCGCACACTGCGCCGGGTTCCGGGGCCTCCGGACGCAAGCTGGGTGGTTTCGTGGCGAAGATCCTGGTCCTGCACGGACCCAACCTCAACCTGCTGGGTGCACGCGAGCCGCAGATCTACGGCCGCGAAACGCTGGCCGGGATCAACCAGAGCCTGGCCGATCGGGCGCAGGCGGCCGGCCACGAATTGCAGTGGTTCCAGTCCAATGCCGAGCATGAGCTGATTGCGCGCGTGCACCAGGCGCGCGACGACCGCACCGCCCTGATCCTGTGCAATGCCGGCGCCTTCACCCATACCAGCATCGCGCTGCGCGACGCGTTTGCGGCGGTGGCCATCCCGTTCATCGAAGTGCACCTGTCCAACGTGTTCGCGCGCGAGCCGTTCCGCCACCACTCGTATCTGTCGGATCTGGCGCTCGGCGTGATCTGCGGCTTCGGCAGCGCCAGCTACGCACTGGCGCTGGACGCGGCGATCCAGCGGCTGCAGGCGCAGCCTGCCGCCGACGCCTGACCGGCGGCACCCTCTTTCCCCTTCCAGCCGCCTCCACGGCGGCATGACTGACCAAAGGCTGATCCGATGGATTTGCGCAAAATCAAGAAGCTGATCGACTTGCTCGAGGAATCCAACCTCGCCGAACTGGAGATCAAGGAGGGCGAGGAAGTCGTGCGTCTGTCGCGCGTGCCCAAGGGCACCGCACCGGTCGCGGCCGCCGCGCCGGTGGTCGCCGCCGCGCCTGCCGTGGCCGCCGCCCCGGTGGCTGCTGCGCCCGCCGCCGCTTCCGAAGCGCCGCCCGCCGACGCCCTGCCGGCCGGCCACGTGGTCAAGGCGCCGATGGTCGGCACCTTCTACGCCTCCGCCTCGCCCGGCGCCCCCGCCTTCGTCAAGGTCGGCCAGCAGGTCAAGGCCGGCGACACCCTGGGCGTGATCGAGGCGATGAAGATGTTCAACCAGATCGAAGCCGAAGTCGCCGGCACCGTACAGGCCATCCTGATCGAGAACGGCCAGCCCGTGGAATTCGACGAACCGATGTTCGTGATTGCGTGATTCGGCGGGGGATACGGAACGGGGAACGGTGGATGGGGAAGAGCCGGCCGCTACGGCATTGCGCTCATCGTCATCCACCGCTCCCCGCTCCCGTCCCCTGCTCCTTCGGAGCTTCCCATGCTAGAAAAAGTCGTCATAGCCAATCGCGGTGAGATCGCGCTGCGCGTGCTGCGCGCGTGCCACAGCCTTGGCATCAAGACGGTCGCGGTGCACTCCACCGTGGACCGCAACCTGAAACACGTCGGCCTGGCCGACGAGGCGATCTGCATCGGCCCGGGGCCGTCGGCGGACAGCTACCTCAACATCCCGCGCATCATCGCCGCAGCGGAGATCACCGACGCCCAGGCCATCCATCCGGGCTACGGCTTCCTTTCCGAGCGCGCCGACTTCGCCGAGCAGGTGGAGCAGTCCGGCTTCATCTTCATCGGACCGACCGCCGACGTGATCCGCCTGATGGGCGACAAGGTCGAGGCGATCCGCGCGATGAAGGCGGCCGGCGTGCCCTGCGTGCCCGGCTCCGGTGGTCCGCTGACCGAGGATGTCGACGCCAGCATCAAGATCGCGCGCGAGATCGGCTACCCGGTGATCATCAAGGCCGCCGGCGGCGGCGGCGGCCGCGGCATGCGCGTGGTGCGCACCGAGGCGCACCTGGGCAACTCCATCGTGATGACCAAGCAGGAGGCCAAGGCGGCCTTCGGCAACGATCAGGTCTACATGGAGAAGTTCCTGGAGAACCCGCGCCACGTGGAGATCCAGGTGCTGGCCGATGGCCAGGGCCACGCCATCTATCTCGGCGAACGCGACTGCTCGATGCAGCGCCGCCACCAGAAGGTGGTCGAGGAAGCGCCGGCGCCGGGCATCACGCCCGAGCTGCGCGCGCAGATCGGCAAGGTCTGCGTCGACGCCTGCCTGCGCATCGGCTACCGCGGCGCCGGCACGTTCGAGTTCCTGTTCGAGAACGGCCGCTTCTACTTCATCGAGATGAACACCCGCATCCAGGTCGAGCACCCGGTGACCGAATTCATCACCGGCGTGGACCTGGTGCGCGAGCAGTTGCTGATCGCCGGCGGCCAGCCGTTGTCGATCCGGCAGGAAGACGTGCACATCACCGGCCATGCCATCGAGTGCCGCATCAACGCCGAGGACCCGGACACCTTCATGCCCAGCCCCGGCACGGTGAAGCGCTTCGAGGCGCCGGGCGGCCCCGGCGTGCGCGTGGACACCCACCTCTACGACGGCTACAGAATCCCGCCGAACTACGATTCGATGATCGGCAAGCTGATCGTCCACGGCCCGGATCGCAAGACCGCCATCGCGCGCATGCAGCTGGCGCTGGCCGAAACGGTCATCGAAGGCGTCAAGTGCAACATCCCGCTGCAGCAGCGGATCATGGCCGACGTCGGCTTCCAGCACGGCAGCCAGAATATCCATTACCTGGAAAAACGCATGGCCGAACAGAAGGAAAAGGCTGCCGCCGGTGCGGCAGAGAAGTGAGTGAAGAGCAGTTGAGGAGTGAGAGAAGGCCGGCGCGCCCGTGCTTCTCTCCACCTTTGACACACTCGCCAAGCCTCGCCCTTCTCTCGTTCCTCACTCCTCTTCACTCACTCCTCGCCTCATGCCCTTCCTCGAACTCTCCCTGATCATCCGCACCGAACAGCAGCCGCGCGTGGAAGAGGCGCTGGAGGATCTGGGCGCGTTGTCGATCACCCTGCGCGATGCCGACGCCGAGACGCCGGACGAGCAGGCGATCTTCGAGCCGGGCGTGGGCGAGTTGCCGCTGTGGCCGACGATCACGCTGGATGCGCTGTTCGACGAGCACGCCGACCGGCGCGGCATTGCCGCGGCACTGGGCGACCTGTTGCCATGGCTGGAACCGGATCAGCTGAGCTTCCGCGACGTCGCCGACCAGGACTGGGAGCGCGCGTGGATGGACCAGTTCAAGCCGATGGCGTTCGGCCACCGGTTGTGGATCTATCCGTGGAACATCGAGCCGCCCGTCGATGACGGCAACATCGGCCGCTCCGATGCCTCCATGCGCGTCGTCGTGCGGCTCGACCCGGGCCTCGCCTTCGGCAGCGGCACCCACCCGACCACCGCGCTGTGCCTGGAATGGCTGGACGGGCTCGACCTGCACGGCAGGACGATCACCGATTACGGCTGCGGCTCCGGCATCCTGGCCATCGCTGCGCTGAAGCTCGGCGCCGCTGCCGCAATCGGCATCGACAACGATCCGCAGGCACTCACGGCCTCGGCCGACAACGCCGCGCGCAACGGCGTGGCCGATCGCCTGACGCTGTTCCTGCCGGAAGATCGCCCCGACGGCGCCACCGACGTGTTCGTCGCCAATATCCTCGCCGGGCCGCTCGATTTGCTGGCGCCGACCTTCGCGGCCGCGGCAAAACCCGGCGCGCCCTTCGCGATCTCCGGCATCCTCGCCGGCCAGCAGGACGAGTTGCTGACGCGCTACGCGGAATGGTTCGAGGACTTGCGCGCAGACCTTCGCGACGACTGGGTGCGCATCAGCGGGCGTCGTCGCCGCTGACGCCGCCGCTGCATCCGCATGCTCCGGACAGCCTGTTAAGCTTGGGCGATACCGGTTGAAGCGGCGACGCATGTATACCCAATGCCCCGAATGCCTGTCCGTGTTTTCGCTGGATGCACAGACACTGGCGAAGGCTCACGGTCACGTGGTGTGCGGGCATTGCAACGCCAGCTTCGGCAGCCTGGCCACGCTCACCGAGCAATTGCCGCCCGAGCCGTTCGTCGAACTGGCCGTCAACGAGCCCGCGCTGGAACCGCCGCTGCTGGACCTGGTGGTCTATCGGCCGCAACCCGAGCCGGTGGTGGTGGCGACCGAACAGCCGGCCAGCGCGCCGCCCGAGGATTTTTCGCAACTGGTGTTCACGCCGCGCTTCGCCCGCCAGTCGCGCGGCCGCGCGGGCAAGCGCACGCGCGGGAAAGCCCATCGCCTGCGCGCCGCCTCGGGCGAGCGCAACTGGCCGTGGATACTTGCCTGCGGCGTGCTGACACTGCTGTTGCTCGCGCAACTGGGGTGGGCCAAGCGCGACGCCCTGATCCGCGATCCCACCGTAGGCGGCTGGTTGCGCAGCAGTTGTGCCGTGCTGCACTGCCGGCTGCCGCTGGTGGCCGCGCCGGCACGCCTGCGCCTGCTCGCCAGCAACGTGCAGGCGCACCCCAGCGTGCCGAACGCGCTGATGATCAGCGCCAGCGTGCGCAACGACGCCAGCTTCGCGCAGCCCTATCCGGTGGTGACGGTGACGCTGTCCGACGCGCAAGGCCAGCGACTGGCCATGCGCCGGCTGCAGCCGACGGAGTACCTCGACGACCCTGCGACCTTGCGTCGCGGCCTGGCGCCCGGTGCCGTGGCGGTGTTGCTGCTGGAGGTCAAGGACCCCGGCGACCAGGCCGTCGCGTTCGAGTTCGGCTTCGAGTGAAGCGTGCAGCGCCCCATGGGCAACGACGCCTCGGCTGAACGGATCAGGGTCTCCCGCGCTTGTCGAGGGACTTAAAATCGACCGCGCACAAGGGTAGACTCAAGCGCTCGCACCGAGTGCCCGCCGGCACTCGATCCATGCTGCGAATGCACCAACCGACACCAGAGAACGCAGCGGCCCTCGCAGCCGCCGCACCGCATGCGAGGGAAAGTATCCGTGAATGCCGCCAGACTGCCTGCCGCCGAGGCTGCCGTATCGACCTCGTCGCAAGCTGCGCTTGCGCACGGCTCCGGCAGCGCACTGAGTGAGTGCGTCAGCCGCACGGTGCGACGCTATCTGGCCGACATCGGCGACACCGAATGTGCCGAGGGCCTGCACGCGCTGGTGCTGCACGAAGTCGAAGTGCCGCTGCTGCGCGAGGTGCTGGCCTTCCACGGCGGCAACCAGAGCCGCGCCGCCGTGGCGCTGGGCATCAATCGCGCCACGCTGCGCAAGAAGCTGGCGGCGCACGGGTTGCTTTGAGGCCGCTGACGCGGGATGGGGGATTGGCAACAACCCAGATCACCGCCCGGCCCGCCACTGCAACCACGAATTTTCCATCCCTGATCCCGGAGCCATCATGTCCGTCCCTGCCGTCGTTCCCGTTCGCCGCGCGCTGCTCAGCGTTTCCGACAAGACGGGGTTGGTCGAGTTGGCGCGGCGGCTGGCGGCGAAGGGGGTGGAACTGCTTTCCACCGGCGGCTCGGCGCGCACGCTGCGCGAGGCGGGCATCGCGGTTACCGAGGTCAGCGACGTCACCGGCTTCCCCGAGATCATGGACGGCCGCGTGAAGACGCTGCACCCGAAGGTGCACGGCGCACTGCTCGGCCGGCGCGGCACCGACGATGCGGTGATGGCCGAACTCGGCATCGCGCCGATCGACCTGCTGGTGCTGAACCTCTACCCGTTCGAGGCCACGGTGGCAAAGCCCGACTGCACGCTGGAGCAGGCGATCGAGAACATCGACATCGGCGGTCCGGCGATGCTGCGCTCGGCGGCGAAGAACTGGAACGACGTGGCCGTGCTGACCTCGCCCGCGCAGTACGACGCGGCGCTGGAGGAGATCGAGGCGCAAGGCGGCCTGACTCGCGCGACGCGCTTCAAGCTGGCGGTGGCCGCGTTCAACGACGTGTCCAGCTATGACGGCGCGATCAGCGATTACCTGTCCGCGCTGCAACTCAACGACGCCCAGGACGCCATCGCCGGCCACGACATGTTCCCCGGCCAGGTCAACGGCCGCTTCGTCAAACTGATGGACCTGCGCTACGGCGAGAACCCGCACCAGAGCGCCGCGTTCTACCGCGACCTGTATCCGGCGCCGGGCACGCTGGCCACCTTCCGCCAGCTGCAGGGCAAGGAGTTGTCGTTCAACAACATCGCCGACGCCGACGCCGCGTGGGAATGCGTGCGCAGCTTCGTCAAGCCGGCCTGCGTGATCGTCAAGCACGCCAACCCCTGCGGCGTGGCGGTGAGCCTGGACGGCATCGGCAAGGCGTATGATCTGGCCTTCCAGACCGATCCCACCTCGGCCTTCGGCGGCATCATCGCGTTCAACCGCGAAGTCGACGGCGCTACCGCGAAGGCGATCGTCGAGCGCCAGTTCGTCGAGGTGGTGCTGGCGCCGGCCTACGCGGATGACGCGCTGAAGGCATTCCACAAGAAAGGCAACGTGCGCGTGCTGGTGATCCCGCTGCCGACGCACGGCGAACTGCGTGATGCCCACCCCGGCATGCACTCCAAGCGCGTCGGTTCGGGCCTGCTGCTGCAGAGCGCCGACACCGGCATGATCACCGCGGCGGACCTGAAAGTGGTCACCTGCAAGGCGCCCACCGAAGCGCAGATCCACGACCTCATCTTCGCCTGGAAGGTGGCCAAGTTCGTCAAGTCCAACGCCATCGTCTATGCGAAGAATCGCCAGACCATCGGCGTCGGTGCCGGCCAGATGAGCCGCGTCTACAGTGCGAAGATCGCCGGCATCAAGGCCGCCGACGAGAAGCTCGAAGTGCGCGGCTCGGTGATGGCCAGCGACGCGTTCTTTCCGTTCCGCGACGGCATCGACGCGGCGGCCGAGGCGGGCATCGCCGCGGTGATCCAGCCCGGCGGCTCGATGCGCGATGGCGAAGTGATCGCCGCCGCCGACGAACACGACATCGCGATGGTGTTCACCGGCATGCGCCATTTCCGCCACTGAGCGCACGTCCCGCAGGAGCCCGCTCGCGGGCGATGCTTTTCCCGGGGATTCGCAAAGGCAGGAGCATAGCCCGCGAGCGGGCTCCTGCACGTCGCGTAGTAATGTCACGCCGCAGCATCGGATATCCCGCTGCGGAGGCTGCCATGCGCTACGAACTGTATTACTGGAGCGGCATCCAGGGCCGCGGTGAATTCGTGCGGTTGGCGCTGGAGGATGCCGGCGCCGATTACGTCGACGTGGCGCGCGAGGAAGGCGACGATGCCATCGTGCGCTACCTCGACGGCGCGCACGAAGGCGCGTTGCCGTTCGCGCCGCCGTTTCTCAAGGCCGGTCGGCTGGTGATCGCGCAGACCGCGAACATCCTGCAATACCTGGGCCCGCCACTGTCGCTGCTGCCGCAAGGCACCAGCGTGCGGCGCTACGCCCACCAGCTGCAATTGACCATCGCCGACCTCGTGGCAGAAGTGCACGACGCGCACCACCCCATCGCCAGCGGCCTTTACTACGAAGACCAGCGCGAGGAAGCCCGCCGCAGGGCCGGCGACCTGCGCACGCAGCGGCTGCCGAAGTTTCTCCACTACTTCGAGCAGGTGCTGGAGCGCGGCGGTGGCCGCCACGCCCTGCGCCGGCACTCCTGCGTCGACCTGTCGCTGTTCCAGCTGATGAGCGGCCTGAACTATGCGTTTCCCCGCACGATGCAACGCCTGCACGCCGGCCTGCCGTTGCTGCACGCGCTGCACGCCAACGTGACCCAGCGCCCGCGTATCGCGGCCTACCTGGCGTCCACGCGGCGCGTACCGTTCAATGAAAGCGGCATCTTCCGCCACTACCCGGAGCTGGACGACCCGGCCTGAGCGGCCGCGCCGTCATCGAGGTTCAGCGACTGCTGCTGGAAGCCGGCGCGCCGGTGTCGTCGGACGACTCGGCCGGCGGGCGGCTCTTGCCCCATTCCAGCACCTTGTACAGCGCGGGCGTGGCGCGTCGCTGGCCGTGTTCGTCCACCAGCCGGCCCTGCGGGTCGACCATGTAGGTCTGCTGCAGGCCGTGCCTGGGCGTGACCACCACCATGTAGACGCGACCGTTGCGGCTGTATTCCTGCACCGTGTTTTCGCCCTGCTGACGGATCTGCACTTCGGGCTCGTCGGCGGGACGGCCCATGCGGCTGTCGCCGCTCTTCATCGCCGGCAGGGTGAGCGGACGCAGATCGGGTTTCGGCGCGCTCGCGGGCGGTGCCGCGGACGTGGCCGGCGGCGGGTTTGCCTGCACGCCGGGATCGTTCATGCCGGGCGGCGGCAAGGCCGGACCGGGGGCGGCCGTCTGGGCGTGCACTGCCGCGGCGAACAGCGCGGTCGACAGCAAGGTGGCGACAACAACCGGCACGGCAGGGATTTTCATGGTGGCAACCTCGATGGGGAGGGCAGCATAGCAGCGCACCCGCGGCGCTTCCGTGAAACGCGACATTTCGCCGTGCATGCGAGAATCGCGCCCATGCCCAAGCTCATCCTCATCGACGGTTCGTCCTATCTCTACCGCGCGTTCCACGCGCTGCCGCCGCTCTCCAACGCGCGCGGCGAGCCCACCGGTGCGCTGTTCGGCGTGGTCAACATGCTGCGCGCCACGCTGAAGGCAAAGCCCGATTACCTGGCCTTCGTCAGCGACGCGCCCGGGCCGACCTTCCGCGATGCGTTGTACGACCAGTACAAGGCGAACCGGCCGCCGATGCCGGACGACCTGCGCGCGCAGGTTGCGCCGATGCTGGCCATCGTCGCTGCGCTGGGCTTTCCGATCCTGCGCGTGGACGGCGTCGAGGCCGACGACGTGATCGGCACGCTGGCGGTGCAGGCGCGCGCGCTCGGCATCGAGGTGGAAGTGTCCACCAGCGACAAGGACATGGCGCAGCTGGTCGGACCGCAGGTCACCCTGGTCAACACCATGACCGGCACGGTGATGGACGATGCCGGCGTGATGGCCAAGTTCGGCGTGCGGCCGGACCAGATCATCGACTTTCTCACGCTCACCGGCGACGCCATCGACAACATTCCCGGCGTGCCCAAGTGCGGGCCCAAGACCGCCGCCAAATGGCTGGCCGAGTTCGATTCGCTGGATGGCGTGATGGCCAATGCCGACAAGGTCGGCGGCAAGATCGGCGAGAGCCTGCGCGCCACGCTGCCGCAACTGCCGCTGTCGCGCGAACTGGTGACGATCAAGACCGACGTGGCACTGGAGTTCGGCCCCACCGACCTGGCGCAGCGCGAGCCCGATGTCGAACAGTTGCGCGAGCTGTACACGCGCTACGAGTTCAAGGCGGCGTTGAAGGAGCTGGATGGAACGGCGGAACCTGCAGGAGCGCACCCCGTGCGCGAAGCTCTTCCGGCGCGGGACGAAGGGCATCGCGCACAGGGTGCGCTCCTGCAAGGGCCGGGCGAATACGAACTGGTCATCACCCGGCCGGCCTTCGATGCGTGGCTGGAAAAGCTTCGCAGCGCCGAACTGATCGCCTTCGATACGGAAACCACCAGCATCGACGCGATGCGTGCGGACATCGTCGGCATCAGTTTCGCGGTGGAGCCGGGCAAGGCCTGCTACATCCCGCTCGGCCACGACTATCCGGGCGCGCCGCCGCAGCTCGATCGTGGCGAGGTGCTGCGCGCGCTCAAGCCGATCTTCGAGGATGCCGCGCGGCCCAAGCTCGGCCAGCACGCGAAGTACGACATCAACATCCTGTCGCATTACGGCATCACGGTGCAGGGCGTGAAGCATGATTCGATGCTGGAATCCTACGTGTGGAACGCCACCGCCACACGCCACGACATGGATTCGCTGGCGAAGAAATACCTCGGCTACGAGACCGTGAAATACGAGCAGGTCGCCGGCAAGGGGGCCAAGCAGATTTCCTTCTCGCAGGTGGACCTGGACACTGCCTGCCGCTACGCCGCCGAGGATGCCGACATCACCCTGCGCCTGCACCATGCGCTATGGCCCAGGCTGCAGGGCGTGCCCTCGCTGCAACGCGTGTACGAGGAGATCGAGATTCCGCTGGTGCCGGTGCTGGCCGGGATGGAGCGCCGCGGCGTCCTGATCGACGGCGACGCGCTGCGCGCGCAGAGCCAGCAGCTGGGCAAGCGCATGCTGGAGCTGCAGCAGCAATCGCACGCGCTGGCCGGGCGTGAGTTCAATCTCGATTCACCCAGGCAGCTGCAGGCGGTGCTGTTCGACGAACTGGGCCTGGAAGCGAAACTCAAGACGCCGACCGGCCAGCCCTCGACCAACGAGGAAGCGCTGGAGGCGATTGCCGAGACGCACGAACTGCCGCGGTTGATCCTGGACTACCGCGGCCTGGCCAAGCTGCGCAGCACCTACACCGACAAGCTGTCCGGCATCGTCAACCCGCGCACCGGCCGCGTGCACACCAGCTACCACCAGGGCTCGGTGGCGACCGGGCGGATCTCCTCCTCCGACCCCAACCTGCAGAACATCCCGGTGCGCACCGAGGAAGGCCGGCGCATCCGCCAGGCGTTCATCGCGCCGCCGGGGTGGAAGGTGATGGCGGCGGACTACTCGCAGATCGAACTGCGCATCATGGCCCACCTGTCCGGCGACGAAGGCCTGCTGCGCGCGTTCCACTCCGGTGGCGACGTGCATCGCGCCACCGCGGCCGAAGTGTTCGGCGTGGCGCCGGAAGACATCACCACCAACCAGCGCCGCGCGGCCAAGGCGATCAATTTCGGCCTGATGTACGGCATGAGCGCGTTCGGCCTGGCCCGCCAGCTCGGCGTGGACCGCGGCGAGGCCAGCGACTACATGGGCCGCTATTTCTCGCGCTACCCCGGCGTGCGCGCTTTCATGGAAGCCACCCGCGAGCGGGCCCACCGCGACGGCTACGTGGAGACCCTGTTCGGCCGCCGGCTGTACCTGGAAAACCTCACCGCACGCAACGCCGGCCTGCGCCAGGGCGCCGAACGCGCCGCGGTGAACGCGCCGATGCAGGGCACCGCGGCGGACATCATCAAGCGCGCGATGATCACCGTGGCGGCGTGGCTGGCCGAACGCGACGACGCCCACATGCTGATGCAGGTGCACGACGAACTGGTGTTCGAGGTGCGCGCCGACGCCGTCGAGGAGGTCCGCCGCGCGGTGTCGGAGCGGATGTCCGGTGCGGCGGAACTGTCCGTGCCGCTGCTGGTCGATGTCGGCGTGGGCGCCAACTGGGACGAGGCACACTGACGCCGGCCGGAGGTTAATTTTCCATGAGAATGAATCGCAGTTGAATTTCTGCGCGAGCCTTGCAACTTTCCCGGCGCGGCCGCATCTAATCCTTCGGATGCACGCAACGGCATCCGCGGCCAGCCCACCTCCCTGGGCGGCCACAGTCGCGAACCTCTCCCCTGGGTTTTCGCGTCTGCCCCGGCCCCGAAGGTTCCCCCTAACCTTCGGGGCCTTTTTTTGCCTCACCGGCGTGTACATTCCGTGCACGAACGATTGCGGCATACTCGATCCACCATCATCACGGGGAATACCATGCGTGCAGGCTTGATCGTCATTGGCATCATTCTCGTCGCCGCGGGCATCTGGGTGGTCGCCGGACATGCCTTCTACCAGGACACCGACACGCTGGTGCAGGTCGGCTCGGCCAAGCTCACCGCCACGCACGACAAGGGCGTGCCGCAGTGGATCGGCATCGTCGGGATCGTCGTCGGCGGCCTGCTCGCCCTCGGCGGCTTCATGCAGAAGCGCTGAAGCGCATCGACCCGCCAACGAAAACCGCCGCGCTTCGCGGCGGTTTTCGTTGGCGGCCACTACAATGGGCGAGATGGATGTCTCGTACCTGATCGATCCGCTGAACGAAGCCCAGCGCGAAGCCGTCTGCGCCCCACCCGGGCACTACCTCGTGCTGGCCGGAGCCGGCTCCGGCAAGACCCGCGTGCTGACCCACCGCATCGGCTGGCTGATGCAGGCCGAAGGCGTGCCGCCGTGGGCAATCCTCGCCGTCACCTTCACCAACAAGGCCGCCGGCGAAATGCGCGCGCGGCTGGCCTCGCTGATCCCCGGTGGCACCCAGGGGCTGACCGTTGGCACCTTCCACGGCATCGCCCACCGCCTGTTGCGCCGGCACTGGCGCGAGGCGGGCCTCCCCGAGACGTTCCAGATCCTGGATTCCGACGACCAGCAGCGGCTGGTCAAGCGCGTGGTGGCCGGGCTGGGGCTGGACGAGGCGAAGTTCCCGCCGCGCCAGGCCTGCTGGCAGATCAACCAGTGGAAGGACGAGGGCAAGCGGCCGGACAGCATCGAGCATCGCGACCACCCGGTAACGCGCGCTTTCGTCAACATCTACACGGCCTATGAGGAAGCCTGTCGTCGCGCCGGCCTGGTGGACTTCGCCGAACTGCTGCTGCGCGCGCACGAACTGTGGCTGAAAAACCCCGCCGTGCTGGAGCACTACCAGCAACGCTGGCGCCATCTGCTGATCGACGAGTTCCAGGACACCAACACGCTGCAGTATGCGTGGGTGCGCGTCCTGTCGGGTGCGAACCAAGGAATCGGGAATAGGGAATCGGGAATAGGGAGAGCTGACGGCGCCGCGGCGACCGGGGATGCTCCTATTCCCTATTCCCCATTCCCTATTCCCGCGAAAACCGGTCAGGTTTTCGCAGTAGGCGACGACGACCAGTCCATCTACGGCTGGCGCGGTGCCAAGGTCGAGAACATGCAGCAGTTCCTGCGCGATTTTCCCGGTGCGCGCACGATCAAGCTGGAACAGAACTACCGCTCCACCTCGACCATCCTGCAGGCGGCCAACCACATCATCCAGCGCAACGGCAGCCGCCTCGGCAAGCAGCTGTGGACGGCCGGCGAGGACGGCGAGCGCATCGCGCTGTATGCCGCCTACAACGAGCAGGACGAGGCGCGCTTCGTGGTCGAGCGCATCCGCGAGTACATCGACGAGCACGGCAGTGCGCAGGATTGCGCGATCCTCTATCGCTCCAACGCACAGTCGCGCAACTTCGAGGAGCAGCTCGTCCAGCGCCGCATCGGCTATCGCGTCTACGGCGGCCAGCGCTTCTTCGACCGCGCCGAAGTGAAGGACGCGCTGGCCTACCTGCGCCTCAGCGCCAACCGCCACGACGATGCCGCGTTCGAGCGCGCGGTGAACACCCCGCCGCGCGGCATCGGCGAGCGCACGCTCGACGTGCTGCGCCGGCGCGCGCGGCGCGACAACGTCTCGATGTGGGAAGCGGCGCTGATCGAACTGGGCAGCGGCAACGAGCTGGCCGGCCGCGCGAAGAATGCGGTGAAGGCATTCCTGGCCTTGATCGACCAGATGGCGCACGACTCTCAGGGTACGAGATCACCGGAAGGCGCCGCTCCGCCCGTACCCTCACCCCCGGCCCCTCTCCCGGAGGGAGAGGGGAACCATTCCCTGTCCCTGGCCGAACAGATCGACCATGCCATCACCCACACCGGCCTGCGCGACTATTACGAGAAGGACAGCCGCGGCAACGCCGAGGCGCGGGTGGAGAACCTGGACGAGCTGATCAATGTGGCCAGCCGCTTCGAGCGCTCGGCGGAGGATATCGACGCGGGCCTGAGCGAGCTCAACGCGTTCCTCTCCAACGCCGCGCTGGAGGCCGGCGAAAGCCAGGGTGCCGAAGGCGAGGACTGCGTGCAGCTGATGACCCTGCATTCGGCCAAGGGGCTGGAGTTTCCGGTGGTGTTCCTGGTCGGCATGGAAGAAGGCCTGTTCCCCAGCCAGCGCTCGGTGAACGACGAGGGCCGGCTGGAGGAAGAGCGCCGGCTCGCCTACGTCGGCATCACCCGTGCGCGCCAGCGGCTGATCGTCAGCCACGCCGAGTCGCGTCGCATGCACGGTGCCGAGATGCTGACCCGCCCGTCGCGCTTCCTCGCCGAAATGCCGCCCGAACTGATCGACGAAGTGCGCCCGCGCGTGCACGTGACCCGGCCGCTGTACACCGGTCGCGCGCGCGAGACGTCGCCCTCCCTGGACGAGTCGCTGCCGGTGAAACTCGGCCAGCGCGTGAGCCATCCCAGCTTCGGCGAAGGCGTGGTGCTCAGCGCCGAGGGCAGCGGCGCGCACACCCGCCTGCAGGTCAACTTCGAAGGGGTGGGCAGCAAGTGGCTGGTGGCGGCCTACGCCAATCTCACCGCGCTGTAACCGCGTACGGGGCAGGAGCCGCAAGGCAAGCCGCGCGATGCAATTGCCGCGGCGGCATGCCACTATCTGCAGCGGGGCCGCGTCCGCGAGCATTCACGGGGGATACTCGGATGGCCGCCCGCAGCCAGGGAAATCCATGTCCAGTTCGCAAGGCGTGAGCCGCCGGATCGGCGGCAAGGGAAGGAACTTCGCGCGGTGGGCGCTGTGCATCGGCATCGGTTGGGGCGGCTTCACCGGCAGCCACGCCGCGACGCTCGATCCGGCCATGCTGCCCCGCATCGAAGCGGCCACGTTCGAGGTCGTGCAGGCCAAGCCCGTCGACGATCCGCTGAGTTACGAGAAGCCGTTGCCGCTGGACCTGCTGCCGTTCCAGGAACGCACCGACAAGTACCACTCGATCGGCACGGCGTTCGCGATCGGCCCCAACCGCTATGTCACCGCCGGCCACGTGCTGCTGGCCGGCGCGGGCAGCCTGTGGGGCGCACCTGAATTGCGCGATTCGCAAGGCCATGTCTACGCCATCGACAAGATCGAGCAGTACTCGCTGCGCAAGGACTTCGTGGTGTTCTCGCTGGCCTCGCCGCCGTCGGTCAAGCCGCTGCCGGTGGACACCCGACCGGCACTGAACCAGGTCGTGTATGCGGTGGGCAACGCGCTGGGCACCGGCATCGTGATCCGCGACGGCCTGTACACCTCCAACACGCCGGAACAGCAGGACGGCAGCTGGAACTGGATGCGCTTTTCCGCCGCCGCCTCACCGGGCAACAGCGGCGGCCCGCTGCTGGACAGGAACGGCAAGCTCATCGGCGTGGTGCTGGCGAAATCGGCGAACGAGAACCTCAACTACGCGCTGCCGATCAGCGAGGTGCTGAACGCCCCGGCGCACCAGGCGATCATCGACTCGCGCCTGGTCTATCAGCTGGACATCTTCCAGGCCGTCGAGAACGGCACGTTCAAGGCGCAGTTCGCGCTGCCGCTGGGCCTGGACGCGTTCTACCGCGCCTTCCTCGATCGCGCGAACGCCAACGCCGACACAATGCTGAAAACCCTGCTCGCCAGGGAATCCGCCAATCTGTTTCCCGATGGCCCGGGCTCGCTGCGCCTGCTGCACCAGCGCACCAAGCTCAACGCGTTCCCGTCGTTGATCATGCGCGGTGCGGAAGGCGAATGGAGCCGCGTGGGCGAGGCTTCCAGTCATTACACGCTGAGCGGCAACGGCTACGTGGACGCCGGCGCGATCGGTCGCAACGGCCTGTTTCATCTGCGCCGCCCCGACGGTTTCGACGCGGAAACCTATTACCGCGATGCACGTGCGCGCATGGACCTGCTGGCGCAGACCGGCATGTTCCGGCGCGCGGTGGCCGGCGAGAACATCAAGATCACCTCCTTCGGCAAGCCCGTGCAGGAATCGGTGCACGAGGATCGCTGGGGCCGGCCGTGGCATGTGTCGGTATGGGCGTTGCCATATGCCAACGCGCTGGGCGTGGTGTATTCGCTGCCGGTGCCTGACGGCAGCGTGATGCTGACCCGGATGACGTCGCCGGCAAGCCTGCACGACACCCGGCTGGACATGGACCAGCTCAGCGGCTTCATCCACGCGACCTACGAGGGCACGCTTGCGCAGTGGACCGGCTACCTGAAGAACGCGAAGCTGAAACCGGCCGTCTTCAAGGACATCCGCATCGACTTCGACTACGGCCACCGCTTCAGTTATGCGTCGCCGCGGGTGGCTTTCTCCTACGGCCCCGAGGTGCAGGAGATCACCCCCGACAACATGCTGTGGCTTGGCTTCCGCTTCTTTCTTTCCGACGGCAAGCCGGTATGGGACGTGGGCATCGTCAATGTGTGGAAGGACTCCACCTCCGACAACCAGGAAAACGTCGACATCCAGCGCTACATGGCACCGCCACCGAACCTGGACAAGGACATGAGCAGCCGCTGGCAGCAACTGGTGCAGCGCCAGTTTCCGTTCAACGCGGTGGCGCGCCCCGAGAACGGCCTGATGAAGATCGACGCCGTCGCCACGCCAGCGCCGGGCGACGGCAAACCGTCGGTGCTGTACACCGCTTTCTACGGCGTCGCCGGCACTTCTTCGCAGGCCCGCATGAAACACCAGCTCGACCTGCTGATGAAGAACCTGCGCATCAAGGAACGCTGAGGCTGCCCGCGCGCGTCGCGCGGGTCAGCGCCTGGCCGGGGCCGGTTCGCGCAGCAGCTCCATGACCGCATCGGCCACCGCCTGCGGCTGATCCATCTCGATGTCGTGCGAGCTGTCGGCCACCTGGCGCAGCGTGCCGCGGGTCGAGCTGGCCGTGATGCGCTGCTGCGTCGCCTCGCGCGCGGCCTCCAGCGGCTTGCGCATGGCTTCCGGCGCATCCGCGTAGGTGCCCGAAGCCTGCAGCACCAGCAGCGGCATGTCGCCGTGCGATTCGCTTGCCGGCACCGGCGCGGCGAACACCGACGCGTTCTGCGCCAGCTCCGAGCGCAAGGTATGCCAGAACGCCGGACGCAGCTTGCGCGCACGGTCGGCGGCCGCCACCGCCGCGCTCTGCCACGGCAGCGGTCCGCCGACGCACTGCGCCAGCGCCGGCGGCGGCTGGCCCAGCACGCCCCGCTCGGCGCCCTGCTCGCAGCTGGCGATGAAGGCGTCGCGCTGCGTCGTCAGCGCAGCTTCGTCCTTCGTCCACGATGCCGGCAGGAAACGCGCCTGGCCCTGTGCCGGCGGATCGACCAGCACCATCCCGGCAACGTCGTCCGGATGCTCGCTGGCATAGCGGCGCACGATGTTGCTGCCCAGCGAATGACCCACCAGCAGAAGCGGTGTGTGCAGGCCGGCGGCGCGGATCAGCGCATGCAGGTCGGCGACGTCGGCGGCAAGATCGCGCGGCAACGGGCCCTCGTCGCTGAAGCCGTAGCCGGCGCGGTCATAGGCACACACGCGCGCATGCGTTTCCAGCAACGGCTGCACGCGGAACCAGCTCTGCGAATCGGCATGCGCCCCGGCCTCCAGCAATACGGTCACCGGCCCGCTGCCGCTGCAGCGCAGGTTGAGGCTGCGCCCGTGATCGATGGCGATGCGCTGGCCGGGCCTGGCGTAGCTGTCCGGCGTGGTCGCTGGCGCCGGCGGAGCCGCCGTCGCGGCGGTTGCAATGAACAGTCCGCTGCAGGCCAGGCCAAGAAGTCCCGCGTGTCGATGTTTCATGTGCTGATCCGGTTCGAGATCAGGCATGGGACCGGGGCGACGAAAGGAAGTTCGCGTGTGGAAATCGGGAGGCCGGGGACGACCTGAGCGGGCCGCTGGCCGAGGTTCAGCTGCGCAACCTCGGCACGCCGTGCTGGTCGCGCTCCTCCACCGCAATGACGGTGGTGTCGATGGCGCCGCCGGTGCGGCTGCGGGTGTCGCGCACGGCTTCGCCGCGGGTCATCGCCAGTGCGTTGCGATAACAGCGCTGCGCTTCGGCGGCGTCGCCCTGACCGGCGAACGTGTCGCCGAGGGCTTCCCACGCGCCGGCGACGGGCTCCAGCGCCAGCGAGCGTTCGAGGTATTGGCGGGCCTTGCCCCACAGTTTCAGGCGCACGCACATGCGGCCCAGGGCGAGCAGCAGGTGGGCGTCGTTCGGGTGGACGTCGAGCCAGGCTTCGGCGCGGCGCAGGCGCGGTTCGAGATCGTCGCCGGCAAGCAGGCCCCAGGTCTCGATCAAGCGCGGCGACCATTCACGGCGCAGTGCCGACTCCAGTTCGTCCATCGCCGGCAGCATCAGTCCGAAGAACGCGGCGCGGCGCGCATAGGCGTCGACCACGGTCGGCGGGCGGCGCTGCGCTTTCGGCAACTGCGACCACAGCGTGTTCAGCGCGGCGCCGTCCGGCGCGGCCTGCAAGGTATCGGCCAGGATCTGCGTTTCCAGTGCCGCGTACGCGCGACTGCCGAGCGCGCCGCTCTTCTGCAGCGGCTCCAGCGCGGTGCGCGCGCGGCGCAGATCGCCGCTTTCGCGAGCCGCCTGCGCCAGCTCGCGCCAACCGCCGGGAGTGAGCGTGCCCTTGTCCGCTTCCGGCGCCAGCAGCGCCAGCGCTTCGGCCGGCTTGCCCTCGCGCCGCAGCAGGCGGGCGCGCAACACGCGGGCCGCCTGCGGAACGTATTGCGAAGCCCGATCGAGCGACTCCAGCGCGCGGGCGGACTCGCCGCGGCGCGACGCGGCTTCGGCTGCGGCGAGCAGGGCCGGGCCGCGCAGGCTTTCCAGCCGCGAGGCGCGATTGAGGTCGCGCTCGGCGTCGCCGTGGCGGCCTTCGATCAGTGCCACCAGACCTTCGCCCAGGCGCTGCTGGCTGAGCCGGCGATGGCGCCGCGAGAGTGCGCCGAACGGCCAGCGCAGCAGGCTCCACGCCAGGCTGAGCACGGCCCACGCGAGCAGCCACAGCACCACCGCGGCAATCACCGTGGTCTCGACGCGCCAGCCGCGCATGCGCAGCAGGACGTAGCCCGGGTCTTCGGCCACCCAGTGCCAGCCGAACGCGGCCACGGCCGCCACGATGACCAGCAGCAACAGCCAGCGCCACAGCCTCATGGCTGCACTCCACCCCGGCGTGCCGCCGGAACGGCAGGCTTCGCCGCGGACTGGGCCGGCGCGGGCGCAAGCGCGTGCACCGCGCGCAGGTTGCGCAACTCGCGCAAGGCCGCACCCAGTTCCACCGCGCTGTCGGCAGGTCGTTGCTCCTGCAGCTTCTTCAGCGCGGCGCGGGCTTGCTGCACCGAATTCGCGTCGCCATCGAACTGGCTCGTCAGGCTGGCCTGCACCCGCTGCAATGCCGCGGCATAGGCGATGCCGTCGTGGGCGAGCAGATCGGCCTGCGCCTGCGCCAGGTCGAGCGCGGCCAGCTCGCGCGCGAAGCGGGCATCAGCCACCGCCAGCGGCGCACCGTTGTCGCGACGCACGCTGACCACGCTGCCGAGCGCGCGGCGGATGCGCGACCAGACGTCGGTGGCCTGCGCGGCGGCGGGGGTGTCGAGTGGCTTCAGCGGCAGTTCGCCGATCGTGCCGCGCAGCGCCTGCAACTGCTGCAGCAGCCCGGCCTGGTCGGTCGGCTGGCTCTTCAGCAGGGCTTCGCGCTCGGCCTGGATATCCTGGCGCACGCCACTGAAGGCGCCGTCATTGACCGCCGCCAGGGTCTGGTCGGCCAGCTCGTAGGCGGCAGCGGCCGCTGGTGCGTCGTGGAACAGGCGATAGCGCTCGGCGCCCATGCGCAGCAGCGAGTCGGTTTCGTCCAGCAGCATGGCGTCGTGGCCGGAGAGGCTCTTCTCCGCCAGCTTGGCCACGGCATCTTCCAGGTTGCGGATGCGTTCGCTCTGGCCCAGCAATTCTTCGCGCAGCGACCGGTTGACTGCCGCCGCGTCGTCCACGCGCTGATCGAGGCTGGCACGCTGGTCGGCCAGCGCACCCACGCGTGATTCGATGCCCTCTGCGCGCTGCTGCAAGGCCGCCACGCCCTGGCGGTCGGCGTTGCTGCCGCGCTGCTGTTGCCATTGCTGCCAGCCGACCCATGCGGCGGCGGCCAGCGCCAGCAGCGACAGGATCAGGGCGAATGCCAAGGTGCCGCCACCACGTGACTGCGGCGCGCGGCCGGCGGGCGCCGGGCGCGAGCGCGGCGGGTCGACGATCACCGGATCGGGCTGCACGTCCCGCGACGAGGCCGGGGTCCTGGCTGCCGCGGCGAGCGGCTCGGTGGGTTCATCTGGCTGGCTCATGGCTCGCATGCTAGCAGGCCATACGCCTGCGTTCGTAGCGCCTGCGCGTGAAGAGCGCCTCAACGCGCGGCAGCGGCCAGCATGTCGTCGGCCAGCGCCGAGGCCGCCTGCACGACGCGACGAAACCCGGCCGCACGCGCGGCCGCGGCCAGCCGTTCGCTGCTCACCACGGCGGTGGCGGCACACAGGCGCTGCCGCGCCGGCGGGGGCAGCAAGCTGCAGAGGTTGTGCAGCGCCTCCTGGCTGGACAGCAGCACGCGCGCCGAACGCGGCAGTACCTGCAGCGCCGCGGTGTGGCGGCGATCGAGCCGCGGCGGCACGCGACGATAGACCTGCACTTCGCGCAGGCATGCACCGCGTGCGGCGAGTTCGCGGCGCAGCACGCCGCGGCCACCCGGCGCGCCGATCAGCGCCACGCGGCGATCGCGCAATGCCTGCAATGCCGGATGCGCGAGCAGGCCTTCGCTGTCCTGCTGGTCAGGACACAGCGGCTGCTTCACCCCATGCCGGCGCAGCGCACGCGCAGTGCCCTGCCCCACCGCCAGCACGGTCGACCGCGTGCGCAGCGCAACGAGCGCCGCTGCGTGATGCACGGCCGCGGGGCTGGTGAAGATCACCAGTTCGTCGGCGAGCGCCTCGCGCAGCTGCGCACGCACGGCCGCCGGATCGTCCGCTGCGCGCAGCGCCAGGCCGGGCAGCGACAACGGCACGCCACCGAGCGCGCGCACGCGACGCGACAAGGCCGCAGCGGTGCCCACCGGGCGGGTGATGACGAGCACCCGGGCGCGCAAGGCGCCGACTCTCGTCAGTGCCTGCGGGTGCGTTCGCGTGTCGGGTCGATGGTCCGGCATGGCTGCAGTGTAGCGGCGGCCCTACACTGTGGAGTTTTCCCCCACCTCATCGAGCCACGTGGATACCCTTTCCGACAACGATGACGCGCAGCGCCTGATCCGGTTCATCCGCGACGAAATCCCGCTGGCCCGCGCAATGGACCTGCGATTGCAGCACCACGACGCCGACATGCTGAGTCTGTGCGCGCCGTTGCCGCCGAACGTCAACGACAAGGGCTGCGCGTTCGGCGGCAGCCTGGTCAGCCTGATGACGCTGAGCGGCTGGGCACTGGTTGAACTGGCGCTGCGCCGGCGCGGCATCGACTGCGACGTGTTCGTCGCCGAATCCGGCGTGCGCTACCTCGCGCCGCTGTGGCAGGACTTCTGCAGCGAGGCGCGGCTCGCGCCCGACGCACGGTGGGACACCTTCTTCGACACGCTGGCCGCGCGCGGACGTGCCCGCATCGCGGTCGAATGCATCGTTCCCGGCACCGACGGCCAGCCCGCGGCCACACTGGCGGCGCGTTTCGTGGCCAAGCGGCGCGAGCCGACCCTGCCGGCTTGAATGAGGCAGAATGGCCCGGCCACCGCCAAGGAGAACCACCCATGCGCCGTATCCCGCAGCTCCTGCTGGTGTTGTCGCTCCTGCTGCTGGCCGCCTGCGCCACGCAGGAACGCAGCCGCTCGCTGACCACCACCTTGTCGGCCTATGCCGGCACGCTGCGCTGGGGCGATTTCGCCAGTGCCGCGCAGTTCATCGACCCGAAGATCCGTGCCGAACACCCGCTGAGCGAACTGGACCGCGCGCGCTACAAGCAGGTGCGCGTCACCGAGTACGACGACGGCAGCGGCCCGGTGCCGCTCGGCCCGACCGAGGTGCAGCAGACGGTGCGGATCAGCGTGGTCAACATCCACACCCAGGCCGAGCGCAGCGTGATCGACCGCCAGACCTGGCATTACGACGAGCAGACCAGGCATTGGTGGCTGACCAGCGGGCTGCCGGACATCACCCGCGAATGAGCGCAGGCGCCGGCTGCCGCACGCAACCCGTATAATCGCGGGTTTACCCGAACCGGCGCCGCGCGGCGCGCCGATGGACTGACGATGAACGATTTCCTGCACCAGCTGCCTGCCTTTGTCGGCAACCATGTCGCCCTGTCGGTGCTGTTCGTGATCCTGCTGGTGGCCTTGCTGGTCATCCAGGCGCGGATCATGTTCAGCAAGATCAAGGAACTGAGCCCGGCCGCGCTCACCGGCCTGATCAACCGCGAGAATCCGCTGCTGATCGACCTGTCCGCGCTGGCGGACTTCGAGAAGATGCACGTGCCCGGTGCGAAGCACGTGGCGATGAGCCAGTTCGACCCGGAAAAGAAGGATCTCGCCGCCGCGAAGTCCCTGCCGGTCGTGCTGATGGACAAGGACGGTCGCGGCAATGCGGCCAAGGCCGCGCAGCGCCTGCTCAAGGCCGGCTTCGAGCACGTGCACACCCTCGGCGGCGGCGTGCTGGCCTGGCACGCGGCGCAGTTGCCGGTGGCCAAAGGCAACAAGTAGCAGGAGCAAGTGGAGAGGAGTGAGAAGTGAGAGAAAGCGGGGTTGTCCTCTCTTTTCTCACTCCTCTTCACCCGCTTCTAGCCATCATGGATGCCGGCGCGGCTGGCGATGATCTGCGCCAGCACGTCGGGCGCGTATTCGAACGAGTCGTAGTAGAGCCGATCCTCCGGCAGGCCGGCGGCGAGGAAGCTCGGGTGCGCAGCGTCGATCATCGCCGGCGGGCCGCTCATGTAGAGGTCGTGACCCGACAGGTCGGGCCAGTCGGCCAGCACTGCCTCATGCACGAGGCCCGTGCGCAGGCCGTCAGCGCGCGCGGCGTCGGACACCACCGGATGGAAGTCGAGGCCGGGCACGTCACGCGCCCACTGCGCGGCCAGCTCGCGCAGGTACAACTCGTCGGCGCTGCGTGCGCCCCAGTAGAGCCGGATCGGGCGGCGCGTGCCCAGCGCGATGAAGTGCTCGATGATTGCCTTGACCGGCGCGAAGCCGGTACCGCCGGCCATGAAGATCATCGGCCGTTCGGAATCCTCGCGCGGCACGAAGGTGCCCAGCGGCCCCTCCACGCGCAGGCGGTCGCCGACCTGCAGGGCATCGTTGACCCATGAAGTGAAGCCGCCGCCGGCGACGTGACGAACGTGCAGTTCGAGGCTGCCGTCCGGCTGCGGCCGGTTGGCGATCGAGAACGGCCGATGCCGGCCGTCTTCAAGCACCACGTCCAAATACTGGCCGGGCAGCCGGCGCAGGCGCCGTTCGCCGCGTTCGGGGCGCAGGCGCACGCCGATCACGTCGGGGGCCAGGCGCCACTTGTCGACCACTTCCACCCCCAGCTGGCGCCGCACGATGTCCTCCACCGAGGGCACTTCGCGCGCTTCCAGCAGCAGGTCGGTGACCGGCACGGCCTGGCACAAGAGCACCGCGTGATGGGCCACCGCATCGGCGCTCAGCGCCAGCGGCGGGTTGCGCGGGTATTCGCAGCGCCCCTGCAGCACGGTGGCCTTGCAACTGCCGCAGACGCCGGCGCGGCAGGAATACGGCAACGCCACGCCCGCGCGCTGCGCCGCTTCCAGCACGGTCTCGCCGATGGCCACGGGGAACTGCCGGCCGGAGGATTTCAGGGTAACGATGGGCACCGGCAGCATTGTCGCCGTGAACGCGACAGACAACAATGCGGGCTCGCCGCACGGGAATCGACGATGAGCCTCTGGAAACAACCCACCGACCTGGCCCGCCTCAACGGCTGGAGCGCCAACACGATGATGGAGACGCTGGGCATCCGCATCACCGCGGTCGGCGACGACTGGCTGCAAGGCACCATGCCGGTCGACGCGCGCACCCACCAGCCCTACGGCCTGCTGCACGGCGGCGCCTCGGTGGCGCTGGCCGAGACCCTGGGCAGCACCGCGGCGATGCTTACGCTGGACCCGGACCAGGAGCTGGCGGTGGGCCTGGACATCAACGCCAACCACATCCGCGGCGTGCGCTCGGGCACCGTCACCGGCACCGCCAGGGTGCTGCACATCGGCCGCACCACCCAGGTGTGGGAGATCCGCATCGAGAACGAGGACGGCGCGCTGGTGTGCATCTCGCGCATCACCATGGCGGTGATCGCCGCGCGCGGCATGGGCACCAGATAATGCGACCTGCTCCCGATGACTCTCATTGGAGCATCGTCATTCCCGCGAGAGCGGGAGACGCTTTTTCAACAGACGAATGTCTGGTCATCCGCTGTCTTTTACCTCGTGAACCCATGGATTCCCGCTTTCGCGGGAATGACGACCGGTGCGCACCGGTGAGATCGGCACTCCCGCCGACATGACCGCCGACGCGCCCTACGCCAGCCTCACCCCCGACCTGGTGCTCGATGCCGTGAGCGCCTGCGGGTTGTGGCCGGACGGACGCCTGCTAGCGCTGAACAGTTACGAGAACCGGGTCTGGCAGGTGGGCCTGGAAGACTCGCCGCCGGTGATCGCGAAGTTCTACCGGCCCGGCCGCTGGAGCGATGCGGCGATCATCGAGGAGCACACGTTCGCGCAGGAGCTGGCCGAGGCCGAATTGCCGGTGGTCGCGCCGTTGGCATTCGACGGCCGCACCCTGCTGCTGCACGGCGGCTTCCGTTACGCGCTGACGCCGCGCCGCGGCGGCCGCGCCCCCGAACTGGAAGCCGTCGACCAGCTGCAGTGGCTGGGCCGGTTGATCGCGCGCATGCACGTGGTGGGCGCGCGTGCGCCGTTCGTCCACCGCGGCCGGCTCGATCGCGACACCATGGTGCAGCAGCCGCTGTGCGCGGTGCTCGACTCGTCGCTGCTGCCGACCTCGCTGCAGGGGAACTACCGCGCGGCAGCGACTCGCCTGGATGCCGCCATCGCCGCGCGCCTGGAGGCGGTCGGCCCGGTGCGCCAGCTGCGCCTGCACGGCGACTGCCACCCCGGCAACGTGCTGTGGACCGACGCCGGACCGCATTTCGTCGACCTCGACGACGCCCGCACCGGCCCGGCGGTGCAGGACTTGTGGATGCTGGCCAACGACGAGCGCGCGATGGATGCCGTGCTCGAAGGCTACCGCCAGTTCCGCGATTTCGACGACGGCGAACTGGCGCTGATCCCGGCACTGCGCGCGATGCGCCAGCTGCACTACGCCGGCTGGATCGCCGCACGCTGGCACGATCCGGCGTTTCCTGCCGCGTTCCCCTTCGTCGCCGAATCGCGCTGGTGGGACCAGCACGTCGCCGACCTGCATGAACTGGCCGACGAGCTCGGCGCCCCCTCGTAGGCGCCCGCTCGCGGGCGATGCGGTTCCCGGATTCGGGATGCAGCAGGAACATCGCCCGCGAGCGGGCTCCTACAATCCACCGACTTGCTTTCAGGAGTTTCTTGCATGCGCACCACCTTGTTCCGCCTGATCGGCGTCCTCGAAATCGCCGGCGGCCTGTACGGCGTGGCGGCGATGCTGCGGCGGCTGTTGCCGTTCGGCGCGCATGACGGCGTGATCGCCCTGATCGGCCTGGTGCTGTACGGTTTCGTGCTCGCCGCCGGCGTCCAGCTGGTGGCCGGCACCGAGCATGGCGTGCGGCTGTCGCGCTGGGCGCAGTTGCTGCAATTGCCACTGATCGCCCTGCCGGTGTTCAGCTACGGCCTGCACTGCGGCGCCTTCATCAACGTGTTTGCCACCCTGCAGGCCGCGCCGCGGCTGGGACTGGACTGGCACCTCGGCAGCCAGGGTTTCGTGCTCGCGGTCGCCGGCCCGTCGGTGTCGCGCGTGGGCGTCAATCTGCTCGCCCTGCTCTCCTGGCTGGTGCTGCGCCTGCGCTGACGCACGGGAGTAGGGCGGGCACCGCCCGCCGGTCTTTCCCCCAAAGCGGCGGGCAGTGCCCGCCCTACGCTCCGAAGAGGGACCCGGCCAGCGGCTATCATGCGCGGATGAATACGCCCGCAGCGCTTCCCGTCATCCGCCTGAAATCCGATCGTGCTCCCGGCCACCCGTGGGTATGGTCGGCGCAGCTGCACAAGCCCGAGTCAAAGCTGCCGCCGGGCAGCGTGGTCGAGGTGCAGGATGCGAAGGGGCGTTTCGTCGGCCGTGCATTCTGGAACGGCCATGCGCGCATTGCCCTTCGCCTGCTGGACACGCATCCGGATGCCGTGATCGACGCCGACTGGATCGCCGCGCGCATCGCCCGCGCGGTGCAGCTGCGCCGCCAGTGGCTGCAGCTCGACGAGGTCAGCGATGCCTGGCGCGTGGTGCACAGCGAAGGCGACGACCTTTCCGGCCTGATCGTCGATCGCTACGCCAACGTCATCGTCATCGAATACTTCGCTGCCGGCATGTGGCGTTTTCGCGAAGCGATCCACGCCGCCCTGCTCACCCACTTCCCCGGCGCGCAGCTGTACTGGTTCGCCGAGTCGCACGTGCAGAAGCAGGAGTCGTTCGACTGTCGCAGCCCCGAGGTGCCGGCGCCGTTCGAGGTGCACGAACACGGCCTGCGCTTCCACGCCGCGCCGGGGCTCGGCCACAAGACCGGCTTCTTCGCCGACCAGCGCGACAACCGCAAGCGCTTCGCCGAGCTGGCGAAAGGCCGCCGCGTGCTCGACCTGTGCTGCAACGCCGGCGGCTTCGCCGTGCACGCGATGGCCTGCGGTGCGCGCGAGGCGGTCGGCGTGGACCTGGACGCGGGCATCCTGGAAGTCGCCCGCGCGAATGCGGAAGCGAACCAGGTCGCGGTGACGTTCGAGCAATCCGACATCTTCGACTGGGTGCGCGCCGCCGTCGCGCGCGGCGAGAAGTACGACGCGGTGATCCTCGACCCGGCCAAGCTCACCCGCGACCGCAGCAAGGTGATGGACGCGCTGAAGAAGTACTTCGCGATGAACCGCATGGCGCTGGACATCATCCCGTCCGGCGGCCTGCTGCTGACCTGCTCGTGCACCGGCCTGGTCGGCGAAGGCGAGTTCCTGGAGATGCTGCGCCGGGTGGCGCTCAACGCCGGCCGCACGATCCAGGTGCTGGAAGTGCGCGGCGCCGGCGCCGACCACCCGTTCCGCACCGACGTGCCGGAAGGGCGCTACCTGAAGGCGGTGTTCTGCCGGGTGGATTGAGGGATTCCGGCTTTTTTCTGCAACAACGCGGCGCGGGTCAGGATTTGCGCGGCAGCCGGCCGCGCAACGAGGCGGCGTCGAACGGGCCGGGCTCGGCGATCAGCGCGCGCGCCGCGTCCACCTGGTCCCACGTGTTCCACAGCAGCACGCCGCGCACGCGCCCACCGTCGAGGTAATACACCACGCCTTCGCGGTTCGGTTCGCGCCAGTCCTCGACCACTTCCAGCCGCGTATCGAGCAGGCCCACCGCCTCGTAACCCAGGTCGAACAGGTCGGAGTAGAAGAACGGCTGGGTGACGTACTCATCCGCGATCCCGGCCATCGCGCGGCCGGCGAGCCGGCCCATGCCGACGGCGGCGTCCTCGTGCTCCACGCGCATCCGGCGATCCAGGCTCACGCTGTGGAAATTGGCCACGTCGCCGGCGGCCCAGATGTCCGGATCGCTGGTGCGCAGCTGCGCATCGACCAGGATGCCGTTGTCCACCGCCAGCCCCGCCTGTTCGGCCAGCGCGACGTTCGGCGTCACGCCGATGCCGGCCACGGCGGCCTCCACGCGCAGCAACGTGCCGTCGGACAGGCTCAGCTCCACGCCGCCATCCGTGGGATTGCTGCCGGTGACCTGCGCGCCGGGTCGCACGTCCACGCCATGGCGCGCAAAGTAGTCGGTGATGAAACGCGCCAGTCCCTCGGGATAACGTCCTGCCCCCAGCAGCTCGCCGGGAAACAGCAGGCTGACCTTGCAACCCAGCGCGGCCAGCGAGGCAGCCAGTTCGCAGCCGATGAAGCCGCCGCCGATCACCGCGATGTACGCGCCGGGCTGCGCGAAACCGTGCAGCGCCTGGTAATCCGCCAGCGTGCGGTAATGGATCAGCCGCTTGCCGCCCTCGAACGGCAGCTGCCGCGGCGTGGCACCGGTGGCCAGCAGCAGGCGGCGATAGCGGTAGGTGTCGCCGCGGTCGTCGCGCGCGACGCGGGTGGCGCGGTCGAGCGATTCGATCCGCCGGCCGAGATGCAGGGTGGCGCCGCTGGCCGCGGTGGCCAGGTCGACGTCGGCGGGCGACTTGTCGCCCTTCCACAGCCCCTTGCTGAGCGGCGGGCGCTGGTACGGCGCAGAGGTCTCGTCGCCGACCAGGCCGACGTCGGCCGCCGGATCGACCTCGCGGATCGCCTTGGCGGCCGCATCGGCGGCCATGCCTGCGCCGATGATCAGGTAATCGTGGACATGTTCCATGACCTTCTCCTTGAACAAGCACTCCGCCCATCATGCACCACGCCCGCCATTCCAGCGTGAAACGCCGGCGCAGGCCATGAGACGGCTCGACGTACACTGGATGCATCGAACCCGGGAAACGTTCCATGCCACTCAACGAGATCCTGCAGATCGTCCTCGTCATCCTGCTTGTGCTGGTGCTGCTGTTGCAGCTCGTCACGGTGCTGCGCGGCCGCGACGGCGCGGGCGTGAGCGCCAAACTGGATGCGCTGAAGGACGACAGTGCCCGGGTCGAGCGCACCCTGCGCGAGGAGCAACGCGCCGGTCGGGAGGAGTTGCAACAGGGTTTCGACCGTTTCCGCGGCCATGTGGGGGAGCAGCTCGGCGGCATGTCGCAGCAGCAGGCCGAGCGCATCGAGGGCTTCGGCCAGCGCCTGGCTGCGCTCACCGACGGCACCAGCCAGGGTCTGCAGACCCTGGCGCAGCAACTCGCGGAGGACGCGCGCAAGAGCCGCGCGGAGACCACGCTCGCGCTCAACCGCTTCGGCGAACAGCAGCAGCAGCGCCTCGCCGCACTCAGCGCCGAACACGAGAAGCGCATGGGCGAGGTGCGCGCCACGCTGGAGGCCAAGCTCGGCGCGATCCAGCAGGACAACGCGGCCAAGCTGGAGCAGATGCGCGCCACCGTGGACGAGAAGCTGCACGCCACGCTGGAAAATCGCCTCGGCGAATCGTTCAAGCTGGTCTCCGAACGACTGGAGGCCGTGCAGCGCGGCCTTGGCGAGATGCAGGGCCTGGCCGTCGGCGTGGGCGACCTCAAGCGCGTGCTGGGCAACGTGAAGACCCGCGGCGTGCTGGGCGAGACCCAGCTCGGCGCGCTGCTCGAACAGCTGCTGACGCCCGACCAGTACGCGGTCAACGTGGCCGTCGCACCCAACTCAGACGCGCGGGTGGAGTACGCCATCCACATGCCCAACGGCGTCGATGGCGCCGCGCTGTGGTTGCCGATCGACGCGAAGTTTCCGCTCGAGGACTACCAGCGCCTGCAGGAAGCTCACGAGAACGCCAATGCCGCGGCCGCCGCCGATGCCGCCAACGCGCTGGAACGGCGCGTGCGCGAGGAGGCCAAGCGCATCCGCAGCAAATACGTGGTGCCGCCGCATACGGTGGATTTCGCCATCCTGTTCCTGCCGACCGAAGGCCTGTTCGCCGAAGTGCTGCGGCGGCCGGGCCTGTTCGAGTCGCTGCAGCGCGAACACCACATCACCGTGGCCGGACCGACCACGCTGGCGGCGATCCTGACCAGCCTCAAGGCCGGTTTCCGCACGCTGGCGATCGAGAAGCGCAGCAGCGAGGTGTGGCAGCTGCTGGGTGCGGTCAAGACCGAGTTCGGCAAGTTCGGTGCCGTGCTGGACAAGGTCAAGAAGAATCTGGACCAGGCCAGCAACCAGATCGATGCGACCGGCGTGCGCACGCGCGCGATCGAACGCAGGCTGCGCGGCGTCGAAACACTGCCCGGCGAAGTCAGCCAGCAACTTCTCGATACCGCCCCCGCCACGGAGGACGGCGACGAACCGACGGCCGACTGAACCTCAGCGTCGCCAGCGGAACACGTCCTCCACCCCCACGCCGAACGCATGGGCAATACGGAAGGCCAGCTCCAGCGACGGCGCGTATTTGCCGCCTTCCAGCGCGATCACCGTCTGCCGCGTGATCCCGCAGGCATCGGCCAGCGCCTGCTGGGTCATTTCGCCATGCTCGAAGCGCAGCTTGCGGATGCTGTTGTCGATCGGCGTGCCGCTCATGCGCTGCGCCGGTCGTGCCAGTAGGCCATGCCGGTAGCCAGGTATTCCAGCAGGCACGACGCCATCAGGCCGACGATCAGCACGTTGGCGACCGCCATCGGCCGGGCCCAGGCGAGGCGTTCCAGCGGCGAGAACGCGAACATCACGGCCAGGCCGATCACGAACACCGACAAGCCGACCCGCGCCCAACCGCAGGCGCGCGCCTCGATCTGGCGATCGCGCTCGTCCTGTTCCACCGTGTCGCGCCAGCGATGCCGCAGCAACTGCATCACCACCAGCCAGCCGACCACCAGCATGCCGATGTGCCGGCCGATCGCCGAGGCCTCCGGCGCCATCGACCCATCCGCAGCCACCATCTGCGAACCGCGCAGGAGGTAGTAGGCGCCGATGGCCGCGGTGAAGACCAGGCCGATCCAGGCCCGCTGCTCGCCCGGCGACACCGGTGCCGCCGACTCGTCCCGGGCCGCCATCGCGGCGGATTCCTGGAGCGTGGCCCAGAGCAGGTACCAGACCAGCCAGGCGCCACCAAGCACGGCCAGCCCGCCGGGCCAGCCCAGATCCACGTCGGGCAGCACGAACAGCACGTAGAACGCCGCCACGGACAGCGGAACCAGGACGAAGTAGCGCAGGTTGCGCGACATGGTGTCATCTCCATCGGACGTTATGTATGTTATACATTACATCATGTCTTGTCAGACGGACAATGGCCTCCCCGCGCGGGAACCCCGGCGACACAGACGTCATCAGGTTGGGAACGTTAAACTGGCAAATCAGCCATCCCGAGGCCCCCGCATGAACGAAGAGCATCATTCCCAGGAAGTCAGTCAGCAGCAGGCCGAGGACGCGGTGCGTATCCTGCTGCGCTGGGCCGGCGACGACCCCACGCGGGAGGGCCTGCTGGACACGCCCAAGCGGGTGACCAAGGCCTACCGGGACTGGTTCTCGGGCTACGAATCGGACCCGGCGGAGTTCCTGCGGCGCACCTTCGAGGAAGTGGCCGGCTACGACCAGATGGTGGTGCTGCGCGACATCCAGTTCGAGAGCCATTGCGAGCACCACTTGGCGCCGATCATCGGCCGCGCCCACGTCGGCTACATGCCGACCAACCGCGTGGTCGGCATCAGCAAGCTGGCCCGCGTGGTCGACGGCTTCGCACGCCGCCTGCAGGTGCAGGAGAAACTCACCGCGCAGATCGCCCATTGCATCCAGGAAACCCTGCAGCCCAGCGGCGTGGCGGTGGTGATCGACGCCAGCCACCAGTGCATGACCACCCGCGGCGTGCACAAGCGCGGCGTGTCGATGGTGACCAGCCAGATGCTGGGCAGCTTCCGCGACGATGTGCGCACGCGCAACGAGTTCCTGCAGTTCATCGGCATCCACGGCAGCGCCCGCTGAACATGCACCCCCGCTGGTGCGCCGTGCCGCTGCTGTGGCTGGCAGCCCTTGCGCACGCGCAGGATTCACGCGTCGCCTACCTGGGGTTCTTCGATCGCGACGGCGACGGCAAGGTCAGCGTCGCCGAATACGTCCAGTACATGAGCCGCGGCTTCGCGCAGATGGATGCCAACGGCGACGGCGTGCTGGAAACCGACGAGTTGCCGGGCCGCCGCGGCGAGCCGATTTCGCTCCCGGCATTCCAGGACAACCTGCGCCGCCAGTTCCATCGGCTGGACCGCAACCATGACGGCAGCCTGGATGCGCGCGAGTTGACCGCGCCGCCGCGCTGATCCGGCCGGCCTGCTCCGCGCTCACCCCGGCCCGCCGGGATCCACGCCAGGGAAGAAGATCGACTCGATCGGCCGTCCGAACAGGCGCGCGATCTTGAATGCCAGCGGCAGGCTGGGGTCGTACTTGCCGGTCTCGATCGCGTTCACTGTCTGCCGCGACACGTCCAGGCGCTCGGCCAGCTCGGCCTGCGACCATGCCTGTTCGCCGCGCAACTCGCGCAGGCAGTTGTTCATCGGCGGGACTCCGATGTCGATCGGCCCTGCTGCGGGGCGGGCTTGTTGCCCGGCATTTTTCGCAAAGAGGCGAGGCGCCTGCTCACGACGAAGCGGGCCGTCGGATCAACCGCGAGAAAAGGCAAGGCGGATGCCGGCGTGACCGGTTTTCCGGCTGTTCGCAGCCGCGGGCGCAACGGCGAGAGAGGGATTCGCCGCTGGCGAAAGGGGTTCACGGCGGGCTCCGGACGCGCGGGCAATCTTCCCGCCGCGAAGCTATCGGGCCGGCCCAGTAGCGTCAAGTTTACTTGACCAAAGCTAAGCAATCAGACGAGGTGCGGTTGCTCAAGCTTCATATATCAGTACAATTTGTGACGCAGTTCGCACTTTATGTGACGCAATCTGTAGGGGAACGCCGACAAACGCTGCCAATTTTTTGCCCCACGGCAGAAAAGCCACATGGCAGGTCGTGGCGGCGAGGGGGAATCCGGACGATCAGGATGATTGGCATGCCGGTTGCTTTAGCCACCGCAAGCCACGGTAGATCGTGGTCTGCATTTCATCCGGGGGGAATGAATTTAGCCAGAACCCGCCGGTTTACCAGATGCCTTGCCGCCAACGGGCCTTTCCTCGTGCGGCGATGCCGAGATCCCGAAACCATCCATCCAACGAGGAACACCATGAACAAGACTCTGCTTTCCACCGCACTGGTCGCCGTGATCGCCGCCACCGCCTTCGCGCCGACCGCCCAGGCAGCCAACACCGGCACCATCACCATCTCCGGCAAGGTTCTGTCCGACACCTGCACCGTCGCCGTCAATGGCGGCGCCACCGTGGCGCTGCCCACCGTGATGACCGCCAGCCTGGGCACCGTGGGCGCCACCGCCGGCACCACGCCGTTTACCGTTGCGCTGACCGGCTGCGACACCAACACCACCACCGCCGCGATGAGCTTCAGCGGCAGCAACATCGACGCCGGCACCGGCAACCTGAAGAACACCGTCGTCGGCGGCTCCAACGTGCAGATCCAGTTGCTCAATGGCGCCTCCCTGATCAACGCGTCCAGCGGCGCCAATGCTCCGGTGATCAACGTCACCAGCGGCAGCGGCAGCGTGGCCATGAACGCCCGCTACGTCGCCGCCAGCGCCGCGGCCACCGCCGGCCTGGTCGCCTCGACCGTCAACTTCACCCTGAGCTACCAGTAAGCGCGACATCGGCGCGCCGCAGTCGCCATGGCGGCTGCAGCGCGCCGTTTTTTTGCCAGCCGCCACTACCGCTCCACCGTCCCGGGAACCCTCCGATGAAGAACCTGCTCGCCCTTGGCGCCATGCTGATCGCCCTGACGGCTGTCAGTGGCGCGGCCGACGCCAGCGTCGTGATCGGCGGCACCCGCGTGGTGTTCCCGGCCGCCAGTGGCGAAGTCACCGTGCGCCTGAACAACAACGGCCAGCAACCAGCCCTGGTCGAAGCCTGGATCGACGCCGGCAATCCCGATTCCACCCCCGATACCGCGCGCGTGCCGTTCCTGATCACGCCGCCGCTGTTCCGCATGAACGCCGGCAAGGGCCAGAGCCTGCGCATCGTCTACACCAGCCAGCCGCTGCCGACGGATCGCGAGTCGCTGTTCTGGCTGAACGTGCTCGAGATCCCGCCCAAGCCCGGCACCGTCAATGGCGAGACGCAGAACACCTTGCAGTTCGCCGTGCGGTCGCGGCTGAAGCTGTTCTTCCGCCCGGCCGGCCTGGCCGGCAACCCGCTGACCGCCGCCTCGCAGATCACCTGGTCGGTGGCCAGCGACGGCCATGCGCTGGTGGCGCACAACCCGACGCCTTACCACGTCACGTTCAGCAAGGTGTCGCTGAGTGCCGGCAAGGCGGCGTTGGCGACCGACGCGGGCATGGTCGCGCCGCTGTCGACCTTGCGCCTGCCGCTTGCCGAAGGCGCACCGGCCCCTGCCGCCGGCACCGCCGTCGCGTTCACCACGATCAACGACTTCGGCGCCGCCGACGCCAACCAGGGCACGATCACGCCGTGAAGCGCGCACGCGCCCGCGCATCGACGCCCTGCGCGCGCGCAGTCGCCAGCCGTCGGCTGGCGTTGTCGATCCTGCTGGCGCTGGCCACCGCCGCCGGTGCCGCCCACGCTGCCGCGGCCAACGCCGACGCCGGCGCCGCGGCCGACGCGGCGGATGCCAACTTCGACCGCAGCATGCTCGCCGGCGCGGGCCAGAACACCACCGACCTGTCGCGCTTCGAACGCGGCAATTTCGTGCCTGCCGGAAACTACAGCGTCGACATCTACCTCAACGACGCGCCGGTCGGCCGCCGCGACGTGCGCCTGGCCGCGCCCTCGCCCGACGCCAGCGCCACGCCCTGCGTGACCCCGGCGCTGCTGGACACCCTGGGTCTGCACCCGGCCGATCTCTCCGACGCGCTGCTTGCGGAAATGGCCGACCCTGCCGCCTGCGTCGACATCACGCGCGTGATCCCGGGCGCCAGCCTCGGCTTCGACCTCGGCGACCTGCGACTGGACGCCAGCGTGCCGCAGGCGTTCCTGGGCCGCGTGGCGCGCGGTTATGTCGACCCGCAGTACTGGGACGAAGGCGTGACCGCGGGCCTGCTCAACTACAACTTGAACAGCTACCGCACCAGCGCCGGCGGCCTGCACCAGACCTCGACCTACCTGGGCCTGGATGCCGGCATCAACTTGGGCGCCTGGCGGGTCCGCCACGACTCGACGCTGGACTGGCAATCGGGCACCGGCGCGGCCGGCTCCACGCACCACTGGCAGAATATCGCCACCTACGCCCAACGCGACCTGACCGCACTGCGCGCGCAGCTGACCGTGGGCGACTCCTGGACCAGCGGGGAGATCTTCGACAGCTTCGGCCTGCGCGGCGTGCAGATCGCCACCGACGACCGCATGCAACCGCAGTCGCTGCGCGGCTACGCACCCACCGTGCGCGGCGTGGCCGACAGCAACGCCAAGGTGGTGGTGCGCCAGAACGGCATGCTGATCTACCAGACCACGGTCGCGCCCGGCCCGTTCGTGATCGACGACCTCTATGCGACCGGCTACGGCGGCGATCTCGAAGTCAGCGTGACCGAAGCCAGCGGCCGCGTGCACAGCTTCTCGGTGCCCTACGCCTCGGTGCCGCAGCTGCTGCGCCCCGGCGTCAACCGCTTCAGCATCGCGGCGGGGCAGATGCGCGAGCAGACCATCGAGGACGAGCCGAACGTGGTGCAGGCCACCCTGCAGCACGGCTTCACCAACCTGCTCACCGGCTATGCCGGCGTGGTGGGCTCGGAAGGTTACGGCGCCATGCTGCTGGGCAGCGCGCTGAACACCCGCTACGGCGCGTTCGCGATGGACATCACCGGCGCGCGCACGCGCATCCCCGGCCTCGACACCATGTCCGGCCAGAGCGTACGGCTGAGCTACAGCAAGATCATGGCGCCCACCGGCACCTCGCTGTCGGTGGCGGCCTATCGCTATTCCACCAGCGGCTACCTGACTTTGCGCGATGCGGCGCGCGCGCGCGACTACGCGCAACGCGGCCTGCCGGTGTTCGCCAGCGGCCCGGCCCGGCCGATCCTGATCAACGGCGTGCCGGTGGCCGGCCTGCTCACCCCGCAGCAGCAGGCGGCGCTGGCCGGCATCAACTACACCGGCGCGCTGGACACCGTGGGCGTCGATCGCCAGCGCAACAATTTCAGCATCAACCTCAGCCAGCGCCTGGGCGCGACCGGCGGCTCGCTGTACGTCACCGGTTCGGCGCGCGACTACTGGAACCGCGGTGGCACCGACACCCAGTTCCAGGTCGGCTACAACAACTCGGTGGGCCGGCTGAACTACAACGTCTCGGCCAGCCGCGAGCGCAACCTGTTCGGGCGCAGCGAAAACCGCTTCATGCTCAACCTCACGATCCCGCTGGGCAACGGCGCGCATGCGCCGATCCTCACCGGCGCGCTGAGCCGCACCGGCAGCGACGCCACGCAGGAGCAGGCCACCGTCAGCGGCACCGCCGGCAGCAACGACCAGTTCAACTACGGCGTCACCGCCACCCACGACAACGGTCGCGACAGCGGCTCGGTGGGCACCAGCGGCAGCGTCAACGCCGGCTATCGCGGCAGCCACGTGCAGGTCAACGTCGGCGTCGGCGCGGGCAGCGGCTATTCGCAGGCCTCGTTCAACCTGGCCGGCGGCATCGTCGCGCATCCCGGCGGCGTCACCTTCGGCCAGCCGCTGGGCGACACCGTGGGCCTCGTCGAGGCACGGGACGCCGCCGGCGCGCGGGTCATCAACGCCGCGGGCGTGAGGATCGGGCACAACGGCTATGCGCTGATCCCGTACCTCACCCCGTACCAGCTCAACCGCATCGACATCGACCCCACCGGCCTGTCGCTGGACGTGCAGTTGGACAACACCAGCGCGCAGATCGCGCCGCGCGCCGGCGCGGTGGTGCTGATCAAGTTCAAGAGCGAAAGCGGCCGCTTCGTGCTGATCCAGACCCGCCTGGCCGACGGCAACACGCTGCCGTTCGGTGCCGAAGTGGATGACGCGCGCGGCACGCTGGTGGGCGTGGTCGGCCAGGCCGGGCAGATCATGGCGCGATTGCCGAACGACAGCGGCTCGCTGCGGGTGAACTGGCAAACGGATGATGGCGCATCGCAGTCGTGCACCCTCCCCTATGACCTCGCAAAGTCGAACGGCACGGCTGCGGGAATCCGGCGGATCGAGGCCACCTGCGTCGCACCCGACCTTCGAGCAAAGCTTGCAGAGGCCCGCCCATGAGCAACGGTCCCATCACCTCCATCCCGCGGGCATTCCGATTGCCGAACCGGTGGCTCCTGCTGCTGGCTTGCACCCTGCTGGCAGCAACGCCCGTCGCGCATGCCGGCTGCTCCTTCAGCCGTGGCGACTCAACAGGCACGTATTCCGTTGGCGTCCCGGCGACCATCGTCAACGATCCCGGCATCCCGGTGGGCGCCACGCTCTACACCTCCGGCCTGACCGGAATCAGCCAACCGGTGAGTTTCAAGTGCAACGGCAACCAGAACTACTGGGGCCTGACGAACCGTGCCGGCGCGACTCCCGCTGCCGGGCAATACCTGTTCCCGATCGGCACCACCGGCATCAGCTTCCGGATCACCCAGACTTCGGGCAGTTACCCCGGACTCATCGGCCCCTGGCCGTTCCAGAGCCTGGACGGCAGCTCCACCTGGACTGAAGCGGACCCCGTCACGGTCGAGCTGGTGAAGACCGGCAATATCGCCGACGGCACGGTGGTGTCCGGCGCGCTCGCCGACTTTCAGGCCGGCACCGTCAGCAACAACATTGTCGACGCATCCATCGTGCTGGCCGGATCGCTGACTTTCGTGGCCCCGGCCTGCAGCGTGCCGTCAAGCCTGACCGTGCCGCTGCCGACGGTCACCACCAGCGCTCTCGCCGGCGGGACCGGCGTGACCACGGGTGACAAGCCTTTCGCGATCCCGCTGACCTGCTCGGCAAACGCCAAGCTGGCGATCACGCTGGACTCGACCAACCCGGTCAACCGACCCAACGGCGTGTTGTCGAACAGCGGGACGGCAACCGGAGTCGGTATCCAGATCGTCTGGAACGGCGCGCCGGGAACCAGCGGCAATCCGGTCGCGCTGGGCACGGCCGTCACCTTCAACGCGGCCAGTGGTGCGTCGCAAATCCCGCTGGTCGCACGCTACTACCGGACCACGGGAGCGCTTGCATCGGGGTCGGTCACGGCGACAGCCACCTATACGTTGACCTACCCCTGAAGGACGCGCGACAACGCCGGATGGCGGGTCCGACCCCTCCTCACTCGTAGGTGTGCACGACAAGCTTCGCGGCGGTTGCGCCATGCTGGTTGCGGGTGAAATAGGTCAGCAGGCGATCGCCGGCGACACGCGTCGCATCCAGATCCAGCACCACGCGCGAATACGGCCGCCCTGGATCGGTCGCGGTCTGGCCGCAGGCGAGTCGCAGCGGCGCGCGGGCGTCGACGGCCGGGGCGGCGATGCTGGCGGCAAGGTAGTGGGCCGGCACGGTACAGGTCGGTTCGACCACCGCGCCGGAAAACGAGATGCGCCCACTGGCGGCCTTGGCCACCGAGAAGGCGCCCAGCAGAGCCAGCGCCATCCATGCGCCTCCGACCACGTTGCTGCTCCACGAACTCCTCATGCCCTGCACCTCTTGCGCAAACCCGCCTGTGACGGGGCGACTCAAGTGGCTTTTCGGCAGCGCTTGTACGGGCTTTAGCGGCGGAGCCGGCGCGCATCGCAAACTGTGATGTGCGTCACGTTTCAGCCGGGCAAGAACGCCATGCCGCTTCCATGTCCGCCTGCATACCGCCCCGCGCGTGATGCGCGCGTGGAAGAGGCGTGAACCGGGAAGGTCGGCGACGTCAGCGGGAGGAGATGTACTTCTCGCGGCGGATCTGTTTCACCGGCAGGCCGAACTCCTGCAGGGCGGCGTAGGCGGCATCGACCATGTTGGGGTTGCCGCAGAGGTAGGCGATGTCGCGTTCGGCGCTGGGCCCGAGTTCGGCCAGCACGTGCTGCACGTGGCCGGCGCGATCGCCGGGGCGCGGCACGGCGCGGGCCTCGCGGCTGAGGCAGCCGTGGAACAGGAAGCCGGGGTGGCGCTGCGCGAACGCCTCGAACTCCTCGCCGTAGAGCAGTTCGGTTTCGTTGCGGGCGCCGTACAGCAGCACCACTTCGCGATTGCCGCCCGCCAGCAGTTTCTCGATCTGCGGCAGCATCGCGCGGTACGGGGTGACCCCGGTGCCGGTGGCCAGCAGCAGGTAGCGCGGGTGGGTGTCGGCCTCCTGCAGGCAGAAGCGGCCGTACGGGCCACTGGCGTCGATCACGCCGCCGACCGGCAGCTCGCCGAGCAGCTTCGTCGCGGCGCCGCCTTCGACGTAGCTCACCGCGATCTCGATGTGCGGCACGGGCGAGGAGCCGTCGCCCACGCTGCCCACCGAATAACTGCGCTTGGTCGGCGTGCCGTCGTCGTAGTGGAAATGCACCTGCAGGAACTGGCCCGGCTGGAACGCCAGCGGTTGCCCGTCGACACGCTCGAACACCAGGTGGCGCACCGTCGGTGCGAGCATGCGGGCGTCGACGAGACGGAGCTGGAAGGATTCGGCCATGGTTTTCCCGAAACAGTGTGTGCGTCGGGCGGGCCCGGACGGTGATGGTCAGCCCCGTATAATAAGCGGCTTGTCCCCCTTGGCGCAGCCCATGTCCTTCACCCAAAACGATTCGCCCCCCGCGCTGGTCGTCGACAATCTGCGCAAGGTCTACCGCAACGGCGTGGAAGCGCTCAAGGGCGTCAGCCTCACCGTGCAGCAGGGCGACTTTTTCGCCCTGCTCGGCCCCAATGGCGCGGGCAAGTCGACCCTGATCGGCATCCTCTCCTCGCTGGTCAACGCCAGCAGCGGCGATGCATTGGTGTTCGGCCGTTCGGTCATGCGCGAGCGCAGTGCGGCGATGCAGCTGATCGGGCTGGTGCCGCAGGAGATCAACTTCAACCAGTTCGAGAAGCCGTTCGACATCTGCGTCAACGAGGCCGGCTTCTACGGCATCCCGCGCAGGCTCGCCGCCGAACGCGCCGAGAAATACCTCAAGGAGCTGCGCCTGTGGGACAAGGCGTTCCATCAGGCGCGCGAGATGTCCGGCGGCATGAAGCGGCGCCTGATGATCGCCCGCGCGATGATGAACGAGCCCAAGCTGTTGATCCTGGACGAGCCCACCGCCGGCGTGGACATCGAGATCCGCCGTTCGATGTGGCACTTCGTCAGCGCCATCAACGCGGCCGGCACCACGGTGATCCTGACCACGCATTACCTGGAGGAAGCCGAGTCGCTGTGCCGCAACATCGCGATCATCGACCACGGCACCATCATCGAGAACACCAGCATGAAGCGCCTGCTGGCGACGCTGGACGTGGAGACTTTCGTGCTCGACCTGGCCGAACCGCCGGGCGAGCTGCCGACCGTGGCCGGCATCGCTCTGCGCCGCATCGACGAGCGCACCCTGGAGGCCGAGATGGCCCGCAAGCAGGATCTCAACACGCTGTTCAGCGCACTCACCCACCACGGCATCACGGTGCATTCGATGCGCACCAAGACCAATCGGCTGGAGGAACTGTTCGTGCGGCTGGTCGAACAAGGCCGCACCCCGGAGCGGGAGAAGGCGGCATGAGCAGTTCCACCAACCTGGTCGCGCTGTACACCGTCGCGCGGCGCGAAATCGTGCGCATCCTGCGCATCTGGACCCAGACGCTGATCCCGCCCGTCATCACGATGACGCTGTACTTCATCATCTTCGGCAAGCTGATCGGCAGCCGCATCGGCCCGATTGCGGGCGGGTTCAGCTACATGCAGTACATCGTGCCCGGCCTGGTCATGATGTCGGTCATCAACAACAGCTACATGAACATCTCCAGCTCGTTCTACGGCGCGAAGTTCCAGCGCTCGGTGGAGGAGATGCTGGTGGCCCCGATGGCCAACTGGGCGATCCTCTGCGGTTACGTGATCGGCGCGGTCGCACGCGCCCTGGTGGTCGGCGCGCTGGTGCTGGTGGTCGCGCTGTTCTTCACGTCGCTGCACGTGGCGCACCCGCTGACCGCGCTGGCCGCGGTGTTGCTGGGCGCGGTGATCTTCGCGCTGGCCGGGTTCATCAACGCAGTGTTCGCCAGCAAGTTCGACGACATCGCCCTGGTGCCCACCTTCGTGATCACGCCGCTGACCTACCTGGGCGGCGTGTTCTACTCGATCGACATGCTGGGCGAGCCATGGCGCGCGATATCGCACGCCAACCCGATCCTGTACATGGTCAACGCCTTCCGCTACGGCGTGCTCGGCATCAGCGACGTGTCGGTGGGCTGGGCCTTCGCGGTGATGCTGGGGTTCATCGCCGGGCTGTCGATCGCGGCGCTGCAACTGCTCAGGCGCGGCGTGGGGCTGAGGAGCTGAGAATCGGGAATAGGGAATCGAGAATAGGTAAAAGCTGCAGAACGTGAGCCACGCGCCTCGCCCAATGCCCGAAAACCATACGAAATCCGATCAGAGCGACCTCACCCAACCTCACCGATTCCCGATTCCCGATTCCCCATTCCCGATTCCCGGCCTTATGCGCGTAAACAAGTACATCAGCGAAGCCGGCCTGTGTTCGCGCCGCGAAGCCGACGAGTGGCTGCTCGCCGGCCGCGTGAGCATCAACGGCGAGGTGGTCGGCACCGGTGCCAAGGCGCTGGACGGCGACGAGGTGCGCGTGGATGGCGAGATCGTCCGGGCGCGCGTGCTGGCCGCCACGCCGGCGGCGAAGAAGGCGGTCTACATCGCGCTGAACAAGCCGGTCGGCATCACCTGCACCACCGACCAGAGCGTGGCCGGCAACATCGTGGATTTCGTCGACCACCCGCAGCGGATCTTCCCGATCGGCCGGCTGGACAAGGATTCCGAAGGGTTGATCCTGCTCACCAGCAATGGCGACATCGTCAACGAGATCCTGCGCGCGGAAAACCACCACGAGAAGGAATACCTGGTCGGCGTGAACAAGGCGGTCACCGACGAGTTCATCGCCGGCATGAGCAAGGGCGTGCGCATCCACGGCCAGCTGACCCAGCGCTGCCGCGTGCGCCGGATCGCGAAGTTCGGCTTCGCCATCGTGCTGACCCAGGGCCTGAACCGGCAGATCCGCCTGATGGCGGCGGCGTTCGGCTATCGCGTGACCCAATTGCGCCGCGTGCGCATCGACAACGTGAAGCTGGCCCACCTGAAACCCGGCCAGTGGCGCAACCTCACCGACGCGGAGCTGAAGGGCTTGCTGCCCGGGCGCACGCAATGGTGAGCGCGTAACCGCTTTGTAGGGCGGGCACTGCCCGCCGGCTTTTCGACGTACCAAGACCAGGAGCGGCGGGCGGTGCCCGCCCTACGGCAGCTCAGGCAGCCGGCAACGTCTGCAGGTCCCAGCGCGGGCGCACCTGCACGGTTTCGTCCTGCTGCTGGCCGCTGGCCAGCCGGATCGCGCCGGCCAGGGCGATCATCGCGCCGTTGTCGGTGCAGAACTGCAGGCGGGGGAAGTACGTGCGGAAGCCGTCCTTCTCGCCTGCCGCCGCCAGATCCGCACGCAGCCTGCGGTTGGCGCCCACCCCGCCGGCGATCACCAGCCGGCGGGTGCCGGTGGCCTCCAGTGCGCGGCGGCACTTGATCAGCAGCGTCTCCACGATCGCCTCCTCGAAGGCGCGGGCCACGTCGGCGCGGGTCTGCTCGCTCTGGTCCGATTTCTGCCAGGCCAGCAGCACCTGGGTCTTCAGGCCGGAGAAGCTGAAATCCAGCCCGGGCCGGTCGGTCATCGGCCGCGAGAAGCGGAACACCCCCGACCGGCCCTGTTCGGCCAGTTTCGCCAGCGCCGGTCCGCCCGGGTAGGGCAGGCCCATCAGCTTGGCGGTCTTGTCGAAGGCCTCGCCGGCGGCGTCGTCCAGGGTGTCGCCCAGGATGGTGTACTGGCCGATCGCCTTGACCTCGACCAGCAGCGAATGGCCGCCGGACACCAGCAAGGCCACGAACGGCGGCTGCGGCGGGTCCTGCTCCAGCAGCGGGGCCAGCAGGTGGCCTTCCATGTGGTGGACGGCGACGGCCGGCACGTCCAGCGCCCAGGCCAGCGCGCGGCCCACCGAGGCCCCCACCAGCAGCGCGCCGACCAGGCCGGGACCGGCCGTGTAGGCCACCCCGCCGAGATCGCGCACGCCCAGCCCGGCCTGCGCCAGCGCCTCGCGGATCAGCGGCAGCAGCTTGCGCACGTGGTCGCGGCTGGCCAGCTCGGGCACCACGCCGCCGTAATCGGCGTGCAACTTGATCTGGCTGTACAGGGTATGGGCCAGCAGGCCCGCCCCCGGGGCATCCGGCTGCCAGCGCAGGATGGCTACGCCGGTCTCGTCGCAGGAGCTCTCGATGCCCAGCACCGGCCGGTGGGCCGGCTTTGAAAAATCTTTGTTATCCACGGTATAATTCGCGGCTCACCACTTTCCACTGTCCCGCACAGGCGGGCAGATTACCACCTGGAGTTTCCATGCCCAACGTAAAAGTTCGCGAGAACGAGCCGTTCGAGATCGCACTGCGTCGTTTCAAGCGTACCTGCGAGAAGGCCGGCGTGCTGGCCGAGACGCGCAAGCGCGAGTTCTACGAGAAGCCGACCCAGGAGCGCAAGCGCAAGCGCGCTGCCGCCGTCAAGCGCCACCTGCGTCGCCTCTCGCGCGACGTTTCGCGCAAGGTCCGCCTGTACTGAGCGCCCTCCCCGCCGCGCGTCGGCGGGTCGAGCGGCAACAGTCATGCGGCAGGCGCGGGTTCTCGCTGCCGCCGCAAGCATCCGGATAGGCCATGGCCGGCGTTGTTCCCAGGGACAACGCCGGCTTTGCCGTTTCCGACGAATCGGAATTCCACCCAACGAGGCATCGCCATGACGCTCAAGCAGCAGCTCACCGAGGACATGAAGACCGCCATGCGCGGCGGCGACAAGCCGCGGCTGGGCGTGATCCGGCTGATGCTCGCGGCGATCAAGCAGCGCGAGGTGGATGAGCGCATCGAGCTGGACGATGGCCAGGTGCTCGCCGTACTGGAAAAGATGATGAAGCAGCGCAAGGACTCGGTCAGTCAGTACGTTGCCGCCCAGCGCGAAGACCTGGCCGAGGTGGAGCGCGCCGAGATGGCCGTCATCGAAACCTACCTGCCCGCCAAGCTGGGCGAAGCCGAGATCGACGCGCTGATCGCCGCCGCGATCGCCGACACCGGCGCCAGCTCGCCGCGGGACATGGGCAAGGTGGTGGCCGCGGTGAAGGACAAGGCCGCCGGCCGCGCCGACATGGGCGTGGTGTCCGCACGCATCAAGGCCCGCCTGGCCGGCTGACGCGCCGCCCGGTCGGCGATGCGCCGCCTTCACGCCGATCCCGCTACAACCTCCGGAAACCCCATCGCCTTCCGGAGGACCGCATGCTGAAGTGGGCCATCATCTTCGCCATCATTTCGCTGATCACCGGCTGGCTCGGCTTCGGCGGCGTATCCGGCGCCACCGCGACCATCGCCAAGGTGCTGTTCGCGTGCTTCGTGATCCTGTTCCTGCTCGCAGTGCTGGCCCTGGTCGGCGTGATCAGCCTGTTCTAGCCGGCCCGACCACGCGCCGGCGCCAGGTCGCCTCGCGGTATGCCACCGGTCGGCGCCAGTGCGCCTCCCCGGCGGCGACCGACTAGACTAGGCGGTCTATGCGCGGCCTGATCCCCGACAGCTTCATCGATGAACTGCTCGCCCGCGTCGACATCGTCGACGTGATCGAGCGGCGCGTGCCGTTGAAGAAGGCCGGCCGCGAGTGGACCGCCTGCTGCCCGTTCCACAACGAGCGCACGCCGTCGTTCTACGTCAGCCCGGCCAAGCAGTTCTTCCACTGCTTCGGCTGCGGCGTGCACGGCAGCGCGATCAAGTTCCTGATGGACTACGACCGGCTGGAGTTCCCCGACGCGGTGGAGGAACTGGCGCAGTCCGTGGGCCTCACCGTACCGCGCGAAGGCGGCCGCGACGAGCGCCCGCGCGAGGACAAGACCGATCTCTACGCCCTGCTCGACGCCAGCGCCAGCTGGTACCAGCAGCAGCTGCCGGGCAGCGTCGAGGCGAAGGCGTATTGCACGAAGCGTGGCCTGGACGCCGATACCATCGCGCGCTTCCGTCTCGGCTGGGCGCCGGCCGGCTACGACGGCGTGAGCAAGGCGCTGGGCAGCAGCCCGCGCCGCATGGAGCTGCTCGAGGAGGCCGGCATGGTTTCCACCGGCGAACGCGGCAGCAAGTACGACCGCTTCCGCGAACGGCTGATGTTCCCGATCCTCGACCGGCGCGGGCGCGTGATCGCCTTCGGCGGGAGGGTGCTCAGCTCGGAGCAATCCCCCAAGTACCTCAATTCGCCGGAGACCACGCTGTTCCACAAGGGCCGCGAGCTGTTCGCGCTGTGGCAGGTGAAGCAGGCCAACACGAACCTGACCCGCATCGTGGTGGTCGAGGGCTACATGGACGTGATCGCGCTGCACCAGGCCGGCCTGCCGATCGCGGTGGCCACGCTGGGCACGGCGACCACGCCCGAGCACACCGAATTGCTGTTCCGCGCCGCGCCCGACGTGGTGTTCTGCTTCGATGGCGACCGCGCCGGCCGCGCCGCGGCGTGGAAGGCGCTGGAATCCGCGCTGCCGCGGCTGCGCGACGGCCGCCAGGCGTATTTCCTGTTTCTGCCCGACGGCGAGGACCCCGATTCGCTGGTGCGCAAGGAAGGCAAGGCCGGCTTCGAACGGCGCATCAAGGAAGCGATGCCGCTGTCGGACTATTTCTTCAACGAGCTGTCGCGCGATGTCGACATGGCCAGCCTCGACGGGCGCGCGCGGCTCGCCGAGCGCGCGCGGCCGCTGATCGCGAAGCTGCCTGACGGCGCCTTCCGCGACCTGATGGCGCAGGAGCTGGAAAAACGCAGCGGCGCCCGCGCGATGCTGCAGGCCGACCCCGCCGCCCATCGCGCGGTGCAGCGTCCGATGGCGGTGCAGCGCAGCCTGGTGCGCAGCGCCATCTCGCTGCTGCTGACCCAGCCGGGGATGGCCGACCGGGTGGAGAAACCCTACCGCTTCCTGCGCCTGGACAAGCCCGGCGTGGAGCTCCTGGCCGAACTGCTCGACCTGGCGCGCGCGCGTCCCGGCATCAACCCGGCGATGCTGGTGGAGCATTTCGCCGAGCGGCCGGAATACCCGGCGCTGCAGAAACTGATGGCCGCCACCGTGGTGGGCGAAGCGGAGGCGCAGGCCGCCGAGTTCTTCGACGCCCTGCGGCGGATGGAGGAAGAATCCGTCCGCCAGCGCCGCGACGCGCTCACCGCCAAGAGCCGCGAAGGCGCGCTGGACAGCGCCGAGAAGGCCGAGCTGCGCGAACTGCTGGCCGCCCGCGTGGCCCCGCCGACGGCGCCGGCATGAACGCCGCCGCGCTGCCGGAGGCCGCACGCGCCGTGCGGCATGCTGTCCCGGCGCGCCGCAAGGGCGCCGCGGCTGTGGGATCATGCACGGCCGCGACCGGGACGCGACGGCAGAAGGCACGAAAACACTGATGGATCTGCTGCAGCAGCTGGTCACGATCTTTGCCGAGAACGGCTACCTGGCGGTCTTCATCGCGCTGATGATCTGCGGCGCCGGGTTGCCGCTGCCGGAAGACATCACCCTGGTCGCTGGCGGCGTGATCGCCGGTCTGGGCTATGCCAACGTGCACGCGATGGTCGCGCTGGCGATGTTCGGCGTGCTGCTGGGCGACTGCGCGATCTTCCTGCTCGGCTACCGCCACGGCGCGCGCATCCTGCAATGGCGCTTCGTGGCGCGCATCCTCACCCCGGCGCGCTACGCCAAGGTGCAGGAGAAGTTCCACCGCTACGGCAACCGCGTGCTGTTCATCGCGCGCTTCCTGCCCGGCATGCGCACCACGATCTATCTCACCGCCGGCATGACCCACCGGGTCTCGTTCCTGCGCTTCCTGCTGCTCGACGGCAGCGCCGCGCTGATCAGCGTGCCGTTCTGGGTCTACCTGGGCTTCGTCGGCGCGGACAACCACCAGTGGTTGCTGACGTGGATGCATCGCGGCCAGGCCAGCCTGTGGGTGCTGCTGGGCATCCTGCTGCTGGTGCTGCTGGTCTCCTGGTGGCGGCACCGCCGCCGCGCCCGCTGCACGCTGGACTGAACCGCCTGCATGGTCAGGAGCGTGGGCGCTAGAAATCTTCCGGGCTGCAAAAGCGCCTGCGTGGTCCATATTCCCGCCGCTTCTTGGCCCATAGAACCACTATGGGCCAGCGAATCGTCATGAATCTGTTCTCACGCAGCCACTTTTTCGCCTCGAAAGTTTCTACCGCCCACGCTCCTGGGCGTCGCGCGGTTCCCGACAACTTCACGCTGGCCCTGCTCGGCACGGTGCTGCTGGCCTCGCTGCTGCCCTGCGAGGGCGGAACGGCACGCGTGTTCGACCTCGTCACCGATGCGGCCATCGCGCTGCTGTTCTTCCTGCACGGCGCCAAGCTGCCGCGCCAAGCGATCGTGCAGGGCATGACGCACTGGCGGTTGCACCTGACCGTGCTGGCCAGCACCTTCGTGCTGTTTCCGTTGCTCGGCCTGGCGCTGCGCCCGCTCGGCGACGCCGTGCTGACGCCAGAGCTGAGCCTGGGCCTGCTGTTCGTGTGCCTGCTGCCGTCGACCGTGCAATCGTCGATCGCGTTCACCTCGATCGCCGGCGGCAACGTGCCGGCCGCGGTGGTCAGCGCGTCGACGTCCAACCTCCTCGGCATCGTGCTGACCCCGTTGCTGGCGGGATTGCTGCTGGAAAGCCACGGCAGCGGCGTCTCCTGGCATGGCGTACTGGACATCGTGCTGCTGCTGTTGCTGCCGTTCGCGCTCGGCCACTTCGCCCGACGCTGGATCGGCACTTTCGTGGACCGGCACAAGCCGCTGCTTGGCTTCACCGACCAGGCCACGATCCTGCTGGTGGTCTACACCGCCTTCAGCGCTGCGGTGGTCGAAGGCCTGTGGCACGACACGCCGCCGTCTTCCCTGCTCGCCATCCTGGCCGCCTGCGCGCTGCTGCTGGCGGTGGTGATGCCGACCGTCACCTGGGCCGCGCGCCGGCTGGGCTTTTCGCGCGAGGACGAGATCACCATCGTGTTCTGCGGCTCCAAGAAGAGCATGGCCAGCGGCATCCCGATGGCGAAGATCCTCTTCGCCGGCCAGGCCGGCGGCCTCGGCGCGCTGGTGCTGCCGCTGATGGTCTTCCATCAATTGCAGTTGATGGTGTGCGCGGTGGTGGCGCGGCGTTACGCGGCGCGGCGCGTGCATTCGATGGTCGGGGATGATCGCGAGGCGGACTGATGGTTGGGGCAGTCGCGAGGACCGCATGGACGACCAGCCCCTGCAGGGGACGACAGCGGCGGCTGACGAGTTCCGCTCCCCTGCGCATTTCGGGCGAATTTCGAAGTTGCACGAATCCGTCGTTTCCTCAGAGTGATGGCGATTTCACTTCCTTTGTCTGATCCACCCTCGCAGGCCTCTGCGCGCGGTACCGCTTCGACAGCGCGACCCGCAGCGCCCAGAAGACAAGCAGGCCGATCACCAGAAGCTCCGGCAGTTGGAGCAGGAACGAGCCCTGCAAGGTCTCCGGGAAGAGGTCCTGTTGCCCGGTGAAAAACGAGCTGGCCGCGATATAGAGCGCCACGGACATTCGCCAGAGGTGCTGCAGGACTCGGGATCGGCGTTTCAGGCCGCCACGCGCGAGCGTCCATGCATCGCTGACGGCACCGAAGGCGGCGATCCCGGAAAACACGAAGTAGATCGCCGCGGGAACGACGAACGTGCCGTCGAGCACGTCTGCGCGGCCGCTCCGGGCCTCGATGCCAAGATGCAGGCCATAGGCGGCAACCGAAACCCCGACGGCCAGTACAAGCCATTCCAGGATGCCGGCCTCGCCGTCGGCGCGCCGGGCGGCGAGCCGGCCCGAACTGACCAGATAGGCCGTCAGTACCGCCGCCAATACCGAGACACGCACGCCCGCCAGGACGGCGATATATCCACCCATGACCGCCATCACCAGCATCGAGGCAAAGAAGACGCGACCCGCCATGCGATGGGGCAGACTGCCCTTCGCCGCGATCATGGCCGCGGCTCCGGACAACAGACCCAGGGCTCCGCCAACGATATGCACCATCAACTGCCACGTCATGTCCCACCCCTCTCCCGTGCCGGATTTCGCGAGCGAAACGTTGACCGCGGGAAGGCGCGAAAGCGAGCCGTTTGCGATGGACGACGGCCTGGGCGGGTCGACTGACGATCGCCGTGGACGAACGGCGGCGATGGGCTGCGGAGCCGGGTCGCACAGTGCGAATCCACCCGCACCCTACTTTATAGTTGGTCCATGGCGACCACGGCTCCCGCGCTAGAACCACGAGGTCTGCACCCCCGCCTGCTGGGCTGGCGACGCGTGCGGCTCGTACTGATGACGAGCCTGGTGCTGAGCGTTCTCCTGCTGCCGAGTTGGGAGGGTCCGTGGGCCGTGCTGTTTGTCCGCATGATGTTCCTGGGCCTGTTCCAGCTGATGGTCTTCGGACTGTTCGAGCGCTGGCCCAGGCGCCTGCCGCGCTGGATGGCGCGCTGGGTGCTGCAGGTCGCAGGCGTGGCGATTGCGGTGCCGTTCGCCGTGGCGATCGCCTATTCGCTGACCACGTTTGGCGACGCAGTGCCCTGGCCGCGCAATGCAGACCGGCTGTCCGGCTTCGCGATGATCACCGGGCTGGGCCTCCTGCTGACGCCATGGATCGCCATGACGGCGTTGTACCGGCACATCAACGGCCACGCGCAGCGCCAGGCGCTGGCCTTCGAGCTGGAACGCAGCGAGTACGAGCGCAATGCCGCGCAAGCCCGTCTGCGGCTGTTGCAGGCGCAGGTCGAGCCGCATTTCCTGTTCAACACGCTGGCCAACGTGCGCGAGCTGGTCGATTCCGGCTCGCCGCAGGCCTCCGCGGTGCTCGGCAGCCTGATCGCGTACCTGCGTGCGGCGGTCCCGCGCCTGCACGAGCCGATGACCACACTTGCACAGGAAATCGAGCTGGTGCGCGCGTATCTGGAAGTGATGCACATGCGCATGCCCGACCGCCTGCAGTTCACGCTGCACGCCGATGAAGCGGCCCTGGCATCGCATCTTCCGGCGATGACGTTGCTGACTCTGGTCGAGAACGCCGTACGGCATGGCATCGACCCGAGCGAGGAAGGCGGCCGGATCGATGTGCGCGTGCGCGTGAGGGACGGGCGCTGCCGCGCTGAAGTCATCGACACCGGCGTCGGCCTGGGGCGGGCCGGCGATGGGCTGGGCACCGGACTTTCGAACCTGCGCGAGCGCCTGCAGCTGGCTTTCGGCGGCGATACGCAGTTGCGGTTGCTGCCGCTCGAACCGAAGGGCGTCTGCGCCGAACTCGAGTTTCCTGCGCGGGAGAGGCCGGCATGAGCAGTTCGCGCCCCACTGCATTGATCGCCGATGACGAGCCGCTGTTGCGCAAGCAGCTGATGCGGCTGCTTGCGCAGGCCTGGCCCGAACTGCATGTTGTCGCCCAGGCGCGCAACGGCCGCGAGGCCGTCGAGCAGTTCGAGGCGCTGCGGCCCGACATCTGCTTTCTCGATGTGCATATGCCGGCCCTGTCCGGCGTGGAGGTGGCGCGCTTCATCGATCGCCGTGCACATCTCGTCTTCGTCACCGCGTTCGACCAGTACGCTGTGCAGGGCTTCGAACAGGGTGCGCTTGACTACCTGGTGAAGCCGGTGGAACTGGCACGCCTGAGCGACACGGTGGCGCGTCTGCAGGAACGATTGCGCGCCGCGCAACCGGTACCCGACACCCGCACGCTTCTGGAGCAACTGGAAGCGCACCTTTGCAAGAAGGCGGCACTGACGCCGCTGCGCTGGATCCGCGTTTCGGTCGGGCAGGCGCTGCGCCTGGTTTCGGTCGACCAGATCGACTTCCTGCGCTCTGACGAGAAGTACACCCTGGTTGCATGGCGCGGCGACGACGGCAAGACAGCCGGGGGATTGATCCGGACGCCGCTGAAGGAACTGGTGGCGCAACTGGATGCTGCGCATTTCGTGCAGGTGCACCGTTCCGTGGTGGTGAATCTCCGCGCGATCAGCCATGTCTTGCGTGGCGAAAACGAGACCGCGGACATCCACCTGAAGGGCCGCGCGGAGGTGCTGCCCGTGAGCCGCACGTATCTGCACCTGTTCCGCCAGATGTGACCCGCGCCGATCGGCGCAATCACCCGGGGTGCGGAATCAGAGACGCGGATGGCGATCAGAGCCAACGCCCGTACCTGCGGATGTAGATGACCTTCACCAGCTGGGTCAGCACGCAGTAGCTGGCCAGGGTCAGCGCCAGCCAGGCGAAGTACATCGGTGGCAGCGGCACCATGCCGATCTTGCCGCCGAGCGTGCTGAACGGGATCAGCATGCCGAGCACGATGATCGCGAGGGTCAAGCCGAGCACCGGCGCGGAGGCCACGCTCTGCAGGAACGGGATGCGCCGAGTGCGGATCATGTGCACGATCAGGGTCTGCGAGAGCAGGCCCTCGATGAACCAGCCGGACTGGAACAGCGACTGGTGCGCCGGCGAGTTGGCGCCGAAGTAGTGCCACATCAGCCAGAACGTGGTGATGTCGAAGATCGAACTGACCGGGCCGATCCACGCCATGAAACGGCCGATGTCGCCGGCATCCCACTTGCGCGGCTTGCTCAGGTATTCCTCGTCCATGCGGTCGAACGGGATCGACAGCTGCGAGATGTCGTACAAGAGGTTCTGCACCAGGATCTGCAACGGCAGCATCGGCAGGAACGGCAGGAACGCACTGGCCACCAGCACGCTGAACACGTTGCCGAAGTTCGAGCTGGCGGTCATCTTGATGTACTTCATGATGTTGCCGAAGGTGACGCGGCCTTCGAGCACGCCCTCCTCCAGCACCATCAGGTTCTTCTCCAGCAGGATGATGTCGGCCGACTCCTTGGCGATGTCGGTGGCGGTGTCGACCGAGATGCCGACGTCGGCATCGTGCAGCGCCGGCGCGTCGTTGATGCCGTCGCCGAGGAAGCCCACCGTGTGGCCGAGCCGCTGCAGCGAGCGCACCACGCGCGCCTTCTGCAGCGGCGACATCTTGGCGAACACGGTGACGCGCGCGACCAGCGCATCGAGCGCAGCGTCATCGAGCGATTCGATGTCGCGGCCCTGCACCGATTCGCCGACGTCGAGCCCGACCTCGCGGCAGATCTTGCGGGTCACCGCCTCGTTGTCGCCGGTGATCACCTTTACCGCCACGCCGTGCTGGTGCAGCGCGCGGATCGCCGTGGCGGCGGAGTCCTTCGGCGGGTCGAGGAAGGCCAGGCAGCCGACCGCCACCAGTCCTTCCTCGTCGGCCACGCCATAGGCATGCGCCTGCGCCGGTTGTCGCCGCACGGCCACCACCAGCACGCGCAGGCCGTCCTCGTTGAGGCTGTGCGTCATCGCCTTGATCGCGCGGCGGCGTTCCCCGGTCATCGGCTCGATCACGCCGCCGGTCTGCGCCCAGGCACAGATCGACAACATCTCCTCGACCGCGCCCTTGCAGATCAGCAGGTGCTCGCCCGCACCGTCGGCCAGCACCACCGACATGCGCCGGCGCTGAAAGTCGAACGGGATCTCGTCGACCACGCGATAGCGCGTCGCCGCCGCCTCCAGGTCGCGATGCGCCAGCACCGCCTTGTCGAGCAGGTTCTTCAGGCCGGTCTGGAACCGGCTGTTGAGGTAGCCGTATTCCAGCGCCTGGTCGGAGGCTTCGCCGTCGAGGTCGAGATGGCGCTCCAGCACGATCCGGTCCAGCGTCAACGTGCCGGTCTTGTCGGTGCACAGCACGTCCATCGCACCGAAGTTCTGGATCGCGTTGAGCCGCTTGACCACCACCTTGCGCCGCGACATCGCCAGCGCGCCCTTGGACAGGTTGGCGGTGACGATCAGCGGCAGCATCTCCGGGGTCAGCCCCACCGCGATCGACAGCGCGAACAGGAACGCCTCGCCCCAGTCGTGCTTGTCCAGCCCGTTGATCACGAACACCACCGGCACCATCACCGCCATGAAGCGGATCAGCAGCCAGCTCACCGAGCGGATGCCGCGATCGAAACTGGTCTGCACGCGCGCACCGGCCATGCTGTGCGCCAGCGAGCCGAGATAGCTGCGCGCCCCGGTGGCCAGCACCACCGCGCTGGCCGTGCCGCTGACCACGTTGGTGCCCATGTAGCAGACGCTGGCCAGTTCCAGCGGGTCGTCGACGACGCCGGGCACCGTCGCCGCGGGCGCCGCCTTTTCCACCGGCACCGACTCGCCGGTGAGGATCGCCTGGCTGATGAACAGGTCCTTGGCGCCGAGCAGGCGCAGGTCCGCCGGCACCATGTCGCCGGCGGCCAGCTGCACGATGTCGCCCACCACCAGTTCGCGCACCGGCACCTCGATCTGCTCGCTGTGGCCGTCCGAGGCGCGGCGCCGCACGGTGGCGGTGTTGCGCACCATCGCCTTGAGCTGCTCGGCGGCGCGCGAGGAGCGGTACTCCTGGGTGAAACTCAGCAACACGCTGATGCCCACCATCACCGCGATGATGAGCGGCCCGGTGAGATCGTTGCCGTCGGTGGCGAGCTGCACGCCGGCGAGCACCAGCAGCACCACGATGAACGGGTTGCGGAACGCGCGCAGCAACTGCAGCGACCAGTGCGGCGGCTTCTCGCGCGAGACCTCGTTCAGGCCGTCACGCTGCAGGCGCGCGCGTATCTGTTCGGCGTCGAGCCCGCCGGGGTTGCTCTGCAACGCGTCCAGCAGCGCCTCGGGGCTGCGAAACGCATGCCCGAGCGTGGCCGCAAGGGCGGGCGGCGGCGCACCGGCGGCATCGCGGCCGCGCGTCGGGAATGGCTTGCTCATCGGGTGCGTCCGGGTAACGCGTGGCCGGGAAAGACGCGCGTGGCGTCAGCGAATGCGCAGGGCGCGGACGGACTGCCCGGGGCAGCGTCCGCAGCGGTGGATCATCGGTGCGCGCGGCCCAGCCGCCGGCGACGCGGCGAGCGCAGGAACGAGGCCGGCTCGCGTCGTCCGTTGCGCGAGGGTTCCAGGGTTTGCGGCGAAGGGCTCGCCGACCCGGCCAACGGGGCCGGCACGGTCACGCTGAAATCACGCGGCAACGCCGCCGGCTGGGACGCCACGGCACGGACGCCGGCAAACGGCCAGCGGAAGAAATCGTGAAGGAGCTTCATCGGCTCATCTCCTGGTAACGACGCCGTCGGCGTCCTCAGGAGTGGGCCGGACTTTCCCTAGTGGAAAGCACCAGCCGACCGCAGGCGGTCGCCGCAGGCGTTCAACTTGTTGTTGTGCGGCGCCGGCACCCGAAGCGAGCGGATGTCGACGTTGCGACTAGGGTAAACGTCCATATGCCTTGGTTTGTCAGGACTGGAAGCCGTGCGGCGCAGCGCGCCGCAGGGCGCGCGCATTGTCGTGCCGCAGTGCAAAACTGTCAATCGCCGGGCCGCGCGTGACCTCGGAAAATGGATAGAAAAACTGCATGCCACCGGCGTGGGAAACGAACGCCACGACGGCGCGCGCTGCCCGATCCCACTATGCTTGCCCCCGACTCCCGGCACCACTCGCGGCACCAAAGATGGTCCGCGGCCTCGATTGCGTCGGGAGCCGATGGACGCAGGGAGACATTCTTGACAGCGCAAGACAGATCCAGCCGACCCTCGCCCGAATGCGACGGGCACGACGCGCTGCTGCGCAGCGCACGCTGGCTGGAAGTGGGCGATGATGACCCACGACTGCCCCCGGCCTTCGTGATCGAGTTCTCTTCCGCGGCGTTCGCCCTGCCTGCCTTCGAGCAGCATGGCGTGCCGCTTCCGGCTGCACTGCAGAGGGCCGTGCCCAAACGGCAGGCCGAGTTTCTGGCGGGCCGGATCGCGGCCCGCCACGCGATCGAGCGCCTCGGCGTCGTTGCGTCGATTCCTGGCATCGGATCATCGAGGGAACCACGGTGGCAGGCGGGCGTGACGGGAAGCATCACGCACACGCGCGACCTCGCTGGCGCAATCGCCGTCCAGGCGTCGGCCGTGAGGGGCATCGGCATCGACTTCGAGGAGGTCATCGAGGCCGCCGCCCGCGACGCGGTGCGGGAACTCGCCTTCACGCCGGGCGAACTCGCCTTGCTGGAGAAGCAGCACGGTCACTTGTCCGACGACATGCTCCTCACGATCGCGTTCTCCGCCAAGGAGAGCCTTTTCAAGGGTGCGCACGCGGCAGCCGGCCGCTACTTCGATTTCAGCGCCGCGCGGGTTTCCGCCTTGGACGCAGATGCCGGCCGCCTGACCCTGACGCTGGCGGAAACGCTCTGCCCCGACCTGCCGGAAGGCAGCTGCCACCCCGTCTGCTTCAGGATGCTCCGCCCCGACACGGTCGCGACCAGCTTCGTCTGGTGAAGGCGGCGACACCGCGCTCGCCTTCCGTCGCCGCCGACAACTCATCCGAAAATCCCCCGCCGAAGCCCCCCACCGACGCGCGCGCAGCCCGCGCCACCGTTCAACCGATCTGCTGCAGCACCGCCCCATGCTGCAGCAGCGGGTCGACCAGCCAGTGGTCGAGCAGCAGGAAGGCGAACAAGGCCATCAGGTACACGATGGAGTACTTGAATACTTTCATCGGGTACAGCTCGTCGGGCGGGTTGAGCAGGCGGATCGCGTAGTAGAGGAAGCCCGCGTCGAGCACGATCGCACCAGCCAGGTAGAGCAACCCGCTCATGCCGGTGATCGCCGGCAGCAGGGTCACCAGCACCAGCAGGATGGTGTAGAACAGCACCTGCCAGCGGGTGTAGACCACGCCGTGGGTGACCGGCAGCATCGGCACGCCGGCGCGTGCGTAATCCTCGCGGCGGAAAATCGCCAGCGCCCAGAAGTGCGGCGGCGTCCACACGAAGATGATCAGGCACAGCTGCAGCGCGAATGCGTGCAACTCGCCGGTGACCGCGGTCCAGCCCAGCACCGGCGGGATCGCGCCGGCGAGGCCGCCGATCACGATGTTCTGCGGCGTGGCGCGCTTCAGGTAGCGGGTGTAGACCAGCGCGTAGCCGATCAATCCGCCGAAGGTCAGCAGTGCGGTCAGCGTGTTGACCAGCAGCGCCAGCACCAGCATCGAGGCGATGCCCAGCAGTACCGCGAACGCCAGCGCCTGGTGCGCGGTGAGTTTGCCGGTGGCCAGCGGGCGGCGCGCGGTACGCACCATCAGTTTGTCGATCCGCTCGTCGATCAGGTGGTTGAACGCCGCCGCCGAACCGGACGCCATCCAGATGCCCAGCGTGCCGAACACCAGGCCGCGCCACGGCGGCAGGCCGGGCACGGCGAGGAACATGCCGATCACGGCGCAGAACACCAGCAAGGCGACGACGCGCGGCTTGGTCAGCTGCAGATATTCGCGGATCAACTCCATCTCGCTCACGACTCCTCTGATATCGGCACGGCCGCCTGCGTGCGCGCCAACGTCGCCAGCAGGGCAAACAACAGCAAGGCCGCCACGCCATTGTGCGCGGTGGCCACCGGCAGCGGCAGGCCGAAATACACGTTGCTGATGCCCAGCGTCACCTGGGCCAGCAGGATCAGCGCGATCGCCAGCGCGTGCGCCCGCAAACCCCCGCGCGCCGCTTTGAACGCCAGCCATCCGAGATAGCAGAACACCACCAGTGCGCCGATCCGGTGCGCGATCTGGATCGCGCTGCGCGCGGCCATGTCCAGCACGCCGCCTTCGTAGTTGACGCCGATGCCGCGCCACAGGATGAAGCCTTCGCGGAAATCCGTCGGCGGCGCCCACTGGCCCAGGCACTGCGGGAACGAGCCCGGGCCGTAGCCGCAGGCCAGCGCCGCGTAGTTGGACGAGGTCCAGCCGCCCAGCGCGATCTGGCACGCCAGCAGCACCACGCCCGCCACCACCAGGCTGCGCAGCGCGGCCAGGCGCTGGTCCGGCGCGGCGACGCCGGCGAAACGCAGCGCCACGTACGAGAGCAGGCCGAAGGTGAGCATGCCGCCGAGCAGGTGGCTGGTGACCACCACCGGTTTCAGCAGCAAGGTGACCGTCCACATGCCGAGCATCGCCTGGAACACGATCACCGCGAACACCAGCACGCTGATCCGCCGCGCGCCGCCACCACCGAGTCGCCACGCGCCGAACAGCGGCGCGGCGATCGCCACGCCCGCCAGCACCGACGAGAACACATGCTCGCCGCGCATGTACATGGTCACGCCGATCGCCGCGCATATCGCGCCGACCACCACCATCGCGCGCACGCGCCGGTCCCGCCACGCGGCGGCCAGCGCCAGCACCAGCACCATCACGCCCAGCGTGCCGGCGAGGAAGCGATGCACCTGCTCGCGCCAAGCCTTGTGCGCCTCGTACGGACGGTCCGGGAACGCCGCGTCGGCGTGCGCCACCGCCTGCGCGTGCTGCGGCCAGGTGACCTGGCCGTAGCAGGTGGGCCAGTCCGGACAGGACAGCCCGGCGTTGGACAGCCGCACGAAGGCGCCGAACATCACCAGGCCGAAGGCGAACAGCGCCGCCAGCAGCGACAAGCCGCGCAGAAACTTCCGCTGACGCGCCGACATCACTTGATCACCTTGCGCATGTCGCGCAGCAGGCCGGCGGCATCGAAGCCGGGCGGATAGAACGACAGCGCGGTGCCGTTGGATTCCACCAGCAGCGCGCCGACGCTGTCGGGCGTGGCGGGTCGATAGCCGTCGAGCTTGCCGTCGACATCGCGGCCGGTTTGCCAGTACGTCGACATCGCCTCGCGTGCCGCCGCATCGGCAGGCGGCGTGCCCAGGTAGAGCAGGCGCAGGCGATCCTGCTTGTGATTCAGCATCACCCGCGCCTTGGCCATGGCGGTGAGCGTGGCCAGGCATTGCGTGGCGCAATCCGGGCCGGCCAGCGCCACCAGGGTCATCCGCGGCTCGCTGTCGCGCCAGGCGTAATCGCCGCCATCGGCCAGCACGACGCGCAGGTGCTCGTCGAGGAAATTGCGCTGCGGCACGATCGGCTGGCCGTTGCCCTTGGTGCCCGGCTGCCAGCCGGCAAAGGTGAGCACGCCGGCGGCGATCATGGGCGCCAGGAACACCAGTGCGATCAGCAACAGGTGGATGCGGCTCTTGCGCGTGCGGTTGGGGTCAGCGGTGTTCATCGTGGACATTCATCACAGGACATCGGTGGGGTCATCATCGCCCGCGCGGAGGGCGCTTGCGATGCAGCACCAGCAGGATCACCACCGCGGCGACGGCGAAGGCAAACCACTGGAACGCATAGGCGCGGTGTCGCGCCGGCGGCATCGAGAGGTCGAGCGTGTGCTGGCGCACGTAGATCGAGGAGGCGTCCGCATCCAGCGCCAGCACGCGCGGGTACAAGGGCCGGCCGAGGTCGGCGGCCACCTGGCCCATCGCCAGGTAGATGCTCTGCTTCGGCCAGCGGGTCTGCCGCGCCAGCGCATTGCCGCCCATCTCGAAACCGGTCGGCGGCGGCGGCACGTACAAGCCGCGCAGCTCGACCGGCGTGGCCGGCAACGGCGGCAGTTGCGGCGCCTTGCTGTTGCCGCTGCCGGGCAGGAAACCCAGGTCGACCAGCAGCAGCGGCGCGTGCCCGGCCAGTTCGAACGGCGCAAACACCTCCACGCCGCCGCGCTCGTCATGCTTGGGGTTGTCCAGCAGGTAGAGCCGGTCGGCAAGGTAACGGCCGTGCACCTGCACGCGCGGAAAGCTGCCCGCCGGCGGCGTGGCGGCCACCATGGCGAAGTCCTGCGATGGCGCGGTTTCCGCTGCGGCATAGCGCCGCAGCAGCGATTCCTTGAAGTCGGCGCGATGCAGTTGCCACACGCCCAGGCGCAGGAACAGCAAGGCGCCGGCCGCCGTCAGCAGCAACGCCCACCACGACGGACGGCGAAAGCCGTTCACGCGGTGCGGCTGCCGCGGGTGGCTATACTGCCGCTGTCGAAATCGCTCGGACCGATCACGTGGAAACCATCTACAAAGTCGCGCTGGTGGTGGTACTGCTGGTGGTGATCTTCAATCTCGGCCAGGCGCTGTTCTTCATGATGAAGGACAAGGACGACGACCGACGAACGGTGTGGGCGCTGACCCGCCGCATCGGCCTGTCGCTGGTGCTGATCGGCATGGTCGTGCTGGGCATCTGGATGGGCTGGCTGCACCCGCACGGCGTCAGCCCGTAATTGTAGCGGTTGTGCCGCCCCGGCGTTGCCGCGGCGCGCGCCACGTCGATCAGGCTTGCCCGCCGACCCGGTAATAGTCGCGATACCAGCGCACGAAATTCGCCACGCCCTCCTCCACGCCCACCCGCGGCCGGTAGCCGACCGAGGCGATCAGGTCGGAGATGTCGGCCTCGGTGTCCGGCACGTCGCCGGCCTGCAGCGGCAGCATCTCCATCTGCGCCTTGCGACCCAGGCACTGTTCGAGCACCTCGATGTAGCGCAGCAGCTCCACCGGCTGCTCGTTGCCGATGTTGTAGATGCGGTACGGCGCCACCCCGCTGCTGGCCGGGTCGGGTGCGTTGCCGTCCCAGCCGCGGTCCTTGCCGGGGATCTTGTCCAGCGTGCGCACGACGCCCTCGACGATGTCGTCGACGTAGGTGAAGCTGCGCTTGTGGTGGCCGTGGTTGAACACCTTGATCGGCTCGCCCGCCAGGATCGCGCGGGTGAACAGGAACAACGCCATGTCCGGCCGGCCCCACGGCCCGTAGACGGTGAAGAAGCGCAGCCCCGTGCACGGCAGGCCGTACAGGTGCGCGTAGCTGTGCGCCATCATCTCGTTGGCCTTTTTCGAGGCCGCGTACAGCGTCAGCGGATGCTCGGTCGACTGGTGCTCGGAGAAGGGCATCTTGGTGTCGGCGCCGTACACCGAACTGGTCGAGGCATAGACCAGGTGCTCGACGTCGTGGTGACGGCAACCCTCGATCACATGCAGGAAGCCGGTGACGTTGGTGGACACGTAGATGTGCGGGTTCTGCGCGGCGTAACGCACCCCGGCCTGCGCCGCCAGGTTGATCACCCGCTGCGGCTTGTGGCGGGCGAACACCGCCTCGATCGCCGCGCGATCGGCGAGGTCGACCGGCTCGTGACGGTAGCCCGGGTGCTCGGCGAAGCGCGCCAGCCGCGCCTTCTTCAGCTCCACGTCGTAGTAGTCGCTGAGGTTGTCGATGCCGATCACCTCGTCGCCGCGCTCAAGCAGGCGCATGGCGACGTGGGAACCGATGAAGCCGGCGGTGCCGGTGACGAGGACTTTCATGCGCGGGCGGCCTGCGGCGGGGAAACCTCCCCATGATACGCAGTCGCGGCGCGCGGCGCTGGCTACAGGCGGCCGTCCACCTCGTTGCGCGGCAGCACGTATTTCACGTCGTACAGCACGCTGGACGGCTTGCCGAAGGCGCGGATGCCGGCGCTGCCCAGCGCGGCGAACTCGCGGTGGCCGACCGCCACCACCACGGCGTCATAGGCGCCGGCGGCAGGGGCCTGGACCAGGTCCAGGCCGTACTCGTGCCGCGCCTCGGCCGCGTCGACCCAGGGGTCGTACACGTCCACCGCGGTGTTGTAGCCGCGCAACGCCTGCACGATGTCCACCACGCGGGTGTTGCGCAGGTCCGGGCAGTTCTCCTTGAACGCCAATCCCAGCACCAGGATGCGCGCATGCACCGGGTTGATGCCCTTGCGCACCATCAGCCGCACCACCTGGCCGGCGATGTACTCGCCCATGCTGTCGTTGGTGCGCCGGCCGGCCAGGATCACGTCCGGGTGATGGCCCACCTCCTGCGCCTTGTGAGTGAGGTAGTACGGATCGACGCTGATGCAGTGGCCGCCGACCAGACCCGGCCGGAACGGCAGGAAGTTCCACTTGGTGCCGGCCGCCTCGAGCACTTCCAGGGTGTCGATGCCCAGCGTGTTGAACAGCTTGGCGAGGTCGTTGACCAGCGCGATGTTGAGGTCGCGCTGGGTGTTCTCGATCACCTTGGCGGCCTCGGCCACCTTGATGCAGCTGGCCTGGTGAGTGCCGGCGGTGATGATCGAGCCGTACAGCCGGTTGACGAAGTCGGCTACCTCGGGGGTGGAGCCGGAGGTGACCTTGAGGATGCTGGTGACCCGGTGCTGCTTGTCGCCCGGGTTGATCCGCTCCGGGCTGTAGCCGGCGAAGAAGTCGCGGTTGAAGACCAGCCCCGAGACGCGCTCCAGGATCGGGATGCAGACCTCCTCGGTGCAGCCGGGGTAGACGGTGGATTCGTACACCACGATGTCGCCACGCTCCAGCACCTGACCCAGGCTTTCGCTGGCCTTGACCAGCGGGGTCAGGTCGGGGCGCTTGGCCGCGTCGATCGGGGTGGGCACGGTGACGATGTAGACGTTGCACCCGCGGATGCCCTCCAGCTCGGCGCTGAAGCGCAGGCGGGTGGCCGCCGCCAGCTCGGCCGCATCGACCTCCAGCGTGTGGTCGTGGCCGGCGCGCAGCTCGTCCACCCGTGCGGCGCGGATGTCGAATCCGACCGTGTCGTAGCGCCGGCCGAACTCCACCGCCAACGGCAGGCCGACATAGCCCAGCCCGACGATGGCGACCCTGGTGTTTTCCAGCTGCTGCATAGGTAACTGTCCCGTGATTTCCTTGATGGGGCGCGGCGCGAAGCGGGCCGACGGCCGGTCCGGCGCAGTCCGCGCGCCGTGTCCGCATATCCGGTTGTCGACGTTCCTGCCGTGATATTCTGCACATTCTGAAAGACAATCAGGAGGATTGCCATGAAATCGTTGTGCCAACTGCTCATGCTCGGCCTGTTGCTCGTGCTTGCCGGCTGTGCCACCGGTCCCGGCTCGACGCAGGCACCTTCGGTGAACCCCGAAGCCCAGGCGGTCGCCGTCTACCATATCGGTGTGGACGATCAATTGCAGGTGTCGGTGTGGCACAACCCCGACCTGAGCGTCAGCGTACCCGTGCGCCCGGACGGCATGATCACGGTGCCGCTGATCGGCGACGTGCAGGCCGGCGGCCGCACGCCCGAACAGGTCGCCGCGGAGATCAAGGAAAAGCTCCAGGCCTACGTGCGCGACCCGCAGGTGGCGGTGATCCTCACCTCGCTGCGCAGCCATGAATACCTTTCGCGCGTGCGCGTGACCGGCGCGGTGCGCACGCCGGTGTCGATCCCCTACCGCCAGGGCATGACCGTGCTCGACGCGGTGCTCGCCGCCGGCGGCACCACCGAATTCGCCGCGCCCGACCGCACCGAGCTGTACCGCAAATCGGGCGACGCCACGCAGTCGTACGCGATCCGGCTGGACAGCATCCTGCAGAAGGGCAACCTGACGACCAACTACCCGGTGCAGCCGGGTGACGTCATCACCGTGCCGCAGCGGGCGTTCTGAGCTGCCGGCACAGGCACGCGAGTCGACCCGTCCATGAACGAAGAACCCAATCCCCTGCTGGCACTGCTCCCGGTGCTGTGGACCGAGGCCAAGCGACGACGCGTGTCGCTGGCGGTCATCTTTGCCTCGATCGCGATGCTGGCGCTGATCGCCGGCATCAACTGGCCACAGCGCTACGACGCCTCGGTCACCATCCTGGCGCAGAAGAGCAGCATCATCACGCCGCTGATGGAAGGCGCCGCCGCCGCCACCGGCAACACCAACCGCGCCGGCATCGCCAAGGCGGTGATCTTCAGCCGCAAGGTCATGGACCAGGTGCTGGTGGCCGGCGGCTGGATGGCGCACAAACCCTCCCCGGTCGACCAGGACAAGCTGATCCAGGAGATCAAGGCGCGCACCCTGGTCACGATCTCGCGCGACAACCTCATCACCATCAGCTACCACGACAGCGACGCGCGGCGCGCCTTCGACGTGACGCGCACGTTCGGCCAGCTGTTCATCAGCGAAAGCGTGGCCTCGAAGATGAAGGAGAGCCGCGACGCCTTCGACTTCATCGACAGCCAGGTCGAGGCCTACCGCAAGAAGCTGACCGACGCGGAGAACAAGCTCAAGGACTACCGCAACGCCAACGCCGACGCGCGCCCGGGCAGCGAGGCCGACACCAACGCCAGCATCAGCCAGTTGCGCAACCAGATCGAGACGGCGCAGATGGACCTGATGGAGAAGCGCTCGCAGGCCGGCTCGCTGGAGCGCCAGCTCTCCGGCGAGTCGGAGGTCAACGCGGTGCAGACCTCCAACGGCATCTACGAAAGCCAGCTCGCCGAACTGCAGTCGAAACTGGACAAGCTGCGCCTGACCTACACCGACGAATATCCCGACGTGGTGCGTACCCGCCACCAGATCGAGGACCTGCGCCGCCTGCTGGCCAGCGCCGACCAGCAATCGGCCAAGGCGCCGCGCGCGATCGGCGACACCGGCACCAACGGCAGCGCCGTGCAGTTCAACCCGCTCTACCAGCAGATGCGCAGCCAGCTCGCCACCTTGCGCTCGGACATCGCCGCCACCACCGCGCGGCTGGGCGCGGCGCAGGCGCGGCTCGACTCCGAGCTTGACCGCAGCAAGCGCATCGCCAACTCCGAGGCGGTCACCGCCGAGCTGACCCGCGACTACACGGTCAACCGGGACGTCTACCAGGACCTGCTCAAGCGCCGCGAAAGCGCGCGGGTGTCGATGAACCTCGACTCCGACCAGGATGGCGCCTCGTTCGTGGTGCAGAACCCCGCGGTGATGCCGCTGGTGCCCTCGGGACTGCGCTTCATGCACTTCGGCATCGCCGGCATCCTCGCCGGCCTGGCGGTCCCGTTCGGCGTGCTGTTCGGCTTCGCCCGCTTCGATCCGCGCGTGCGCTCGGCGGAGCAACTGGAACAGGCGACCGGCCTGCCGGTACTGGCGACCGTTCCATTTTACCCGACACCGGGCGACCATCAGCGCGAGCGGCGGCGCAACCTGGCGCTGGTGGCGATCGTGCTGTGCGTGGTGCTGGCCTATGCGCTGCTGTTCTGGTTGAAGCTGAAGGGACTGGCATGAACGCTCGGGACGATGACAAGTCGGTAATCAACCTGCTCTCGCGCGAGCCCGAGGCCCGCGAACGGGCCGCGGCCGCCGGCGACGAGGCCAAGGCTGCACCGGGCCATTCGATCGCGCTGATGTCGGAAACCGGTGCACTGGTGCCGCGGCAGCTGGAGGAGCGCCGGCTGATCCACCGCGACGAGTCGGTGCGAACGCAGTCCGATGCCTTCCGCGAGATCCGCACGCGCTTGCTGTGGCTCGGCGGCGAGCGCAACTTCGTGACCATGGTGGTGCCGGTCAGCCCCAAGTCGGGCGGCAGCTTCGTGGCGCGCAACCTGGCCCTCGCGTTCGCCTTCGACGAAGCAAAGACCAGCCTGCTGATCGACTGCAACCTGCGCTACCCGACCCAGCACGAGGCGCTGGGGGTGGCGCGCGGCAGCGAGGGCCTGATCAACTTCCTCGAACAGCCGTCGATCGGCATCAAGTCGATCATCTACCCGACCGGCATCCCGCGCCTGCGCCTGATCCCGGCCGGTTCCACGCGCGAGAACAGCGGCGAGTATTTCTCCTCGTTCCGCATGCGCGCGGTGGTCGATTCGCTGCGTTGCCGCTACCCGGACCGCTACCTGTTCCTGGACGGGCCGGCGATCAAGGGCTCGCCCGACGCGCGCATCCTCTCCGAGCTGGCCGACCAGGTGGTGGTGGTGGCCGGCTACGGCCGCGACACGCCGGCGGCGATCAGCCAGGCGGTGGCCAGTTTCGATGCGAACAAGGTGGCCGGAGTGGTGTTCAACCACGCACCGTGAGGCCGTCCGGCGGGGCGTTGCGACACTCCGCCCCACCGCACGGTTCCGCGCGGATCTGCCAGACTCGCAGCGCCAGGGGCAAGCCATCGGATGCGGTTTCCGCAGGTTCAGGGCTCGACGATCATGGACAAGACAAGGGGGCACGCACACATGTCGACATATCGCACCCGCAATTGCGTACTGGGGTCGATGCTGGTCATTGCCTCGACCGGCGCATCGGCGGCGCAGTTCGACTACGGCTGGCGCGTCGGCGTGGGCCACAGCGACAACATCGGCCTGACCGAAACCGACCCGATCAGCCAGAACATGCTGATCCCGGGCTTCGACTTCAGCTATCAGCAGGAAGGCTCCACCTTCCAGGCCGACGTGGTCGGCAACCTGGAGTACCGCGACTACCTGGCGCACGCCTTCGATAACCAGACGCTGGCCCAGCTCGCCGGCCAGGCGAACTGGACGGTGCTGCCCGAGCGACTGGATTTCACCGTGCGCGACGTGGCCAGCGTGCAGCCGCTGTCGACCTTCTCCAGCAATGCGCCAGACAACCAGCAGCAGACCAACGTGCTGACGCTGGGCCCGACCCTGCGTTTCCGGCTCAACCCGACCGTGCGCGGCCAGGCCGAACTGCGCTACATCGACAGCCGCGCGTCCAAGACCAACGAGTTCGATTCCTCGCGCGGCCTGCTGGCCTTGCGCCTGTTCAAGGATCTCAGCCCCACCGCATCGCTGTCGGCCAACGCGGAAACCGAGCGGGTGACCTTCGACCACGCCGACGCCGGTCCGGCCTACAACCGCACCCAGCTGTTCGTCAGCTCGGTCAGCCGCCTCAGCCAGCTCGACGTCAATGCCTCGGTGGGCTGGTCACGGCTCTCGTTCGACCAGGCGCAGTCGATCAACACGCCGCTGGCGCGGCTGAGCGTGGCCTGGCGCATGACCCCCAACAGCACCCTGCTGCTGCGCGGTGCGCGCCAGTACGGCGACGCGGCGGAAGACCTGATCAACCAGCTCGACCAGAACCCCGGCGAATCGGCGCCGGCACCGTCGAACATCAACACCGGTGCCACCGTGATCAGCTCGCAGGTCTATACCGAGCGGCGCTACGAGGTGGTCTACACCTACGTCGGCACGCGCTGGAACCTGCGCATCGCGCCGCTGTACCGCAACTTCGATTACGTCAACGACCCCACCGACAGCCAGCGCGGCCGCGGCGGCACCCTCGGCCTCGACTACCGACTGCACCCGCGCACCACGCTGTCGCTGTTCGGCAACACCGAGTCGATGGAATACAACACGATGGCGCGCACCGACCGCACCACCAACTTCGGCCTGATCCTTGCCACCCAGCGCACCGAGCACTGGAGCTGGAACGCGTCGTTCACCCGTCGCGTGCGTCACAGCGACACCGTCGGCGCCAGCTACCATGCCAACGAGATCTATCTCGGCGTGGCCTACCGGAGGTGACGGATGCGCGTCGAACCGGCACAACCGTGCCAATTCGGTAGCGGGGAGAGTCTGTTCGGTCTCTATCATCCGGTCGCCGGGCCGGCGCGCACGGCCATGCTGCTGTGCCCGCCGCTGGGCCAGGACATGATTCGCAGCCATCGCGTGTACCGCCAGCTCGCCGATGCACTGGCGCTGCAAGGCGTCGCCGCGCTGCGCTTCGACTATTTCGGCACCGGCGACTCGGCCGGCCCCAGCGATACCTGCGACTGGACCCGCTGCGTGGCCGACACGGTTGCCGCGGCGGCTGAACTGCGTGCACGCTCCGGCTGCAGCCGGGTGATCGGCTTCGGCGCACGACTGGGCGGCGCCATCGCGCTGGAAGCGGCCGCGGCCGGCCGCCTGGCGGAACTCCTGCTGTGGGACCCGCTGCTGGACGGCCACGAATCCGTGACCCGGCTGGACGCGGCGCAGGAGGCCCTGCGCGCGGACCCGATGCGCTTCCCCGCGCCGCGCGGCCGCGAGGACGCGGCCGATCAATGGCTGGGCTTTCCGGTCGGCGCCGACCTGCGCCGGCAGCTCGACGGCTGGCGCGCGACGCCGGCGACGATTCCCGTGCGCGTGTTCGCATCGCAGCCCGCCGCCACGCATGCGGACTGGCCCGCGCAGCTCGGCGCCGGCAGCGCGGTCGTCGCGCTGTCGTCCACGGCCAGTTGGGATGTGCTGGATCGGCTGGAGCACGCCATCCTCGCCCCCGACCTGATCCGCGCCGTCGGCGACCACCTGCGAGCGGCGGCATGAGCACGGAACGCGCCTTCCGCTTCGGCCGCGCGCAGCACCTGGTCGGCGTGGCCGGGCTGCCCGATGCGGCGACACCTGCCGCGCCGGTCGGCGTGATCGTGCTGAATGCCGGCATGGTGCATCGGGTCGGGCCGTTCCGGCTGCACGTGGAACTCACCCGGCGGCTGAACGCCGACGGCTATCCCACCCTGCGCTTCGACCTTTCCTCGCTCGGCGACAGCAGCGCCGCCGACGAAGCGGGCTCGCAAGCGCAGCAGGTGAAGGCGGACGTCGCCGACGCGATGAGCCTGCTCGCCAGTCACGCCGGCTGCAGCCGCTTCGTGCTGCTCGGCCTGTGTTCCGGCGCGCAGAACGCGCACGGCGTGGCGCTCGACGAGCCGCGCGTGGCCGGCGCCGTCTTCCTCGATGGCTACGCCTACCGCACGCTGGGCTTTCGCCTGCGCCACTACCTGCCGCGGCTGTGGAGCGGCTCGCGCTGGCAACGCTTCATCAGCCGCAGCCTGCAGGCGCGCGCCAGCCAGGGCGACGACGTCTTCGCGGTACGTTTCCCGCCGCGCGAACAGGTGCAACGGGAACTGGCCACCATGCTCGACCGCGGTCTCAGGCTGCACTTCATCTACAGCGGGGGGGTGACCCGCTACTTCAACCATCCGCGCCAGTTCCGCGAGTGCTTCGGGCGCCTGGCCGACCGCCCGCAGATCAGCGCGCGCCTGTTCGCCGGCAGCGACCACACCTACGCCCTGCAGGTGGATCGCCGCCGCCTTCTGGACGACATCGCGACGTGGTTGCGGGACAATTTTCCGATTTCCGGCGGGAGCAATCCATGAGCACGATCCTGGTCACCGGCGGCGCCGGCTACATCGGCAGCCACGTGGTGCAGCAGCTGAGCGAACGCGGCGAGCGGGTGGTGGTGCTGGACAACCTGGTCAGCGGCTTCGCCGATGCCGTGCGCGGCGCCGAGCTGGTGGTGGGCAACGTGGGAGACCAGACGCTGGTGTCGCGGCTGCTGGCCGAGCACAAGGTGGACGCGGTGATGCACTTCGCCGCCCACACCGTGGTGCCCGAATCGGTGCGTGATCCGCTGAAGTACTACGGCAACAACACCTGCAACACGCGCAACCTGCTCGCCTGCTGCGTCGAGGCCGGCGTGGACCGCTTCATTTTTTCCTCGACCGCGGCGGTGTACGGCACGCCGGCCGGCGGCGTGGCCGACGAGGACACCCCGCTGCAGCCGATCAACCCGTACGGCAGCTCCAAGCTGATGTCCGAGATGATGCTGCGCGACCTCGGCACCGCCGGCGCGATGCGTTACGTGATCCTGCGCTATTTCAACGTCGCCGGCTGCGACCCGCTCGGCCGCATCGGGCAATCCACGCCCAACGCCACCCTGCTGCTCAAGGTGGCCTGCGAGCATGCTGTGGGCAAGCGCCCCGGCCTGGCCATCTTCGGCACCGACTACGACACGCCCGACGGCACCGGCATCCGCGACTACATCCATGTCGAGGACCTGGCCGCGGCGCACCTGCGCGCGCTCGACCACCTGCGCACGGGCGGCGAGTCGCTGACGCTGAACTGCGGCTACGGCCACGGCTACAGCGTGCGAGAGGTGATCGAGACGGTGCGCCGGGTCAGCGGCGCGACCCTGCAGGTGACCGAGCAGCCGCGCCGCGCGGGCGATCCGCCGATGCTGATCGCCCGCGCCGACCGCCTGCGCCAGCGCCTGGGCTGGGCGCCGCGCCACGACGACCTGGAGTTCATCGTGCGCACCGCGCTCGCGTGGGAACGCCAGCTGGCGGCACGGGACGCGGCCCGGTGACACGCGCAGCGCGCGGCTTCGTCCGGCGGCTGGGCGCACTGTTCGCCGGCCTCGGCCTGCTGCTCGCGACCGCGCACGCGCAAGGCGCCAGCGCGCCGCCACCGATCGCCAGGCTGGCGCCGACCGGCATCGGCGCGCAGTGGCAGACGATCACCCTGCATCGCCACGGCGCCGTCGGCGATCGGGTGGCGGTGACTGTCGGCATCCCGTTCCCGCCCGGCATGCTGGACGACGCGCGACGGGTGCGCATCGAGGACGCGCGCGGCCAGCCCGTGCCGGCGCATGTCGAGGCCACGTTGCGCTGGCATTTCGACGGCGGCGGCATCCGCGCCGTGCGCGCGCAGTTCCACGCCACGCTGGCCGGCGACAGCGCGCAGCTGCGTTTCGCCCTCGCGCCGGTCGGCGCCACCGCGACCGCCGCGCCGGGCTGGGCCTACGCCGACGAGCTGGTGGACGGTGCCGACGGCGTGCGCGTGCCGGGCGTATTGGCCACGCTCAGCCCGCAATGGATGACCGCTTCTCTGATCGCCGGCCCGCAAGTGCCGGCGGTACCCCCCGGCGCCTACGACCGCTACTTCGAAACCCAGTTCGCCTGGGCGCGCAAACTTCCGCGCAGCGACGGCTCGGCGTGGCTGTTCGATCGCCCCACCGCGCTGTTCCAGCAGTACGTGCGCACCGGCCGCGTCGATTACCTCGCCGCCGCGGTCCAGAGCTACCACTTCTACATGGCGCACATCCGCCGCTTCGGCGCACCGGGCTGGCCGCTGTGCGGCGGCGGTTTCAAGCTGGGCGAGGTGAACCCCTGCGACCCGAAGTACGTCTACATCCAGCCGACCCTGCTCGCGCTCGGCCTCACCGGCGACGACAGCCAGGACGACACGGCACTGGTCGAACGCATGGTGGGAGCGTGGGATACCGGCGGCTGGACCATTCCCGCCGGCCCCTACACCGGGCTCACCCAGAAGTTCTTCACCGAACGGCAGGCCGGGTTGGGCCTGCTGCAGATCGTCAGCGCGTGGGAACTCACCGGCAAGCGCGAATACCTGCAAGACATCGGCGATCGCGTGGGCTGGCTGTACCAGCACCAGCAGCACAATCCCGACGGCCTGGGCAATGACGGCTCCTGGCGCAGCAGCTGGGACATGCACGAAGGCAACCCGTACGACGCGGCCACCGACGTGCCGGGCAGCTCGCCGTGGATGACGCAGAACATCATCGACGGCCTGTGGCATGCCTGGCTGGCCACCGGGGACGCGCGCATCCCGCCGATGATCACCGCGTTCGGCCGCTACCTCGAGCGCTACGGCTGGATCGACGCCAAAACCGTGGCCACGGTCGGCAAGGACTGGCGCGACCCGTGCAGCGGACCTAGCGGCCAGATCAGCTGGTACTGGTCGTCGGCCCACGTCGACCGGGCCAGGCTGGTCGCCATCGAGAACTCCGACGGCTGGTACAGCGATTCGCACAACGTGGAGCTGACCCTGCCGGTGGCCGCCGCCCGCTATTTCAGCACCGACCCGCAGCTGCAGCATGCGCTGGACCGGCGCATGCATGCGCTGGCGTCGTCGTACGCCGTCGCCTGCGCGCGCAACGCCAGCACCGCGCGACGCTTCAACTGGAACCACCGCGGCACCGGCGTGGTGCAGTGGCTGATGCGCCAGGACGCGGGCAGCGGCGCCGCCCCGGCGCGCCCCTGACGCGCGTCGGTCAGGGCGATCGGCGCGGTCGCCTGCGCTTGGCGAAGGCGTGCCACACGTAGCGCAGCATGCACAGCGAGGCGCGCAGCAAGCCGAGCTTCTCGACCTGGCGATAGATCGTCCACTGCCAGCGCGCCGCGCGCAGCTTGTTGGCCGACAGCGACGACTCGCGCACCAGATACCAGGCCAGCGGTTCGGCGCTGTCCGCGCGCACCGCCGCGCCGGCGCGGCGAACCTGCTCCAGCCAGAACGCATAGTCCTCGTGGCCGATCCGACGAAACGGCACGTCGCCCAGCTCGCGCGCGTACAGGCCGGTGAGGTTGCCGATGAAATTGCTGGCCAGCATGTCGCGATGCTCCAGCCGCGCGGGCGGGTCCACCCGGCTGAGCACCCGGCCGTCTTCCGCCACCCGCCAGTACGCCGCGTAGCTGATGCGCTCGCCACTGGCGCGCAGGCTGGCCAGTTGCCGCTCCAGCTTGGCCGGGTGCCACCAGTCGTCGGCGTCCAGGAAGGCGACATAGTTGCCGCGGGCGACAGCCAGCGCGGCGTTGCGTGCAGCGGCCACGCCGCCGTTCGCCGGCTGGCGCTGCACGCGCACGCGCGCGTCGGCCTGCGCAAAGCCCTGCAGGATCGCCAGCGAATCGTCGTGCGAACCATCGTCCACCGCGATCAGCTCCAGGTTGCGATGGCTCTGCGCCAGCACCGACTCCACCGCCCGCGGCAACCACGCCGCGGCGTTGTACACCGGCATCACCACGCTGACCAGATCGCCGCCCAGCGCGGGCGTCGGGACAGCGGTCGTCGTCGGCGCGGCCGTCACGCGAACAGCTGCGGCAAGGTCACGAGGGAGCGGAACCAGTCGGTGTCCAGCTCCGTCTCCACCGCCACGCGAGGGATGTCGTAGGCGTCCCAGCGATCGTAGCGGGCGTGCCCGCCGTAGTAGCTGAAGGCATGCTCCACGCCCGCTTCGCGCAGGCAGTCGCGGGTGATCTGGTCGAACGCGCCCCGGTTGCCGACCGGATAGCTGAAGCAGCGCATCGGCGCACCCAGTTCCTCGGCGAGCCGGCGCGCGCAACCCTGGATCTCGTCGCGCTGACCCTGCGCCGACATGCGCGACAACACCGGGTGATGCACCGTGTGCCCGCCGATGGTCATGCCCGCTGCCTGCATATCGCGCAGCATGTCCCAGTCCATCCACAGCGCATCGCCGGCGCGGGTATCGGCACGGCCGGTGCCTGCGGCGTCCGCCACGGCATCGAGATACGCGACCGTGTCCTGCGCCGGCATCTCCTTGTACCTGCGCAGCAGCCGACGCACCGCCGCTTCCCGTTCCGGCTCGTCGAAGTGGATCGGCGCATCGAACCACGCCGGCAACTGCAGCGCTTCGCGCCGGCTGGTGCGCGCCATCCAGGCGATCTCGTCCCACCACGGCAGGCTGGGCGCGTCGATGAAACCGGTAGCGACGAAGAAGGTGGCGGTCACGCCTTCGCCACGCAGGATCGGCAACGCCGTCTCGTAGTTGTCGCGGTAGCCGTCGTCGAACGTGATCATGGCGTAGCGGCCGCGCCGGGCGGCGAGTACCCGCGGCAGGTCGGCCGGGCCGATGATCTCCAGCTGTGCCTTGCAGAAACGGACCTGCTCGGCAAACGCCTCCGCGCTGGCGCTCCAAAGGCCGCGATCGAACGGCGTACCCAGCGCATCACCGATGCGATGGTAGTTGAGCGCGAGCACGCCGGACCAGCGCACGGTCCGGTGCAGCAACCGGCGCAAACCGCTGCGGCAGAGCAGGTGTGACGCGATGGCCTTTTTCATTGGAGCACCCCGCGCTCAGCCCGGCGAAACCAGCTTGATGAAGCGGCGGATTGCGCGTACGCACAGCTGACGCAGGCGGTCGAGCAGTGCGCGCGCCGTATGCCTGCGGCACGTCGCGCAAAACAGCTGGCGTTGTTCAGTGGCCAGCGATTTCTTGTACGTGCTGACGCCCCGCAGGAAATCGTAGTGGGAGATGCCGCCCTGTGCCAGCTGCCGCATCAGCAGCAGGTTCGCCGCGGTACCCGAGCTGCGGACCACACCGGGATCCAGCGGCGCCACGCCAAACTGGTACAGGTCGAACTTGCGCCCGGTCACGAAACCGTAGAGCACGGCAAAGATCCTTCCCTGGTGCGAGAACCGCGCCAGCACCACACGCCCGCTTGCCGTCCACCGCCTCACCAGGCCGCGATGGAACTCGGTGAAACGTGGCGCCGAGAAGCAACCCGGTTCACCGGCCGCCACCCAGCGCTCCTGGTGGACGCGCACGAGATCGTCGAAATGACGGTCGGCCGTGGCGGCATCGGCCAGCTCCGCCACGATGCCGGCACGCTCGGCGTCGCGCAGGTACTGGCGGGCGTGCTTGCGTGTCTTGGGCGACAGGCTGCCCAGGTAAGCCTCGAAGCCGTCGCCAAGCCAGGCGATCGGGCAGGCCCCGCGCGACGACAGTTGCAGGCGGGCGTGGCGAGGGAAGTCGCTGCGCCAGCGCAACAGGGCCGCATGTTCGGAGAGATCGAGCAGCTCCAGGGTATCCCAGGCCATGGCGTCGATCGCCCGCCACGCGGCTTGCGCACAGGCCCGGTCCTCGCCGGGCAGGTGCAGCAGGTCCAGATAGTCGGCGCAGACCTCCTCGAACTCCTCTTCCCCGGTGGAGAGGAAGCGCAGGCAGCGCACCCCGAGCCAGCCGCCGCGACCCACGTCGAGGTACAGCGGCAGCGCGCCGACCAGGCGCGACCCACGCCACAACGTGATGATGCGCAGACCGCCCTGGCCATATACGGGGCCGTAAACGTCCCACCAATGGCGCAACCAGGCAAAGTCCAGCGGGGTCGAGGCCGTGGGGCTGGCCTGGTGCAGTGCATCCCAGGCCGCGCGGATCGCGTCCCAGGCGGCGACGTCCCCGATGATGCGCAGCGTCGGTGCCGGGCCGTGCGAATCGTCAGTCACCGCGGGCTCCGGTGTACCCGGCGCCACCGGGGGCAGGGTCATGGCGAGGCAACCGTGCGCTGGCGCAGATGCCGGCGATGCGCCCGGAGCCAGCCGCGCAGCACCGCCGGCAGGTAGCAGCACACGAACAGCTCCCAGGCACGCCGCTGCCACCAGCGATGGCGGATGCTCGCAAACAGGTGGGATCGCGCCGCCGCCATGTCATTCGCCTCGAACTGCAGCTCCCCGATCCACTCGTGGGCATCGGCCAGGGCGCCTTCGATCATCCGCCGGGGCAGGTGGATCTCGCTGCGCGCGGACTCGATGAAGGGAGTGATCGTGCGCAGGAAATTGGTGGCGGTATGGATGCGGTATTCGGAACGGGTCAGGCGGTCGGGCATGCCGCGCTGGTACTGGATGGTGGGCAGGTCGAGGAAACCTACCGGCCCGTGGCGGCAGGTACGCAGGTGGAAATCGAAGTCTTCGCCGGAATAGCGCAGGGTCTCGTCGAAGGCCACCACCTTTTCCAGCCGCTCGCGGCGGATCAGCACGGTGGAGGTGTGCACCAGGTTGCCCATGATCATCTGCGAAAAGATCATGCCCATGCGCAAGGATGCCGCGCCGACCACCGCCTCCATCGACGGCGCGACCGAACGCAGCGGCACGCTCTGCGGAAACAGCCGATCCTGGGGAAACAGTGCGTAGGTGCTGTACATGCTGCGGATGTACGCGTGGTTGAACACGCGCCCGTTCGGGTCGATCGCCTCCATGTCGGTCCAGACCATGCCGAGCTCGGGAAACTGCCGCAGGCAGCGCAGCTGCAGCTCGAGCTTCCACGGTTGCCAGACGTCGTCCGAGTCGAGCAACGCCAGGAACTCGCCGCGTGCAAGCCGGATGCCGTGGTTGCGCGCCGCTGCGACCCCCGCGTTCGCCTGCGCGATGTAGTGGACGCGACGCTCGGTGCCATAGCGCCGGCGCACGAGTTCGGGCGTCTCGTCGGTGGAGCCGTCATCGACGAGCAGGATCTCGAGTTCGGCATGCGTCTGCGCGAGCACGCTGTCCAGCGTGCGCGCCAGGCAATAGGCCCGGTTGAAAGTGGGGATGACTACGCTGACCAGTGCCATGGGTACCCGACCGCTCCTGCATCCAGTGACCACTTGAAGCTTCGACTCGCCGCCACCCCACGCTTGCCGCGCGGATCACGCAGCCGCGGCGCGCTGTCTGCCTGATCCGTCCGGCTGCCCGAGGCGTCGCAGCTTCCGCGGCCGCACTCCTGGCGCCGGAAGTAGCGTCATTGTATGCGTTTTCCGCATCGCCAGACATGGCGTTTCACGCTTTCCCCGGGCGGATCGGAAGGCCTGCCGGGCGCCCGGCAGGCGGCCTTCACGGACCCGCTCAGGCGGCGGGTTTGCGCGCGATGAAGTCGATCGAGGTGATGCACAGGCGTTCGGCCGGGATCGACGCGAACTGCGGGGCGATGTTCAGTTCCGCCAGCTCGCGCAGGCGCCTGGCGGGGGGCGAGCTCACCCGGGTCACGATGGCGAAACCGGCCGCCTCGGCCTGCTCGACAAAGACGTCGGCGCGCAGCCGGTTTTGGTACAGGAACGCATTGTTCCAGCGCTGCCACTGCGCATCGGTGTATTGCAGGTAATTGAGCTGGGTGATGCGGGAGTCGACATAGGCGTAGTGATCGCCGCAGTTGACCGAGTGGAACATGATCCCGCCGGGGCGCAGGATGCGCCTGGCCTCGCGGAAGATGCCGCCGATGGCTTCCGACGCCACATGCTCCAGCACGCTGTTGGAGAACACGCAGTCGATCCGGTCCGGCGGCAGCCCGGTGCGGGCAGCGTCCGCCGGCGCCCGATAGTCCACCACGCCCGCGGTGGCCACGGCCAGATCGGCTGACCTCTCCAGTGCGCCGGCCAGCTGCTGCTGGCGCTGCCGGACCTCGGCCACGGGGACGCCGGCCACCTCGGCGATCAGGGCGACATGCCGCTCCAGGCCCCGGGCGCAGGCGCGCACCAGATCCCGGCGCTGGTGCCGGTTGAGGTCGACGGTGACGACGCGCCGCGCGCCCGCCAGGAAACAGCACAACGGAAAAGTCGGATACCAGCCGCTGCCGATCTCGAACAGCCGCGCGCCCGCCACCGGCACGCCGACCTCGCGCAGCTGGTTGGCCATCAGCCGCCAGTCGTCGATCTTGATGTCGAACTCGCGATCGAAGTCGCGCAGCCCGCCGAACCGCCGCTGCAGCTGGTAGTGGACCGCGGCGCCGCCCGGCATCACGCCGAGCACCTTCTGCAGCATTCCCTTCGTGCGCCAGTCCATCTGTTTCCTCCTTCGAGGACGGAGATGATGCCGGGACCACGCCGCGGTGATCCGCGCGAGCGCGGCGCCGCTACGCCCCGGCAAGCCGATGCGGTGGCGGCGGCAGCAGGAAATCGCGGAACGCATGCGGGTCGCCGCGATGCCCGGCCTCGGCAGCCTTGATGATGTTGTAGGTCTCGCGCGCCGTCACGTAGTGCAGCACGTAGCGCTTGCCGTCGTTGTAGGCGCGCTCCAGGTGCTGGTGCATGCGCTGCGCGGCGTCGCCGAGCAGGGTGTCCATGTCGCGCTCCTGGGTGCCGTGCGTGTGGACCTTGACGAACACCCACTCCGGCCGCCCCTCGACGTGGATGCCGGTTTTCACCCACGCGTCGACCCGCTCGGGCGTGGGCGGGCAGCCGCGGCGCACGTCCGCGTTCTCGATCCGCGGCAGCACGCCGAACTTGCGCTCGCGCCAGTTCAGCCCCAGCGGCCCCTGCACGATCATCAGGTCGCCGCTGGGCGTCCCGCCCACGCGCACCGGCACGCCGCTGTCGTGCGACTTGGGCCGCAGCGGGTCGTCGGTGGCGTAGTAGATCGCGTTGCTGGTTTTCGTCTGCGTGTCGCTGGGCGCCGACGGCAGGGTGAAGTCGGCGTAGCAGCCGAGTTCGCGCAGCAGGATCAGCTCGTTGTTGATGCCGCACCAGCGGCCGTCGGCGCGCGAATTGTCCAGGCTCCAGTTGCCGTGGATGAAGCCGAAGCGCAGCTGGCCGGTGGCCGGATCGCGCGGCAACGCGCCGTGGCGCTCGTGCAGCAGGTTGTTGAAGCGCTCGATGGTCTGGCGGAAGTTGGCCTCGTTGTCGTTGTCGTGGTGCAGGTGGATCTCGATCTCGCCGTAGCCCTCCGCGCAGAGCGCGGCGATCTTGTCCAGGTGTTCTTCCAGGTATTCCTCTTCCGGATAGAAGAACGTGTGCTGCGGCATCCGCCCGTCGGCGTCGCGGTGCATCGCGGCGAGGGCGCGGTAGTCACGGCACCAGCGGTCGACGCGCGCGCGCTGGGTGGCCAGGTCGACCTTGCCCCAGGCCGGCTCGAAATGGTCGACGAAGCAGAACATCACGTGGATCGGCCCGTCGACCGCCGGCGGACGCCGGCGGCGCAGGTAGCCGCCCAGCCAGTACTGCATGTTGCGCGCGCGGATCGCCACGGTGACGGCGATCGCGCACAGCGCCAGCAAACCCGCGATCAGCCAGGCGACGATCATGCGTGCACTCCTTCAGCCGTTGCGCCCAGGTCGGCGCCGGTGGGCAGCGGGCGGAACTCGAAACCCTCGGAACGCCACTGCGGCAGCAGCGTCTCCAGCATGCGGGTGCAGCAGTCGCTGTCGTCGTGCATCAGCAGCACGTCGCCCGGCCGCGGCGGCTGCGCGCGCATCGCCGCCACCAGTTCTGCCGGCGGCCGGTGCTGGTAGTCGAGGCTGTCGTAGGACCAGTACAGCAGGCGTCGCCGCTCGCGCGCGAGGCGCAGCGTGAGCGCCAGCGAGAACGCGCCGCTGGGCGGGCGTACGCCGTGGTGGAGCACGCCATCGAACGCCTGCAGCACCCGGTCGGTGCGGTCGATCTCGTCCATCATCCCGGCCAGCGACAGCCGGTTGAAATCCGGATGGCTCCAGGAGTGGTTGCCCAGCCGGTGCCCCTCGTCCAGCATGCGCCGTACCAGCTGCGGGTGGCGCTCGGCCTTGCTGCCGATCAGGAAGAACGTGGCGCGCACCTGGTGCTGCCGCAGCAGGTCGAGCAGGGCCGGCGTGTATTGCGGGTCGGGGCCGTCATCGAAGCTGAGGTACAGCTCGCGGGCGCCGCCGGGAGGCATGGCGGTGAGTACCACCGCAGCGGGCAGGCAACGCAGCAACCGCATGCGCTTCAACCAGCCGATCATGGCGACCATCCGTCGCTGCCGCGCACGCTGTGCCGGCACCGGCAGAAATCCTTGCTTGCAGGCATAATCCACCCTTGTCGTCGATGGCGTGCGCAGGGGCTGCTGCCGCCATCCGAATCCGACGCACAGGATATCTTCATTCGGCACCAAGCCGGGCGATTTTCGCATGTCCGCCGTCCTTCGGGCGGCCGCGCGGGGATTACGGCGCCGGCCCACACACCCACGTTTGCGATCCGCGGAGAGACGCGTGCTGCAGGGATATGGCCTGATCTACTTCGGCAACGACTGGTACGCAGAAAACCGTACCAGCAGCCATCACGTGGCCGAACGCCTGGCCCATGCCGCACCGCTGCTGTACGTCGACTCGCCCGGCATGCGCGCGCCGCAGGCCAGCGGGCGCGACCTGCGCCGCGCCTGGCGCAAGCTGCGCGCGGCCCTGCGCGCGCCGGTGCCGGTGCGCCCCAACCTGTGGCATTGCACCGTGCCGCAATTGCCGTTTCGGCGGGTGCCGGGGGTCGACTGGCTGAACCGCGTGTTCGGCCGCTGGGCGGTGCGCCGCGCCATGCGCGTGCTGGGCGACGTCACGCCGATCTCCTGGTTCGCGGTGCCGCACCCGGGTTTCCTGGCGCAGCAACTGGGCGAGCGCCTGTGCGTGTACTACTGCATCGACGACTACGCGGCGCACCCGGGCGTGGACAGCGAGCTGATCGCCGCACGCGACCTCGATCTGGCCCGCCGTGCCGACCTCGTCTTCGTCGCCCCGCCGGCGCTGCTGGAGGCCAAGCACGCCATCAACCCAGCCACCCGCTTCTCGCCCCATGGCGTCGACACGGCCCTGTTCGGCCAGGCGCGCGACCCCGCCACGGCGGTGCCGGCCGCGGCGCGGGAGCTCGTCCACCCGGTGGTGGGCTATTTCGGCTCCCTTCACGAATGGATCGACCTGGAACTGATCGAATGGCTGGCGCGCGAGCGCCCGCAGTGGAGCTTCCTGCTGGTCGGCCACGCCGCCGTGGACGTGTCGCGCCTGCGCGCGCTGGACAACGTGCGGCTGGTCGGCGCGCAGCCGTACCGCGAGCTGCCGCGCTGGGCCAAGGCATTCGACGTGGCGATCATCCCGTACCGGCACAACCGCCAGGTCGCGAACGCCAATCCGCTGAAGGTGCGCGAGTACCTGGCCACCGGCAAGCCGGTGGTCAGCGTGAGCCAGCCGGAGATCGACAAGTTCGCGCGCTGGGTCGAGATCGCGGCGGACCGGGACGGCTTCCTGCACGGTCTGGATCGGGCGCTGCGGGACGACACGCCGGCGGCAGCCGACGCGCGCGTGGCCGCGGTGGCCGGACAAACGTGGGACAACCGCGTGGACGAGGTGTTGCGCGAAGTATCATCGGCGCTTGCACGCAAGCAGGCATGAATCAGTGGAAACAACAGGGGACAGGATGAACGCGGGAATCGAAGGGAAGCTGCGCATCGCCATCGTGGGTGCCGGCTACGTGGCTCGCCACCACATCGCCGCGCTGCGCCGGCTCGAGTTCGTCGAGATCGCGGGCATCTGCGACATCGACACCAAGGCCGCGCAGGCGCTGGCCACCAGCTTCGGGATCGAGTTCGTCACCGGCGACTTCACCCGGCTCGCCGAACGCCACCCGCATGCGGTGTACGTGCTCACGCCGCCGTCCAGCCACGCGCCGCTGACCCTGCAGGCGCTGGACATGGGCTGCCACGTGTTCGTGGAGAAGCCGATGGCCGACTCCGTCGCCGAGTGCGATGCGATGATCGCCAAGGCGCGCGACAAGGGCCTGTTGCTGTCGGTCGACCATTCCGACCATTTCGATCCGGTGGTGATGCAGGCGCAGGCCTGGGTCAAGGCCGGGCGCATCGGCGAGGTGCTGAGCTTCGACGTGCTGCGCAGCTCGGACTATCCGCCGTACGCGGGCGGCCCGCTGCCGGGCATGGTCAAGCAGGGCTCGTATCCGTTCCGCGACCTCGGCGTGCACGGCCTGTACGTGCTCGAATCCTTCCTCGGCCCGATCGGCGAGCTGGACGTGCGCTATCGCTCCAGCGGCCGCAGCACCAACCTGAAGTTCGACGAATGGGATGCCCGCGCACAATGCGCGGACGGCGTCGGCCGGCTGCTGCTGTCGTGGAACATCCGCCCGATGCAGAACCGCATCATCGTGCAGGGCACGCGCGGCATCATCGAGGCCGACCGTTTCCTGCAGATCTGCCGGATCAAGCGCGTGCTGCCCGGCCCGAAGTTCATCGGCATCGTGCTCACCGCCTTCACCAACGCCCTGCGCGACGTGGTGCGCGTGCCGTGGAACGTGCTGCGCTTCGCCACCGGCCGGCTGCGCCCCTCGCCCGGCATCCAGCACGGCGCGCAGGCATTTGCGCAGGCGCTGCATGAGGGCACCACGCCGCCGATCAGCGCGGAGGAAGGCCGCCGCCATGTCGCGCTGATGGAAACGGTGTGCGCGCAGGCGGATCGCGAACGGCGCGACGAACTGGCCGCACGCATCGTGCCGCTGGCGCCGGTCGACGCGCTGGTGACGGGCGCCGCCGGTTTCCTCGGCCGCGCGCTGGTCGCCGCGCTGCGTGCACGCGGGCAATCGGTGCGCGTGCTGGTGCGCCGGGCCGACCCGGCCGCCGAGAGCGCCGGCATCCAGGTGGTGGTGGGCGATCTCGGCGATCCGGCGATCGTCGACCATGCCGTGCAGGGCGCGCGCGTGGTCTACCACGTCGGCGCGGCGATGCGCGGCGGCCCCGGCGACTTCGAGGCGGGCACCGTGTGGGGCACCCGCAATGTGGTCGACGCCTGCGCCAGGCATGCGGCGGAGCGGCTGGTCTACGTCAGCTCGCTCAGCGTGCTCGACCACGCCGGCCGCGATCCGGCGGTGGCCGTCACCGAAAACTCGGCGTTCGAGCCCTGGCCCGACCGCCGCGGCGCCTATACCCAGACCAAGCTCACCGCCGAAGGAATCGTCAGCGACGCGATCCGCGAGCGCGCGCTGCCGGCGGTGATCGTGCGCCCGGGCCAGATCGTGGGGCCGGGGGCCGAGCGCGTGACCCCGAACGGCACGCTGGCGCTGGCCGGGCGCTGGATCGCGGTCGGCCCGGCGCAGCAGACTCTGCCGCTGGTCTACGTCGACGATGTCGTCGACGCGTTGCTGCTGGCCGCGCACGCACCCGCCGCGACGGGCCGGATCTTCAACGTGGTCGACCCGCAGATCGTCACCCAGGGCGATTACCTGGCCAGGGTGAAGGGCAAGCTGGGCGACGAGCTGAAGCTGCTGCGCGTGCCCACCGGCGTGTTCATGGCGCTGGCTGCCGGTGTGGAACTGCTCGGCAAGCTGCTTCACCGCAGCGTGCCGCTGACCCGCTACCGGGTCCGCTCGCTGCGCCCGCTGGCCAACTTCGACATCAGTGCGGCACGCAGCGGACTGGGCTGGGAACCGCGCATCGGCTTGCAGAAGGGTTTCGAGCGGATGTTCGCGACGAACGCGCAAACAGACAACGCGCCAGCGACAAAAGCCGACGACGCCTGACCGGCCCGCCCCGCGGGTCACGGGTGACCGGCAACGACCTCGCACAACACCCGCTCCAGCCGGTCGATGTTGTCGTCCCAGCGAAAACCCCGCGCGTGTTCGACGATGCGCTCGCCCTGCCATGCCCGGCCGGTGGCTTCCAGCAAGGCGGCGGACAACGCTGCCGGATCACGCACCGGCACCAGCATGCCGGCAAACTCCGGCAGCACTTCGGGGATGCCGCCGACCCGGCTGGCCACCACCGGGATGCCGCAGGACATCGCCTCCAGCACCACATTCGGCACCCCTTCGTTGTGGCTGGGCAGGCACAGCAGGTCAGCGGCGCGGAACCAGTCGCCCAGTTGCGCATGCGGCACGGCACCGACCAGGCTGACGCGTTCGGCGCAGCCCAGGGCGGCGGCCCGCGCGAGCAGTTCGTCGCGGCAGGCGCCGGCGCCGGCGTAGACCAGGGCCGCCTGCGGCCGCTGCGCCAGCACGGCGGGAAACGCCTCCAGCAAGTCCAGACAACCCTTCGTCGATTTCAGATTGCCGACGTAGAGCAGCAACGGCTGCTCGGCGCCCAGGCCCAGACGTTGTCGCGCCGCCTCGCGCGAACCGGGCGAGAACCGCTGCGCATCGACGCCGTTGTAGATCGTGTGCACCCGCGTCGGGTCCGCGCCCAGCGCCACCGCCTTGTCGGCCAGTGCCTGGCTCACCGCCACCACTGCGCCCGCACGGCGCAACGCCGCGCCGATCTGCGGCCGGCGCAACGCACCCTCGGCCATCACGTTCAGGTCGCTGCCGTGCACCTTGACCACGTAGGGAACGCCCAGCCGGCGCGCCAGCCAGCCCGAGGCCACCGCATCGGGATAGGCCCAGCTGGCCAGGATCGCGTCGTACTTCTCCGCGCGCAGGCGCCGGCCGTGCTGCAGCCAAAGCGAAGCGAACCAGCACCCGGCATGCAGCGAGCGCAGTCCCGGCGGAAACACGAAAGTGAAGTGGTCACGACGCAGGCCGGGCACGTCGACCGTGCCGCGCACGCCGCCCAGCCGCTCGCGAAAATCCACCGCGGTCAGCACGTGCACCTCGTGGCGCTGGCCCAGGCGCTCGAACTGCTGCCGGTTGAACGCGCCGCGCAGCGGGTCCCACGGCGTGGGAAACAGGTTGGTGGTGATCAGCAGTTTCATGCGCCGGCCGGCTCCCGCTCGCCGCGATAGAGCGATTCGTAGCGCGCGGCCATGCGCTCCAGCGAGCCTTCCGCCTCGACCCATGCGCGCCCGTGCGCGCCGAGTTCCTGCGCGGTCGCGGGCGCCTCCAGCAGCGCGATCATCGCCGCGGCCAGCGCCTCCGCGTCGGCGGCCGGCACCAGCTTGCCATTCACGCCCTCGCGCACAATCTCGCCGTTGCCGCCCACCGCGGTGGCGACGATGGGCAGGGCGCTGGCGCAGGCTTCCAGCAAGGCCATCGAATAACCCTCGCTGAGCGAGGACAGCGCGAACAGGTCGAGCCCGGGGAGCAGTTCGCGCACGTCGCTGCGATCGCCGAGAAAGCGCACGCTCCCGCCCGGCATCGTCGCAGCGGCAAGCTGCTCCAGCTCGGCGCGCAGTTCGCCGTCGCCGATCAGCAGCAGCACGACATCGGCCACGCGCTGGCGCACCACGGCGAAGGCGCGGATCAGGTTGGCCTGATCCTTGGTCCAGTTGAGCCGGCCCACGCTGCCGATCAGCCGCGCCTGCGGCGGCAGCGCCAGTCTCTCGCGCAGGCGCGCACGATGGTCGGGAGAGGCGGACAGAAACTGATCCACGCGGATGCCGTTCGGCACCACGCAGGCCTTGCCCGGCGGCACGATGCCGCGGCGCACGGCGTCGTCGCGCGCGGCCGCGCACACCAGCGCCACCGCATCGGTGCGCGCCAGCGCGCGTCGATACAGGCCCTCGCGCCGGCGCGAGTTGCGGTTGGCGCCCATGCCGTGGCGCGTGTTGACGACACGGCCGATGCCCAGCCCGGTGCTGGCCCAGACCGCGTGGTAGTGCGCCACCGCGTTGTGGGTGTGCAGCACTTCGGTGGCGGGTGTCGCCAGGGCGCGGCGCAGGCGCAGCAGGGCGCGCAGATCCGGCCCGCGGCGCTTGCCGCAGGCGTGCACGGGAATGCCCTGGGCGTCCAGCTCGTGCGCCAGCGCGCCGGCTTCGAACAGGCAGACCACGCGGCAGCGGTGACCCTGCCGCTGCTGCATGGTCACCAAGTCGATGACCATGCGTTCCAGGCCGCCGCGGTTGAGGTTCTCGACGACGTGGACGATGTTCATGCCGCGGGCGTGGCCGGCAGTTCGGAGATGCACACGCGCCACTTGCCGCTGGGCGTGAGCGGGATGTCGTCGACGAAATGGACGTTCAATTGCAGGCTGTCGCCGACCACCTTGGCCAGCTCGCGGCGGATGTAGGCGAGCGAGGCTTCGTCGAAGCCGGGACCACGCACCAGCGACAGTTCGAGCTGGTCGAGCCGGCGCTGCACCACCTGGAAGCGCACCAGCCCCGGCACGTCCTTGAGCATGTGCGGGAAGAACTCGCCGGGCAGCAGGTGGCCGGCCGGGGTGCGGATCGCGTCGAGCAGGCGGCCATCCACGCGCTGCAGCAGCGGCAAGCCGCGACCGCAACTGCAGACGTGGTCGCTCGCGGTGGCGACGTCTCCGTTGAGGTAGCGCACGAACGGCATGCCGTAGTTGAACAGGTCGGTGATCACCACCTCGCCCGGCTCGGTGGCAGGCGCACCGGGGTGCCGCTGCAACTCCACCACCAGGTGATCGGCGTTGACGTGCAGGCCTTCGCGACGCTCGCATTCGGAGGCTATCAGCATGAACTCGCGGCAGCCGTAGGTGTTGTACGCCGGGCAGCCGAATGCACGCTCGATGATCTCGCGCTGGAACTCGTGCAGCGACTCCGCGGCGCCGATGATGCTCCGCGGCGCGGCCACGCGGCGACCGGTGTCGAGCAGCCATTGCGCCAGCCGCACCAGCGGGCCGACGTAGCCGACGATGACCTGCGGGCGGTAGTCGTCGATCGCGTCGGCGTAGCCGGCCATGTTGGCCTCGGTCATGCCGAAGCTGTTGAGCACGCGCCGGGCGAACGCCGCGTTGTACACGCGGTCCTTGAACTGCTGAAGCCGGTGCGGCGTGCCCACGGCCCCGCCCCACACGAACAAGGTGCGCCGGCCCATGCGCGAGCCGGCCCAGTCGTAGCCGCGCCACATCACTGCGGTGCGCCGCTCGTAGCTCTCGCGGGTGTAGCCGAAACGCAGCGGGTCACCAGTGGAGCCGCCGGTGGCCTTGGTCAGCACGCGGTCGTGCCAGCCCTCGGCCTGCAACGCATCGAAGTGCTGGCGGATGTCGGCCTTGGTCAGCACCGGCAGCTGCGCGTAGTCATCCAGGTTGCGGATGTCGGCGACGGCGACGCCGGCCTCGCGCCAGCGCTGCCGGTAATACGGAACCTTCTGCTCGCAGTGCTCCAGCAACCGCTTCAGGCGTTGCCACTGCAGCGCGGCGATCTGCTCCGGCGCCAGCCACTGGTCGCGCTGGTAGTCGGCCAGGTAGGCCAGCGTGTGCCGCCGCCGCAGGCCGCTCTCCCACAGCGGGTAGAGCACGCGGGAAAACGCCTTCTCGTACCACGATGTCTTCATGGATCCCCCCAGGCGCGCGCACCGGCCCACGCCAGCAGACGGCCGAGCGGACGCGGTCGACCGGCGGCGTAGCGCTGGTGCAGGCTCTGCAATTGGGCAATGTCGGCGCGACTCCAGCACTGCAACAACAGGGTCAGCAGCGCGTAGGACGCGGTCAGCACGAACGCGCCCAGCAGCAGGGTCGGGATCGGCCCCAGCTGCGCCGCGTGGACCAGCGAGGCGAGCCCGGCGGCCAGCGCCGCGGCCAGCACGATGCGCAGCAGCCGCAGCCACTCCAGCTGCACGCCGCTGATGCGGATGCCGATGGTCAGGTAAGAGGCGGCGATGACGAACAACAGGATCACGATGGCCGCCACCGAACCGTACAGACCGAACCGCGCGATCAGCACGTAATCAAGCAGCATCTTCAGCACGCCAAGAATTATGGTGAGGATCAGCACCACGTTCTGCCGATCCGCACTGACCAGCAGGCTGGTGGCGCCCTGGGTCACCGTGCCCATGGCGCAGGCGAACAGGCACCAGCCGAACACCGGCGCCGCGGCGGCATAGGTCGCGCCATACAGCAGGCCGATCACCGCGCCGGCGAAGGTGCCGCCGAAGGCCACCACCGGCGCCGCCAGCAGGGCGAGATAGCTGGTCACGGCGACGAAGCGCCGGCCGCCGGCCTCGCGCCCCTGGCTCTGCGCCTTGGCCATCATCGGCAGCAGTACCGCCCCGAACACGCCCGGCACCAGCAGCATGATCCCGGTCGCCAGCTGGTAGGCGACCTTGAAATAGCCCGCCGAAGCGGCGCTGTCGAACAGGTTGAGGAACAGGATCTCCACGTCGCTGGCGATCAGGAAGCCCAGGATGATGGTGACCGAGACGATGCGCAGGTGCCGGCGCACCCGCTGCTGCAACACCTCGGGCACCGCCCCCGCGCCGGCATGCCGCGCCAGCAGGCGCCGCGCCTGGTGGCGCGAGGTGAGCAGGAACACCGCGCCGGAGATCAGGTAGACCACCAGGAACCAGAAGATCGACGCCCCCATCAGCATCGCCGCCGCCACCATCAGCAGGTTCAGCGGCGCGGAGATCAGGCTGACCTTGGCGGTGGCGTCGAACGCCTCGAAACCCTTGGCGACGGCGATGTTGAACATGTACGGCGCGCGCAACGCCACGGCGGCGGCAAGCATGACGAACTCGGTCACGCGCAGGTCGGCGGCGAAACGTGCGCCGAACAGCAGGTACAGCGCCAGCGCCAGCGCCATCACCGCGAGCAGGTGCCACATCTGCATGCGGCGCAGGTAACGCACCACCGGCACGATCAGCTCGTGCTGGTCGGCGCCGCGCAGCTCGGCGACGAACTTGATCACGCCGGTGGTGATGCCCGAGTTGGTCGCCACCACGCCGATCGCGGCAAACCAGATGAACAGGCCGTAGATGCCGTAATGCTGCGGTCCCAGCTGGCGCGCGATCAGGATCGCCGCCAGCATCCCCAGCGAGTACTCGACGTAGATGCCGATCGAGGAAAACAGGGTGTTGCGCAAGGCGCCGCTGCGAATGCTCATGAGCCGATCAGCAAGATGGTGGTGATGACGTACAACGCCACGATGGTGGCCACCGACACGGCCAGCCAGCGCATCCAGTGATCGGTCAGGCGCAGCAGCGGCACGCCCGGCCAGCGCTGGCGCGCGCCCATGTAATGGCCCACCACCAGCGCGACCAGCAGGTACATCACCACGGTGTAGCTGCGGCTGAGGAAGAACGCCGCGGAGAACAGCCCGTACAGCGACAACAGCAGGGTGAACGCGATCGCCCGCTCGCCCTGCCACGTGCCGGCCTGCGCCGACTCGACGGCCGTTTCGGGCTGGTGGCGCATCACGGTCATCATCATCCAGAAGCCGTAGGTGGTGAATGCCAGCCACAGGGTGTAGCCCAGAAACCCGGTTTCGGCCAGCACCAGTACCCAGGAGTTGTGCGCGGTGAGCTGATTGTAGTCGGTGAAGTTGCCGGGGCCGACGCCGAGCAGCGGGTTGGAGAAGAACATGTGCATGCCCTCGTACCAGGCATCCACCCGACCAAACGCCGATGACTCGTCCGGGTCCAGCTCCTGCATGCGCGAGGACAGCAGGCGCATCACCAGCAAACCCAGCACGCCGAGCACGCCGGCGGTGAACATGCCGCGGCGTCGCCACACGAAGATGCCGCCGACCACCAGCACCGCCAGCATGGCGCCGCGCGAATTGGTCAGGTAGATGCCGTACAGCAGCAGGCCCGCGGCGGCCAGCCACCAGATCCGGCGCAGGAACCCGCCCCCGCTGCTGAGGAAGAACGCCATCGGCAGCGTGGCGGCAAACAGCAGGCCCACGTCGTTGGGGTCGTTGAAGATGCCCACGTAGCGCACGCGCCCGTCCTCACCCAGCGGTACGCCGGTCCAGCCCATGCCGGTGTTCGCCTGCACGATGCTGTGCTGGGCCAGCACGCAGGCGCACAGCACGAACACCGCCATCGCGATGGTCACCCGGCGCTGCGTGGTGCAGGCGGAGGCGAAGACGAAGAAGGCGATCACGATGGGGCCGAAACTCTCCAGCAGCGCAAGCGCGCCGCCGAACCAGTGGTTGGCGACCATCGACACCATGCCTACCAGCAGGAACACCGGCAACAGCAGGAACTGCGGCGCGTCGAAATTCTTGCCGGCACGGATCATCCACGCCGCGAAAGCCAGCAGCAGCACCACCGGCAACAGCGGAATGCCCTCCAGCGCGGGCAAGAAATCCTGTGGCCGGACGATGGTGAGCGCGAGGTAGAGAAGGCTTAATGTGAACATGCGGCGTGATCAGGATCGAGCGCGTGACTCGGGGTGAAGAAACGACTGAGCCAGGCCATCACGATCGGTGCCGCGCCCCATGGACGGATGCACGCGTGCATTCGCTCGCCAACCCGCCCCGCACCGTCGGCGGGGCTGACACGATGGTAGCAGTCGCCGCGGGCGACAGGCTGGCACGGTGCACGTTCCGCGCACGCCCCTCGTCGAGCCCGCACCTCAGCCCCCTCCGAGGCGCTTGCGCAGACGCGACCACAGGGAACCTTCCGCCGGTCGCGGCGAACCCGCGCCGGCTTCGGGCAGCTCGGCGGCCAGCGATGCCAGCGTGCCGGTGACCACGTTCAGCAGGCGCAGGCTCACGCCGGTCTCCTTGCGCACCCGGCTGGCGAACTCCACCGCCAGCATCGAGTGCCCGCCGAGGTCGAGGAAGTTGTCGTTGCGGCGAATCTCCTCGACGCCGATCAGCTCGCGCCAGAGGCCGGCGAGATACAGTTCGCGCGCATCGCTCATCGCGTCGGTCGCGGGCTCGGCCTGCCGGCCGGGACGCTGCTGCGCCACGACCGCCGCGGCGACGGGCTCGGGCAGTTGCTTGCGATCGATCTTGCCGTTGGGCGTCTTCGGCAGCTGCGCCAGGGTCTCGATGTGCTGCGGCAGCATGTAGCCGGGCAGGCGCTGGCGCAGGTGCTCGCGCAGCTCGCGGGCACCCGCCTCGACGTCGCCGTCCATCACCACGTACAGCACCATGCGCAGGTCGTTGTCGCCGAAGCGGCGCACCCCCGCCACGGATTCGTGCACCGCCGGGTGGCTGTCGGCGGCGGCCTCGATGTCGCCCAGCTCGATGCGGAAACCGCGAAGCTTGACCTGGTGGTCGACGCGCCCGTGGAAATGCAGCACGCCATGGCGCCAGGCACCCAGGTCGCCGCTGCGATACATGCGCGCGGTGCCGCCGACGAAGGGATCGTCGACGAAGCGCTCGGCGGTCAGCTCGGGCTGGAACAGGTAGCCGGCGGCCACGCCATCGCCGCCGATCCAGATCTCGCCGATGACGCCCGGCGGCAATGGCCTACCCTGCGCGTCCAGCACGTAGATCCGCGTGTTGGCGATCGGCTTGCCCAGCGGGGCCGTATCGAGATCCGGGCGGATTCGCGCCACGCTGGACCAGATCGTGGTCTCGGTGGGGCCGTACAGATTCCAGAGCTCGCGGCAGCGCCTCGCCATGTTGCGCGCCAGTGCCGACGGCAGCGCTTCGCCGCCGACGAACAGGCGCAGCTGATCCAGCGCGCGATCCCGCCCGGCATCCTGCAACAGGCGCAGCACCGAGGGGGTCACCTGCAGCACGTTGCAGCCGCTGCGCTCGATCAGGTCCCACATCCGGTTCGGATCGTGCTGCTCCTCGTCGGTGGCGATCACCACGCGCCCGCCCACGGTCAGCGGCAGGTACAGCTCCAGCCCGGCAATGTCGAACGACAGCGTGGTGGCCGCGCACACGGTGTCGTCCCGGGTGAAACCCGGCTCGCGCGCCATCGCCAGCAGGAAGTTGACCAGGTTGCGGTGAAGCACGGCGACACCCTTGGGCTTGCCGGTGGAGCCGGAGGTGTACAGCACGTAGGCGGTGTCGTCGCCGTGCACCGGCGGCAAGTTGCCCTCGCCCGCCGGCTGCGCGGCCAGTGCGTCGACGTCGAGCAGTTCGCGACCTTCGGCGACCGCCGCCGGCAGCAGTGCCGCGTCGGTGACCAGCACATGGCGCAGCTGCGCATGCTCGGCCATGTAGTGCAGGCGATCCGGCGGGAAGGTGGGGTCCAGCGGCACGTAGGCGGCGCCACTGCGCAACACGCCGAGCACCGCCACCAGCATCGACAGGCTGCGCGGCACGCAGATGCCCACGCGGTCGCCGCGACCGAGGCCGTGACGACCCAGCGCCAGCGCGAGGTTGCGGCTGGCCTGGTCGAGCCACGCATAGTCGACGCGCTCGCCACCGCACTCGGCAGCGATGCGTTGCGGCGCGGCGCGCATCTGCGCCTCGATCAGCGCGGGCAGGCCCAGCGTGCGGTCGTAGTCCACCGCGGTCGCATTCCACTCCACGAGCACTTGCGTTCGTTCCGCCGCGTCCATCAGCTCGATGTCGCCCAGCGCGCGCTGCGGCGAGGCCACCGCCTGCGCCAGGATCTGCCGCAGGTAATCGATCCAGCGCGCCACGCTGGCGGCGTCGAAGATGTCGGTGTTGTAGGTGAGGCCGCCGGAAAGTCCCTGCGCGTGCTCGATGAACCACAGCCCGACGTCGTCAGCCGCGCCGTGCTGGAACACCGGGATGTTCTGGTGTTCCAGCTCGCCCCAGCGGCCCGGGCGCAGGCGCACGTCCTGGAACGAGAACATCGCCTGGCTCAGCGGCGGGCGGCTGTCGTCGCGGCGCAGGTCGAGGTCGATCACCAGTTGCTCGAACGGCACGTCGGCGCAGGCAAACGCATCGAGCACCACGCCACGCACCGCCTGCAGCGCGTCCAGGAACGAGGCGCCGTCTTCCAGCTGCACGCGCAGCGGCAGCGCGTTGACGAAGAAGCCCATCACCCGTTCCAGCTCGGGCGTGTCGCGACCGCGCACGGGCGTGTTCACGATCACCTCGCCCTGCCCGCTGAGCCGATGCAGCAGCACGCACCAGGCGGTCAGCAACACCATGAACAGCGTGCCCTGGCCCTGCTGGCCGAGCTGGCGCATGCCCGCCGCCTGGTCCGCCGGCAGATGGATCCACTCGGTGGCACCGGCGCCGCTCATGCGCGGCGGACGCGGGCGATCGACCGGCAACGCCAGCGGCTCCAGCGTGCCGGCCAGGCGCTTGCGCCAATGCGCCAGCTGGCGCTTCAGCTCGTCGCCACGCATCCATTGCGCATGCCACGCGGCGAAATCGGCGTACTCGACCGCCAGCGGCGGCAATGCAGGTTCCCGGCCGGCGGCACGCGCGGCGTACAGCGCCGACATCTCCTCGTACAGCAGGTCGAACGACCAGCCATCCCAGATCACGTGATGCGGCATGAAGAAGAACACGTGTTCGTCCGCAGCGAGCCGGAACAGCCTCACCCGGAACAGCGGCGGCGTGCCCAGGTCGAACGGCTCGGCGATCAGCTCCTCCAGCCGCCGGGCCAGTACGGCCTCGCGCCCGGCCGCGTCCACGCCGGAAAGATCCTCCAGCGGCAACGCGATCTCGAGCTCGGCATGGATGCGCTGGACCGCGGTCTTGTCGTCCAGCTCGATCGCCGTGCGCAAGGTCGGCTGGCGCCGCACCATGTCGCGCAGCGCCTGTTCGAAGGCCGCCACGTTCATCGGCCCGCGCAGGCGATGCGCGGACGGCGCGTGGTAGACCACCTGGCCGGGATTGAGCTGCTCCAGGTACCAGACGCGTTGCTGCATCAGCGAGAGCGGCGCGGTGTCGCGATCGGCGAGCCGCGGGATCGACGGCGGCGCCGGGCGGGCCTGGGCCGGATCGGCGCCCAGCGCGCGGATCGCCGCCGCCATCGCGGCCACGCTGGGGGCGTCGAACGCGGCGCGCAACGACAGGGTCAACCCCAGTTCGCGATTGAGCCGGGCGATCCAGCGCGAGGCCAGCAGCGAATGGCCGCCCAGGTCGAAGAAGTTGTCGTCCACGCCCGGCGCGTCCACGCCGAGCGTCGCGGCCATCGCTGCGGCCACGCGCTGTTCGAGTTCATCGCGTGGCGCCTGCTGTTCGCGTGCTCCGCTGCCCGCCGCCATGTCGGGTGCCGGCAATCGCGTGCGATCGACCTTGCCGTTGGGCGACAGCGGGATTGCCGGCAGCATCACGTAGTGCGCCGGCACCATGTACTCGGGCAGGCTCGCGCGCAGGTGCGCGGACAGCGCCGCCGGATCGGCGCTGGCGCCAGCCGCGCCGGCGATGTACGCAACCAGGCGCATGTCGCCGGGGCGATCCTCGCGCGCCAGCACCACCGCCTGCGCCACCGCCGGGTGCGTGGCGAGGCGGTGTTCGATCTCGCCCAGCTCGATGCGGAAACCGCGCAGCTTCACCTGGAAATCGTTGCGGCCGAGGTATTCGATGTTGCCGTCCGCACGCCAGCGACCGAGGTCGCCGGTCTTGTACATGCGTGCGTCGGCGTCGTGGGCGAACGGATCGGGCAGGAAGCGCTCGGTGGTCAGCGTCTCGCGGTTGAGGTAGCCGCGACCGACCTGCACGCCGCCGATGAAGATCTCGCCGGCCACGCCCACCGGCACCGGCTGGCCATAGCCATCGAGGATGTAGATGCGCGTGTTGGCCACCGGGCGGCCGATCGGAATGTTCGATGCGTCGTCGCCGGCCACGCACGCCCACGCGGTGACATCCACCGCCGCCTCGGTCGGGCCGTACAGGTTGTGCAGGCCCACGCCGGGCAACTGGCGGAAAAACGCCGCGGCCAGTACCGCCGGCAGCGCCTCGCCGCTGCAGATCACCTGCTTGAGGCTGGCGCACGCCGCGGTATCGCCGTGGTCGAGGAAGGCGTGCAACATCGAAGGCACGAAATGGATCGTGCTGACCTGCTCGCGCCGGATGGTGTCGGCCAGGTAGGCCGGATCGCGATGGCCGCCGGCACGCGCCATCACCAGCCGCGCGCCGCTCATCAGCGGCAGGAAGAACTCCCACACCGAGACGTCGAAACTGCACGGCGTCTTCTGCAGCACCACGTCGCGTGCATCGACGGCGAACATCTCCTGCATCCAGCGCAGCCGGTTGACCACGCCGCGATGCTCGTTCATCGCACCCTTCGGCAGGCCGGTGGAGCCGGAGGTGTAGATCACGTAGGCGAGGTGGCGGTCGTGCAGGCCGTTTGCCGCCGCGAGCGGGTTGGATGCCTCGCACTCGGCCCATGCCGGCGCGGCCTGGTCCAGCGCCAACGGCGGCACGGCCGGCGCCAGCGGCGCCAACCGCGGCACCAGCGCCTGCTGGGTCAGCAGCATTGCCGGCGCGCAGTCCTGCAGCATCCAGGCCAGGCGCTCGGGTGGATATTCCGGGTCGAGCGGCACGTACGCCGCGCCGGCCTTCAATATGGCCAGCAGGCCGACCACCAGCTCCAGCGAGCGCTCGGCGCAGATCGCCACGCGCTGGTCGGGGCGCACGCCGGACGCGCGCAGGTGATGGGCGAGCCGATTGGCCCGCTCGTTCAACCCGGCGTAGCTCAGCGTTGCGCCTTCATGGCTGACGGCAATCGCCTGCGGCGTGCGCGCCACCTGCGCCTCGACCAGTTCATGGATGCACTGCCCGGCCGGATAGTCGACGTGGGTGGCATTGAACTTCTCCAGCACCTTGCGCTGCTCGATGTCGGCCAGCAGCGGCAGCCGACCGAACGCCGTGTAGTCGTCGGCGGCCATCGCCTGCAGCAGGGTCTGGTAGTGCCCCAGCCACTGGCGGATCGTGGCGCCGTCGAACAACTCGCGGTTGTACTGGCATTCCAGGCGCAGCTCGCCATGGCTTTGCACCGCGTTGATCGCCAGCTCGAAGTTCTCGTAGCGGCGCGGATTGCTGGCGAATTCCAGCTGCAGGCCGGGGAACGCCGAGTCCTCGTGGTCCAGCGCCTGGTCGATGTTGAACATCACGCTGACCAGCGGCAGGCGCGAAGGGTCGCGGCCGATGCGCAGCTTGCGCAGCAGGCTGCCGAAGGTGAGGCGCTGGTGTTCCAGCGCGTCGAGCAAGGTGGTTTGCGCCTGCTCGATGGCCAGCGCGGCGGGCCGGTCCAGGTCCGGCTCGAACAGCAGCGGCAAGGTGTTGACGCAGTGGCCGACCAGGGCGTCGTGGCCGTCGATCGCCTGCCCGGCGGTGGGGATGCCGATCACCACCCGCGACTGGTGTGCCAGCCGGATCAGCAAGGCGGCGAAACTGCCCAGCAAGGTGGCGAACAGGCTGGCGCCCTGGCGCGCGCCGAGGCGGCGGATCGCCGCGACCAGTTCCGCATCCAGCGTCCAGTCCTCGCGAGCGGAGCCGAAGCTGCGGCGGGCCGGGCGCGGGCGATCGGTGGGCAGGTCGAGCACCGGGATCTCGCCGGCGAAGCGCGCCAGCCAGTACTGCTCGTCCTGCGCGTATGCGGCATCCGGCTGGCAGGCCTGGGCAAGCGCGTAGTCGGCGAACGCTTCGGCCGGCGGCAGCGCCTCCACCGCGTGGCCGAGCCGCTGCGCGTACAGCGCGCCCAGCTCGCGCACCAGCACCCACCACGACCAGCCGTCGCAGACGATGTGATGGGCGGTGAGGATGAGCACGTGCTCGTCGTGCGCCAGGCGGAGCAACTCGCCGCGCAGCAGGTGGTCGCGGCCCAGCGCGAACGGGGTTTCCACCACCGCGGCGCGATGCTCGGCCACGGCCTGCTCGCGCCGCGCCGGATCGGCGGCCGACAGGTCGAGCAACGGCAGCTCGAAGCTCACCTGCTCGCGTATGCACAGGGCTTCGCCATCCGGGCCGAAGCTGGCGCGCAGCGCATCGTGCCGATCCAGCAGCGACTGCAACGCCGCGTGCAGCGCGGCCGCATCGAGCACGCCGCGCAAGTGCAGCGAGACCGATTCGTTGTAGGCCAGCGAAGCCTCGGCGCCGAGCTGGTCGGCCAGCCAGATTTCGCGCTGCGGCTCGGTGCTGGGCACCACGCGCGACAGCGTGCCGTCGGCGAAGGGGTCGTAGTCGACGGCGAGCGCCGCGTCCCTGGCTGGGGTTCCGATGCTCATCGCGATCAACTTGCCTTGGTGTAGCTGCCCGGTTGCCCGGGAACCTGCACGAACCACGCCGGACGCCCGTCCGGTTCGCGGCCGATGCGCGCGCCGGGCAGCGGCGGCTGGCGCGCGTCCATCACGGTGCGGGCGGTGGCGGTGCGCCGCGGCAGGAAGTCGGCCTCCTGCAGTTCGATCACCGAATCCTTCCAGGCCTGCGTGATCTGCCGGAAATCCGCCTCGCTGTGCGCGGAGGTGAAGAAGCACGGGAAGTTGTCCAGGATGTGCACGCCGCGGCTGCGCATCATCGCGAACAGCAGATCCTGCAAGGGATGATCTTCCAGGAACTGGGTCCTCCAGAACGACGCGAAGTGCTTGACCGCGATCGGCGCGCCGACTTCGTCGCAGAACGCGTTGAGCTCGGCGGCCATCGCCGTGGTGCGCGCGTTGAGCCGCTCCTGCAGGCCGGCGCCCTGCTCCTTGATGTGTTCGAGCACCGCCTGCGCCGCCGCCAGCGCCAGCGGGTGGCGCACGAAGGTGCCGGCGAAATAGGTCACGCCCACGGTCGGCACCGAGTCGTCGCCGAACTGCCAGCTGCCGCCGTCGAGCGCATCCATGAACTCGCGCTTGCCGGCGATCACGCCGATCGGATAACCGCCGCCGACCACCTTGCCGTAGGTGGCGAGGTCCGCCTGGATGCCGAACAGCGCCTGGGTGCCGCCGGGATGGGCGCGGAAGCCGGTGACGATCTCGTCGAAGATGCACAGCGTGCCGGACGCGGCGGTGATCTTGCGCACCTCGCGCAGGAAATCGACCGGCTGGAAGTCGGGCCGCCGGCTCTGCACCGGCTCGATCAGCACGGCGGCCAGCTCGTGCGCGCGCGCGCGGATGATCTCCAGCGATTCCGGCGTGCCGTAGTCCAGCACGATCACGTTCTCCGCCGTGTTGCGCATGATCCCGGGCGCGGCCGGCACCGCACGCAGCTTCTTCGTGCCGCGCACGATCACCTCGTCGATGATGCCGTGGTAGGAGCCGCTGAACAGCACCACGGTGCTGCGCCCGGTGACCGTGCGCGCGACCCGCAGCGCACCCAGCACGGCTTCCGAACCGGTGTTGCACAGGGCGGCGCGGTCGTGTCCGGTGACCTCGCACACCAGTCGCGCCACGTCGCCGGCGAGCGGATGCTGCGGGCCGATCTCGTAGCCGAGGTCGAGCTGGCGGCGGATGGCCTCCAGCACGAAATCCGGCTGCCAGCCGAACAGGCTCATGCCGAAGCCGTTCAGCGCATCCACGTATTCGTTGCCGTCCAGGTCCCACAGGCGCGAGCCCTTGGAGCGCTCGACCACCAGCGGGTAGACGATCTCCTTGGTCAGCGGGCGGAAGCCGTTCACCACGCGCGGGTCGGCCATGTGCGGGCGCTGCGCCTCGGTGTACTGCTTGGACTTGCGCGACCGCGCGACGTAGCGCTCGATGAAACGATCGAGCCGCTCGCGCTGGTGGCGGGACAGTTCCAGCTGGCCGTTGTCGATGCGCGCGATCGCGCCGAACGCCTTCTTGACGTCGTAGCGGGTGTGCGCCAGCGCCGCTTCCTCGTCGCGATCCGCGCTGGTCGACACGGGTGCTGCCGCCGGTGGCGTCGCCACGCTGGCCGGTGGTGCTGCTTGCTGTGCGGGCGCGACGGGTGCGGCGGCGCTCGCCGTTCCCCCGAGCAAGGCCAGCTGCTGTGCCATCAGTTGCATCTGCTGGTCGATCACGTGACGCACGTAGTCGTTGCCGCCCGCTCCCGCCGTCGGCAGCGCCGGCACGGCAAGCGTTGGCGCGGCGAGCGTCGGCGCAGCCACGGGGGCGGCGACCGGCGCGGCAACTGGCGCCGCCGTCGGCGCGTCCGGCGGCATCTGCTCGTCCAGCAACGCCGCCAGCCGGTCCAGGCTGGCGTGGTCGACCATCAACTGGCGGAACGTCACCTTGACCGGGAACACGCGCGACAGGTGCAGCGCGACCTGGGTCAGCATCAGGCTGTCCAGCCCGAGCTCGATGAAGTTGCTGGTGCTGTCGGCGTCGTCCAGTTCGATCCCGGTGATGTCCTCGAACACCGCCTTGAGCTGGTTCACCAGCCGGGGGCGGCGATCGGCGGGCATGGCGACTTGCGGCATGGGGGCTTCCTCGGCCGCGGGCGCGGCGGCGACGGGTGTCGGTTCAGCGAACGATGGCGCGGGCGCCGTGGCGGGTGCGGCATCCAGCCAGCAGCGCTGGCGTTCGAACGGATAGGTGGGCAGGCGCACGCGGCGGCGGCGCGCGCGATGGTCGAGTCGTGCCGGATCAAGCGCCATGCCGCGGCACCAGAGTTGGCCCGCGGCCTGCAGCAGCGCCGTGCGCTCCACGTCCGCCGCATCGGCCAGGCTGGGCACGGCGACGATGCGTTCGCGCGCGGTACCGAGTTGCTGTCGGGCGAGCGTGGTCAGCGTGTGGCGCGGCCCCACTTCCAGCAGCACGCGCGATGGCGCGTCGAGCACCCGCGCCAGCGCGCCGGAGAAGCGCACCGGCACGCGCAGGTGCTGCGTCCAGTAATCGATCGAGCCGGCCTGCGCGGGGTCGAGCCAGTCGCCCAGCGCGGTCGACACCAGGGGCAGCTGCGGGCGGCCCAGTTCGACGGCGGCAAGCGCCTCGCGGAACGGTGCCAGCACCGGCTCCATCATCGCCGAATGGAAGGCGTGCGAGGTCTGCAGCAGGCGCGCGGCGATGCCGTCCGCTTCGAGCGCCGCCCGGAAAGCCTCGACCGTCTCGGCCGGCCCGGCCACCACGCAGGCGCCAGGCGCGTTCTCCGCTGCCAGCGCCAGATCCGCCGGCAGGCGTGCCTGCAATGCATCCAGCGGCAGCCGCACCGACAGCATCGCGCCCGGTGGCTGCGCCTGCATCAGCTCGCCGCGCCGCGCCACCAGCGCGATCGCGTCGCGCAGGCTGAACACGCCGGCCAGCGTGGCGGCCACGAACTCGCCCACGCTGTGGCCGATCATCGCTGCCGGCACGAGGCCCAGGCTCATCCACCACTGCGCCAGCGCGTATTCGATGGCGAACGTCGCCGGCTGCATCACCGCCGTGGGCAGCAGCGCGGCCGGGTCGTCGGCGAACACGCACGCGGCGAGATCGAAACCGCCCTGCTTGCGCAAGGCGCTGGCGCAAGCGTCGAATGCGTCGCGGAACACCGGCTCGCTGGCATGCAGCGCGCGACCCATGCCGGCGTACTGGGCGCCCTGGCCCGGGAACAGGAAGACCACGTCGCTCGCCCGCGCCGGCGTGCTGCGCGTCGCCGCCGCGGCGATTTCCGCGCTGGCCAGCTGCGCGCTGGCGCTGGTGGCGGACTCGGTGACCACGGCCAGCCGATGGGCGAAGGCCTTGCGTCCGACCGCCAGCGTCCACGCCACGTCGGCAAGCTCGACTTCCGGAGAGTCCGCCAGGTGTGTGCCCAGCCGCGTGGCCGCCGTACCCAGTGCAGTGGCCGTGCGCGCCGACAGCAAAAGCAGTTGCGGCCCGGCGGTCGCCTCGCTCGGCGTCGGTGCGGGTGCTTCCTCCAGCACCACGTGCGCATTGGTGCCGCCCACGCCGAACGAACTCACGCCCGCGCGGCGCGGTACGCCGGGCGCGCTGGTCCAGTCGTGCAGGCGATCGTTGACCACGAACGGCGAGCGGGCGAAGTCGATCGCCGGGTTGGCCGCGGCGTAATGCAGGCTCGGCGGAATCCGCCGCTCGGCCAGCGCCAGCGCAGTCTTGATCACGCCGGTCGCACCGGCGGCGATCACCAAGTGGCCGACGTTGCTCTTGACCGAACCGAGGCGGCAGAAGCCGGTATCCGGCGTGTCGCGCCGGAACGCCTTGACCAGGCCCTCCACCTCGATCGGATCGCCGATCGGCGTGGCCGTGCCGTGCGCTTCCACGTAGGAGATGCTGCGCGCGTCGACGCCGGCGTTGCGCTGCGCCATCGCGACCACCGCGGCCTGGCCCTCGCTGCTGGGCGCCATGAAGCTGGCCTTGGTGCCGCCGTCGTTGTTGATCGCGCCACCGCGGATCACCGCGATGACCGGGTCGCCATCGGCCTGCGCGTCGGCCAGCCGCTTCAACAGCACCACCGCCGCACCGTCGCTGAACACCGTGCCCCTCGCCTCGGCGTCGAAGCTTCGCGTGTGGCCGTCCGGCGACAGCATCGCGCCGTCCTGGAACAGGTAGCCGCTGCGCGGCGGACAGGTGATCGAGGCACCGCCGGCCAGCGCCATCTCGCACTGGCCGCTGCGCAGGCTCTCCATCGCCTGGCAGATCGCCACCAGCGAGGTGGAACAGGCGGTGTGCACGCTCACCGCGGGACCGGTGAGGTCCAGCTTGTGTGCCACCCGCGGCGCGATGAAATCCTTCTCGTTGTCCAGCATCACCTGGAACGCGCCGAGCTTCCCGACCTGGTCGGGATGCGCGCTGACGTGGTGCTGGAAATAGGTCGCGTTGTACATGCCGGCGAACACGCCGACCGGGCCGTCCTGCGCGCCGGGCGCATGGCCGGCGCGTTCCAGGCACTCCCAGCACAGCTCCAGGAACAGCCGCTGCTGCGGGTCCATCAACTCCGCCTCGCGCGGGCTGATGCCGAAGAACGCGGCGTCGAACAGCTCCACGCCGTCGATCACGCCGCGCGCGGGCACGTAGGCCGGATCGTCGCGCAGGCTCGCCGGGATCGACGGGTCGAGCTCGCCCGGCGCGAAGCGGGTGATCGACTCGCGTCCCTCGCACAGGTTCTGCCAGAAGCTCTCGATGTCCGCGGCGCCGGGGAAGCGGCCGCTCATGCCGATGATCGCGATCGGCTCGGCACCGGCTTGCGCGCCGGCGGCACGCGGGCGGGCGAGGCGCGCCGGTTCGATGCCGTCGGCGCCGGCGTGATCGCGGTGGCGGGCCAGCGCCAGCGGCGTGGGATCGCGGAAGAAGGTCAGCACGTCCAGCGCGGCATCGCCGTCGCGGCGCAAGCGATCGATCAGCCGCACCGCCAGCAGCGAGCTGCCGCCCAGCTCGAAGAAGTTGTCGTGGCGGCCCACCTTGTCCAGCGCGAGGCTGGTGGCGAAGGCGGCGCACAGGCGCGTCTCGGCTTCGCCCACCGGGGCTTCGTAGGTCGTGGCCAGTTCCGGCCGTGCGCTGCCCGGCGCCGGCAGTGCGGCGCGGTCGAGCTTGCCGTTGGTGGTGACCGGCAGCGCGTCCAGCACCACCCACGCGGCCGGCAGCATGAACTCCGGCAGTTCGGCAGCCAGGCCGCGGCGCAGCGCCGGCTGGTCGGGGCGGGTGGCGGCGGGGACCACGTAGGCGACCAGGCGCTTGCCCAGCGGCGGGTCATCGCGCAGCACGACGGCGCAGGCGCGCACGCCGGGCTGGCGCAGCAGCGCTGCCTCGATCTCGCCGGTCTCGATGCGGTAGCCGCGGATCTTGACCTGGCCGTCGCGCCGGCCGACGAACTCCAGCACGCCGTCGTCGCGCCAGCGCACCAGGTCGCCGGTGCGATACAGGCGGCCATCGGCGGCGCCGAACGGATCGGCCACGAAACGCTCGGCGGTCAGCTGCGCCCGTCCGAGGTAACCGCGCGCCACGCCGTCGCCGCCCACGTGCAGCTCGCCGACCACGCCCGTCGGCACCAGCTCGCCGGCGCGATTGAGCACGTACACGCGGGTGTCGGCTATCGGCCGGCCGATCGGCACCGAGCGCGCGTCGGCCGGCAGGTCCCGCGGGATCGGCCAGGTGCAGGTGAACGTGGTGCACTCGGTCGGGCCGTAGCCGTTGATGATCTCCACGCCGGGCAAGGCCGCCAGCGCGCGGCGCACATGGTCGACCGACAGTGCCTCGCCACCGATCAGCAGCTGGCGCAATCCCTCCAGCCGACGCGGCGCCTCGTCGACCACGGCGTTGAACAGCGACGAGGTCAGCCACGCCGTGCCGACCCCTTCGCCGGCAATGGTTGCGGCCAGGCCGGCAGCGGTGGGGATCGTTTCGGGATGGACCACCACGCGACCGCCGTTCAGCAGCGCGCCCCAGATTTCCAGGGTCGACGCATCGAAGCCCAGCGGTGCGGCGTGCAACATGCGCGTGTCGGCATCCAGCCGCACGTAATCCACGCCGCACACCAGCCGGATGATCGAACGATGGGCGATCGCTACGCCCTTGGGGGTGCCGGTGGAGCCGGAGGTGTACATCACGTAGGCGAGCGCATCGCCGTCGACCACGGGCAGCGGCGCGTCGTGCGGCACGGGTACGGACTCGACGACATCCAGCGCAAGGCACGCCACTCCATCGGGCAACGGCAGCGTAGCCGCGACCGATGCGACCAGCACCATCCGCGCACCCGCATCGGCCAGCGCAAACGCCAACCGCTCCGGCGGGTGGCTGCGATCGAGCGGCAGGTAGGCCGCGCCGGCCTTGAGCACGCCGAGGATTGCCACCAGCGCCCCCGCCGAACGCTCCAGCGCGACGCCGACGATGTCGCCCGGCACGACGCCGGCATCGAGCAGATGCCGGGCCAAGGTGCTGGACCGCTCATCGAGTCGGGCATAGCTCAGGGCGTGCCCGCTCTCGACCACCGCCGGTGCATCCGCATGCGCGGCGGCGGTGCGGGAGAACAGCGCGGACACGCTGTCGCCGCGGTGTCGCGGCACCGCGGTGTCATTCCACTGCACCAGCAAGCGCTGGCGTTCGGCCGGAGCGAGGAGATCCGGCTCGGCGTCAGCTTCGTCGAGCAGGCCCGCCCAGGCGCGCTGCACGCAACCGGCCAGCAGCTCCACGCTCGCTGCCGTCAGCGGGCTGCGCCAGCGCAGTTCGAGGGCGATCGCGTCGCTGAAATCGAGGCGCCAGGTGGAGAGCGCGGCGGCGGCGTCCGGCAACGCTGCCTCCTGCAGCACCATCCACGCCACCGTGACCGGGGCGGCCGACCCGCGCGCTGCGGACAGCACGCCCTCCAGCCATGCCTTGCGTGGCGCGTCGCGGGGCACCGGCACGGTCAGCTGGCGGGTGCATCCGGCCTGGTGCAGCGTTGCCACGGCGGACTCGGCGCCGGTCAGCTGCGCCTCGACCCGCGCCAACGCGGCCAGCAGGGTCAGCGCCGCGCGCTCGGGATCGGCCGCGTGCAGCGCCGCCACGCAAGTGGCCAATGCGCCGTCGAGCGGCACGCGGCGACTTTGCCAGGTTTCGTCATCGGCAGGCGCGATGCCCGGCAGCACGTCCAGCAACGACATGCCGTCGTCAATTGACACTGGATTGGATGCCGCGCCCACCACCCCTCCTGGTCGGGCGGCGATGACCGCCACGACACGCGCCGATCTCCCTCGGGCAGGATGCGCGCGATTCGCGAGGCACCGCGGATCGGCCGGCATCTGCCCAGCGAAGCCGCCTGGGAGCACCCGCTCATCGCGTCGTCTGCCAAACCAGCCTCTGGACGACAAGATTAGCGCAGAACCGCGTCGAACTGTGCAATGGGGCACGCCATTCAGACTGACTGCGTGCTATGCAGGTGGACTATGGCGCGGCGGACTGGAACGCGAACAGCCACAGGATCGCCCGCTGGCGCGGGCTGCCGCTCCAGCTCACCCGGTAGGTGCCGGCACGGTCGACCTGGCGGTAAGCCACCGCGCACTGCACGCCGCTTATCGGCGGCAGTTGCAGATAGCTGTCGATCACGGTGAAACCGTTGTCCGGCACGGCGCTCATCCGGCGTACATTGCCGTCACCCCACCACACCGCGATCAACGTGGCCGGCCCGGTCGTGGTGACCTCGCCGCTGGTCACGCTGAAGCGGTCGGCCGGATCGGAGAGCATGCCCTCCACCGTGCGCTTGAGCTTGCCCGCGATGCGCTGGACCAGATTGGGCGCGGGGTAATTCTGGGCGAAATCCTGCAGCACGCCGGCATGGCGGATTTCCACGAAGGGGATGGTGATCTCGCGCTCCGGCTCACCCGGCTTGTCGATGCTGACCGTATGGTGCCGGCCGCCCGGGCCGGCCAGCGACACGTAGGCCTTCACGTCGAAACGGCCCTGGTAGCCGTCGTAGACGGCGGTCGGACCCACCTGGGTCCAGTGCCGCCCATAACTGTCGGTCGGCGCCGCCGCGTTGCTGGCGAAGCCGCCATTGAGCACCAGCAACGCACTGCCCGCCGGCGCGGTGTCGAGCGGCGCGGTCACGGCGGGGCTGCGGCCGCGATGATCGGCCTGCGCCAGCAAGGTGTGGGCGCCGAGCGTAGGCGGCGCGGGAGGAGCTGGCCGGTCGACGCCGGCTGCGGTCAGCGGAATGCAGGCCAGCATGAGCACGCGCCAGGCCCGGCGACCGCCGCGTCGCCGGCCGGACATCACGAGTCGCCAACCTTGGCGTACGGTGCGGCGTCCGAATCGACGGACGCGCCGGCCAGTCGTAGCGCCAGCCGCTTGCTGCCGATGTAGAGCCCGCCGGCCGCCAGCGTGGCGGCGTCGAACAACGGGAAGCGATCCACCGCCGGCGGCACCCAGCCCAGCCGGCGCAGCATGTCGTGGGTGCGATGCAGGAGGGAGTTGCGCCGGGTCGCGCGGGTGTAATAGGTGAAGCTCATGGTGATCGACGGGCCATCGCCGTTCTCGACCATGTGCGGACTGGTCGAGGGCATGTACGCGCCCATCCCGGGTTCCAGCTCGAACACCCGGGCTCGCTCGCGATACTCCTCGCGCCACTGCAGCAGCTCGCGCGAATGGGTGCGATGGAAGCGATCGCGCGCATGCTCGCTGACCACCTGCGTGTCGCGATGGTCCCAGACGTAGATCCGCTTGCGGCCGTGCACCTGCAGGATGAAGTTGTGTTCCTTGTCCATGTGGAACGGCGTCACCGCCCCGGGCGAAGTGAGGAAGATCCAGCCGGCGCGATAGCACATGCCCGGGTCGACCGCCTCCACCTGCGGCCGGACCGAGTCGAGTACCTCGTCGACGACGGCGCGGTACTGCGGATCGGATTGCACGTTGAGCAGCGAAGTCCACGCCGCGGCATGCTCGATGTCGCTCAGCGTCGCCTCGACACCCTTGGCGTTGGGATGCAACCGGGGTGCTTCGTTGAACGACGTGCCCGCAGTGGCATCGCCGCTGTGCGAGCGCACGCGGCCACGCGCTTCCAGCCGCTTGCCCAGCTCGACCAGGGCCGGCAACTGCAGCGCGGGGTGCGTCGCCAGATGATGCCGCACGCCCTGTATCCGCCAGGGATCGAACTGATCCCAGGCGACTTCCAGCCACTTGGACGATGGACCCGACATGCCCCCTCCCGCGACCCGCCGGCCGCAAGCTGCGCCACGGAATCGAAGCGGCAGTGTGCCCCGCGCCCCGGCGCCCCGCAAGCTCAGTCGCGGCGGAAACAGAATCCGTGGTAACGATCGATCGAATGGTCCGGCTCGAACGGAATGCGCATGTGGCGCTCGGTCGTCGACCAGTGGTCGACCACGCTGTAGCCGGCTTTTGTGAACTCGTCGACGAAGGCGCCCACCGCGGAAACCCTGTACGGGCAGTTGGCGATGCCGACCCGGCGCCGGGTGACACGCTGCAGGGTCACGAAGCTGCGCTCGGGGTGCAGCGGCGTCACGTTGACCAATACGTGGCGCGGCGGCGCGCGCAATGGTTGCAGCAACTGCGGCAGCGAGTAGTCGAGGTACTGCAGCACGCCGCTGCAGAGCAGCACGTCGCAACCGTCGGCGTCCTGCGGAGAGTCGGTGAAGCCGAGCTTGCCGGCGCCATCCTCGCGCTCGGCCAGCGCGCGCCCGGCCGCGACCACGGCGGGCACGTCGTGCACCAGCCAGCGCAGGTCATCGGGATACGGCAGGTGGTGGCGGAAACCGAAATAGCTGGTGCCCACGTTGCCGCCCAGGTCGAACAATTTCCGCGCGTCGCCGGCAAACAGTCGCGAGAGCCAGAACAGCACCGGGTAATCCACGATCTGCACACGCTCCAGCCGGTCGGCGTAGAGCTCGCCCGACTGCGGCTGGTCGTAGCTGGTCGGCAACGATGCCGGTGCCCCGGCACGCGCCGCCTCGACACTGGCAAACACGCCGCCGTAGGCATTGCCGGGCAACACGTCGCGGGCAAACAGGTGGCGATAGACCGGCCGCGCGAGCAGACGCACCCCCGGCAATTCCGCCACGCCCAACGCCACACCCCGCAAGCTTGCAGTCAGGCCCCTGGCCATCGTCGCCTCCCGCCGTTTTCGGTGCGTCACGCTAGCACGAGGCAGCGAGGGTGCGCCGCGGCCGCGGCGTCCAGCAGGTATAGTTCCGCACGGCAGCCGGTGCACGGATGGTGCGCGGCACGTGGCCCGGCTTGCGGCATTCAAGGGGAAGCACGACGTGGCGCGCGAGACCGATTTTCTCGACCTCTACCGCTTGCTCGGTCTCGAACCGGGTTGTGGCCTGGACGAATTCAAGCACGCGTACCGGCGCCGGGTGTCGGTGCTGCACCCGGACCGTCGCGACGAGGATTCGCGCGGCGTCGCCGCGCAGCGGCTGCAGCAGCTCACCGCGATGTACGGCATGGCGATGGAGTTCCACCGCACGCATGGCCGCCTGCCCGGCGCCGCGGGCGTGCGGCCGTCCCAGCCGCCGAGGGGCGAAGCCGGGTCGGCCGCGGCGACGCAGCGGGTACTCGCGACACGGCGGCGTTCCCGCCGCTGGTTGTTGCTGCCGGCCGCTGCCATTGCGGCGTGGTGGCTGTGGCCGGGCGAACCGCCCGCGCCGCCCGCGGCCCCGCCCGCCGAAACCGTGCAGCCGCCGACGCATCGCGCCACGGCGACAGCGCCGGCGGAACGGCCGGCGTGGGGCCTGGGCATGGATGCCGCCAGCGTGCGCAGCATCGAAGGCGAACCCACGCTGATGGCCAGCGATCAGCGCTGGGAGTACGGCCCATCATGGGTGCGCTTCGAGAACGGCAAGGTGGTCGACTGGTACAGCTCACCGCTGTACCCGCTGCATGTGGCCGCGCACAGCAGCCCGCCGCAGGGCCAGTGAACGCGCGACACGCCGCACTCGCCCTGATCGACCGCGACCACCGCCCGGAGGTGCGTCTGCCGCGACCGGTGCGAACGCCGGTCGCGGTCCGGCTCAACCGCCGGGCTTGTACGGTGCCGGAAAGCCGGGAACCGGCAGCGCGCTGATCGGCACCGGGACGTAAACCGGCGTCGGCGGTGGCGGCGGGTTGCCCTGCACCGTGCCGTCGGTCGTCACGTAGAAGCTGAGTACACCCTTGTGGCTGCTCATGGTGGTGCCGCCCACGCTGATGTTGACGTTGCGCAACCCGGCGTTGGCCGAGGTGGTCACCGTGTAGCCGGTGTCCGGGAGCAGGTCGGTGACCACGTGGTAGGCCGACAACGGCTGCACTCCGTAGACGAGGTTGCCGCTGAGCGCGGTGCCGGGGGCGCCGCTGCTGCTCACCACCACGGCGTTGCCGTCGCTGGCGAGCAGTTCCACCCCGACGATGCCGCCCTGGCTCACCGTCACCGGGCTGGCCGTGGCGACCTTGGCGGCGGTGCCGGACAGGTCGAACACGGTCAGCCATCGCTGGCTGGCGCTGGTGTCGGGCGGGCGCACCTGCACCTGCCACGCCTTGATCGGGTTGTCGCCCGGATACATGCCGACCGTCGTGGTCTTGTTGCCGGTCGGCAGCACGGTGGTCATCGCGCCCACGTACTGGCCGTTGTAGCTGACGTCGAAGCGGTGCTGTCCCGCCGGCGCGCTGCCCGCGGCCGGGTTGGCCGGGAAATGCCAGGCCAGGTACTGGTCGTAGCCAGTGCTGCCTTCGGTGGTGCGGTCGTAGACGACGAAACGGTTCGGACGCAGGTAGACGACTTGCCGCGACCATGCCGACACCGCCGGCCCGGCGGAGAAGGTGCGATACATGTCCTCCAGGTGGGTAGCCAGCATGTAGACGTAGCCGTTGCCGTCCTCGTAGGCCGACACCGCGGTGCGCACGCCATCGTCCTCGGTGGTATTGGCCTCCTGGCCGAAACGCTGCGCCACCGAGCTGCCGCTCATGCTGCGCACGTAGAAGATGTTGTACAGCTGCCGGTTGCCGCTGTACTGGGTACCGTCGAGGTCGCCGTAGTTGTCGTTGAAGATCTTCGTCTCGTCGGCGTTGCCGCCAGGCTCGTGCACCAGCCAGCCGCCGGCATTGACCAGCAGCGGCGAGCCGCCGCGCACCAGCGCGAGGCTGCCCTGGTCGAAGAACTCGTGCCCGGCGGCGGGGTTGTTGGTGTAGGGGCCGGCGCGGAACGACATCCAGCTGGCGGCGGTGGTCCAGTCCGAGCGTGCCGCGACGGCGTTCATGCCCGGCGCGAAATAGGACAGCGGCAAGGTGCTCAGCGCCGCCTTCGGCGCATTCGGATCGATCGCCAGGAACTGCAGCCAGGCCGGCGCATCACTGTACCCGCCGGTGGCCTGGTCGACCGCCGCGAGGTACTGGTTGAACACCGCGACCTTGGGCGATTGCCAGTAGCTCAACGCACCGATGATCTGCTGGAACATGCCGACCGGGGTCGTGCCCGGCGGCGGCGAGGAGGGATCGCCGTTGGAGTGGTTGTCGTCACGGTCGTCGAAGTAGACCAGCGACGGCCAGGTGAAATGCATCGAGTAGTCGGCACTGTCCACCGGGAAGGTATACGGCGCGCTGGCATGCAGCAGGTCCTGCCCGGTGGCGGTCTTCACTTCGCGCGCGGGCAAGCTCATGTTGAGGATGCTCAGCGGCGCGTAGTTGCCGTAACCCTCCGGCCAGCCGCCACCGAGCATGTGCAGGCGATAGTACGGCTGCACCCGCGCGCCGAACTGGTTGCCCAGCCAGTCGGTCCACTGCGCCGGCGCGCTGGGATTTTCGCCGTAGGTGGCCAGCGAGATCACCGCCTTGGCGTGGAAGTAACCGGCGTAGTAGTTGCCGATGGGATTGCCATCGTAGGCAAACGAAGCACACCCGCCGGACTTTTCCCACGCGGCGATCCACGCGTTCGCGGTGGTGTAGATTTGCGTGCGCTGGGACGCGGTCAGCAGGTCGTAGACCCAGTCATAGCCCAGGCCGTAACCCACGCCGTAGAAGCGGATGCCGTAACCGCTGTCGGTGCACGGGTCCCAGCCGTTGCTGCCCGGGTAGGGCATCGACATCTTCATCAGGATGTCGACCGCCTTGGCGCCGTAGGGTGCCGCGGCCGCCGCATTGCTGGACTTCAGCACCTGGTAGCACATGCCTTCGGCCAGCAGCGCCGGCAGATAGGATTCGCCCTGGTAGCCCGAGCCGAGGTTCGGCTTGTCGGGGTACTGGTTGCCGGTGGGATACGCCACCGTGCCGCCGATGTAGGAATCGCAGGTGGCTTTCAGCGCCGTCCATTGCGGCGTGTTCGCCGCCGCGCGCTGGCGCAGCGCGGTCAGCGTGGAGGAGTCCAGAAGCAGCCGTGGATGCGCCGCCAGCGTCACGGCTTGCGGTCGCACCGGCACAGCGCTGAACGCAGCCGCCCGCGGCGCGCCCTGCACCGCGGAGGAATCGCGGCCGATCGACCCGGTCAGCCCGGCTGGCACGCCGACCGCATGCCTTGCAGCGGTGCTGCGGGAGGAGGCACCGGTGGCCGCCACCAGCGGCTGCACACCGACAACGCCACCGACAACGCGGGGGACCGGACGGGGCGTCGCTTCGGTCGTGGTCGCGCGGGCGCGCGGCGCGTTCGCCGGCGGCGCCACCGCGGCAGCATCGACCCGGGTCGCGCGTCGGCTCGTCGCCGCCGCGATGGTGGGGGAGACCCTGGCGTCAGCGGCATTTCCGAGCTTCTCCGCGGCAAGCGGCGAAGGCCTGGCGGGGGCCGCCGGCAGCCTGGCTGGCGCCGGCGCGGCGGCCATCGGACGGTAGGTCAGCGGTCGCGGTTCGTCATCGCGCGCCAGCAGCAGCGATACCGCAGTGAACAGCAGCATCAGCATCACGCCGCCACCGAGCAGCGCGGTACGCGTGCGTTGCGCGCGCAATGATGACGGAGCGGGCATCTCGCCGCTGCCCCGGGTCGGTGCTGCAGGCCTGTTCGGCGCAATCTGATCGGTGCGGGACATGGGGGGAATCCATAGGTAGGCCGATGCCAACGACCCAGCCTCGCCAAGCCGGCGGCTTGAGCTGGGTAGCTGATTATCCTGAATGCCCCGTGCCCGGAAAGCGTATCACCACACAATGCGGCGTCATAGCTGGCCCGGCAGCCATGACGCGCCAACCACGCCGCAGGTCCGGAAGACGGGTTCAAGCTTGCCGGGCCGGCCGGCCCGGAGGGAACCGCCAATCAGCGTGCGCCGCGGCGGAACAGCACCACTTCGACCGTCTGGAACAGGATCAGCAGGTCGAACAGCAGGTTGTGGTTCTTGACGTAGTACAGATCGTACTTGAGCTTTTCCTCGGCATCGGCCTCGGACGCGCCATACGGATAACGCAGCTGCGCCCAGCCGGCCAGACCGGGCTTGAGGCAATGACGCAGATCGTAGTAGCGGATCTTCTGGCCAAGGTCGATCACGAATTGCGGCCGCTCGGGCCGCGGGCCGATGAAGCTCATCTCGCCCTTGAGCACGTTCCACAACTGTGGCAGCTCGTCCAGGCGCACCTTGCGCGTGAAGCGGCCCACCCGGGTCACCCGGTCGTCGTCCTTGTTCGCCCAGCGCGCGATGCCGTCCAGCTCCGCGTCGGTGCGCATGCTGCGGAACTTGATCAGCTGGAACGTCTTGCCGCGTGCGCCGACGCGCTCCTGCCGGTAGAGAATGGGCTGGCCGGCACCGGACTCGATGCGGATGGCCAGCGCCACCAGCAGCATCAGCGGCCAGGTCAGCAGCAGCACCAGCGTGGCGATCAGCAGATCCGAGCAGCGCTTGCTGAAGCGGCGCAGCGGAGTGGCATCGAAGCCGCCGGAGAACACCAGCCAGGAGGGATCGGTCAGCGACAGCTGCACGCGGCCGGACTCGCGTTCGAAGAAGGTCGCCAGGTCGGTCACGTCGATGCCGTTCTGACGGCACTCCAGCAGGTCGCGCATGGGCAGCCCGCCGCGCCGGTCGTCCACGCCGACCACGATCTCGTCCACCTGGCGATGCAGCGCCCAGTCCACCAGCGAACCCTCGGGGCGCACCAGGGACATCGCGCCGACCTGCACCTCCTCGCCCTCGCGCGGCACGAAACCGAGCACGTTGAAGCCGATCCGGTCGGCGTGGCGGCGCATGCGCGTCTGGATCTGCGAGGCACGCTTGCCTGCACCCAGGATCAGCACCCGGCGCTGGAACACCACCGCGTCCACCAGGCGCAGGAACACCAGCCGGAAGCCCATCATCAGGGCGAAGGACAGCAGCAGCGCGATGGTCAGCACGCCGCGGCCGACATAGGCCTGCGGCAGCAGGTAATACATGATGAAGACGCCCACGCCACCGAGCACGAAACCCACGCTCTGGCGCGCCAGCACGCCGAACCAGCTCGTTCGCATGTGCGACTGGTAGTGACCCAGGGCGACCATCGCCAGCAGCATGATCACGGCGAACGCCAGCGAGCGCTCGGGCATGTGGTGGGAGAACTGGGCCAGATCGGCAGGCCGATTGAAATAACGCAGGTACATGGCCGCGTTGAGCGAAAAGCCCAGCAGCACCATGTCCACAGCCGCCAGCAGCAAGAGCCAGCGGTTGGCTTTACGACGCAGAAAGCGAAACATCTCCATCCCCCCAACCCTTGCCACTCCAACCAGCATGGCGAACCGACGGCACCGCTTGGCGCTCGTCCCCGCCTGGCGGCGGGCCTGAACCTATACACTAAACTTGTACCGGATACAACCACATCCGTCACAAATTGATGGCTGACCGGCTACGGTTCGGCAGATTCGGCAGGCAGACAGCACGGCATGCCGGCGGCCACCACAGGGGGCACACCACTCCAGGCTCCATACCCGCACACATTCCGGCGCCCGGAAACGAACCGGCCCGCCAGTGGCGGGCCGGTGCAAGCGAGTGCAGACCGACGCTCAGAGGATGTAGACGAACATGAACAAGCCCAGCCACACCACGTCGACGAAGTGCCAGTACCAGGCCACCGCCTCGAAGCCGAAGTGATGGTCCTTGCTGAAGTGGCCCTTCAGCACGCGCAGCCAGATCACCGCCAGCATGATCGTGCCCAGGGTCACGTGCAGGCCATGGAAGCCGGTCAGCATGAAGAAGGTCGAGCCGTAGACGCCGCTGCCCAGGGTGAGGTTGAGCTCGTGGTAGGCCTCGATGTACTCGTGCGCCTGGAAGTACAGGAAGGTGGCGCCCAGCAGCACGGTCAGGCCCAGGAACAGCAGGATCCGGCCGCGATGCCCGGCGCGCAGGGCGTGGTGGGCGATCGTCACGGTGACGCTGGAGGTCAGCAGGATCAGCGTGTTCAGCAACGGCAGCCCCCACGCAGGCACCGTTTCGAACGCCCCGCCGATCTTCGCCGGACCATTGCCGCCGTTGGCACCCCAGGCCGCGGTGTAGTCGCTCCACAGGAACTGGTGGGTCAATACGCCATGGCCTTCGCCACCGAGCCACGGCACCGAGAACATGCGGATGTAGAACAGCGCACCGAAGAACGCACCGAAGAACATCACCTCGGAGAAGATGAACCACATCATCCCCATGCGGAACGAGGTATCGACCTGGTGGTTGTAGTCGCCGGCCAGCGATTCGCGGATGACCGAACGGAACCAGCCGAAGAACATCCCCAGCACGCCGATCACGCCGAGGACGAACACCGATTTGCCGAAACCGGTCGCACCCGGCTCGGCGTTGAGCCAGTGCCCGGCACCGAACATGAAGATGAACATGACGACCGCGGCGACGATCGGCCAGTAGCTCTTGGCCGGTACAAAGTAAACGTCGTGTTGCTGACCCATGCTGAGACCCCGTGGATTTCTCTTGATGACTCTGCCCCGCCATGCCGCTCGGGGACCTGCCTGCCGGTCGTGCCGACCCGGGTGATTGAAGTGGAAAGGTGCTGGCGCGGTTATTTCATCAGCAGGATCTGCAGGAACGCCAGCAGATAGAAGCCGATCACTACCGCGACCAGGATCTTCACCGTGCGGCGCACGCCGCGGCGCTGGTCCGCGGCGTGGATGTCGTCAACCGGCTGTGTCATTTCCACGGCTTCCCCGCCGATCAGGCGTGCACGTTGCCGTGCGCCAGCTCTTCGTCATGGATCACCGGCGGCACCGAGAAGGTATGGTGCGGCGCCGGCGAAGGCACGGTCCATTCCAGTCCCTTGGCGCCTTCCCACACGCGGTCGGTGGCCTTCTTCCTGGAGAAGAACACGCAGTGGATCACCACGCCGAGGAAGATCAGCTGCGAGGCACCGAACAGGAAGCCACCGATCGAGCTGACCATGTTGAAGTTGGCGAACGCCACGTTGTAATCGGGGATGCGCCGCGGCATGCCGGCCAGGCCGAGGAAGTGCTGCGGGAAGAACAGCACGTTCACGAACACCACGCTGCACCAGAAGTGCACCTTGCCCCAGAACTCGCTGTACATGTTGCCGGCCCACTTCGGCAGCCAGTAGTAGGCCGCCGCAATGATCGCGAACAATGCGCCGGTCACCAGCACGTAGTGGAAATGCGCCACCACGAAATAGGTGTCCTGGTACTGGAAGTCGGCCGGCACCAGGGCCAGCATCAGGCCGGAGAAGCCGCCGATGGTGAACAGGATGATGAACGCGATGGCGAACAGCATCGGGGTCTCGAAGGTCATCGAGCCGCCCCACATGGTGGCCACCCAGTTGAACACCTTCACGCCGGTAGGCACCGCGATCAGCATGGTGGCGTACATGAAGAACAGGTCCGCGCCCAGCGGCAGGCCCACCGCGAACATGTGGTGCGCCCACACGATGAACGACAGGAACGCGATGCAGGCGAGCGCGAACACCATCGCCTTGTAGCCGAAGATCGGCTTGCGCGCGAAGGTGGGCACGATCTCCGAGATGATCCCGAACGCCGGCAGGATCATGATGTAGACCTCGGGGTGGCCGAAGAACCAGAACACGTGCTGGTACAGCACGGGGTCGCCGCCGCCGCCCGGATTGAAGAAGCTGGTGCCGAAGTACTTGTCGGTCAGCAGCATGGTCACCGCGCCGGCCAGCACCGGCATCACGGCGATCAGCAGGAACGCGGTGATCAGCCAGCTCCACACGAACACCGGCATCTTCAGCAGGTCCATGCCCGGCGCGCGCATGTTGAGGATGGTGGCGATGATGTTGATCGCGCCCATGATCGAGCTGATGCCCATCAGATGGATGGCGAACACCACGTAGGCCAGCGAATCGCTCTGCAGCGACAGCGGCGGATACATCGTCCAGCCGCCGGCCGGCGCGCCGCCCGGCGAGAACAGCGTGGACAGCATCAGCAGGAAGGCGAACGGAAGAATCCAGAACGACAGGTTGTTCATGCGCGGCAGCGCCATGTCCGGCGCGCCCACCATCAGCGGGATCATCCAGTTACCCAGGCCCACGAACGCCGGCATGATCGCGCCGAAGATCATGATCAGGCCGTGCATGGTGGTCAGCTCGTTGAAGAAGTACGGCTGCACCAGCTGCAGGCCGGGCTTGAACAACTCGGCGCGGATGGTCATCGCGAAACTGCCGCCGATGAAGAACATCGTCAGCGCGAAGATCAGGTACAGCGTACCGATGTCCTTGTGATTGGTGGACATGCACCAGCGTTGGAAGAAACTCTTCGGCGCGCCGTGGTGATCATCGTGCTGATCATGGGTGGCTGCGTAGGACATGGCCATGCACCTCTAACCTGTAATGGAATGCGACTGCAACGAAAACGCGGATGGGGTCGGGCTCAGCCCGGCGGAGTGGTCGCCGCGGCAGTGGCCGCCGTGCCCGCGTCGATCGGCGCGGGGGGCGACAGGGACTTGCCGGAAGCGGCTTCCTGCTCGGCCAGCCACTTGGCGAAGTCCGCCTCCGACTTGGCCACCACCACGATCGGCATGAAGCCGTGGTCCTGGCCGCACAGCTCGGCGCACTGGCCGCGGTACGTGCCCGGCTCCTTGATGTTGGTCCAGGCCGCGTTGACAATGCCGGGGATCGCGTCGAGCTTCCAGCCCAGCGCCGGCACCCACCACGAATGGATCACGTCGCCGCCGGTGATGATGAAGCGGATCTTGGTGTCGACCGGCACCACCAGCGGCTTGTCGACGTTGAGCAGGTAGGTCTGCTCGTCGCCCACCTTGACCGCATACGGGTCCATGCCCGAATCGAGCTGGCGGGTGTCGTCGCTCTGCTTGTCCAGCCTGGACATGAAGCCGACCTTGTCGATCGGCTTGCCCATGTAGCTGACGTAGTCGTAGCGCCACTTCCACTGGTAGCCGGTGACCTTCACCGTCATCTGCGAGCCGGTGGTATCGGCCCAGCTGGTGAGGCCGCCGGTGGCGAGGTAGGCCAGGGTGATCAGGATCAGCACCGGAATCGTGGTCCAGACCACTTCCAGCACGGTGTTGTGCGCCCACTTCTCGGCCACCGCGCCGCGCGATTTGCGGAAGCGGAACATCGCGACGAACATGGCGCCGAACACCAGCACGCCGATCACCACGCAAACCCACAGCGAGATGTTGTTCAGATCGTAGGGGACGTGCGACCAGGTGCTCGCGCCGCGCTCCATGTTCAGCTGCCATGGATGCGGATTCGCCTGCACGGCACCGCCGAACGTCGCAAGGGCAAGGCCCGCCGTCGCCATGATTGATCGCCTGATCCCGCCAGATGTCATGTCTTGCACCTTTGTCATTGCTGTTTGCGCCACGTTCCGGTCGAGCCGGCCAGCAGCACCCTGAGTCGCTTCGCCAGCTCGACGCGTTCCGTTGCCGCCAGAAACGCGCCGATCTCCAGATCGCGGCCGTGCGATGTCAACACCAGGCGTCCATTGCCGGTATCCAGCCGCACGCGCACCCAGCAAGACTGGAAGCGAGTGCAACGCCGGCCCGGCAGCGACTGCACCTCCAGCGACGATTCGTCGAGAGTGATGCGCTCGCAGCGGTCGCCGGCCCGCCAGGCCACGCTCAACGCGATGGCCATGGCGGCGGATTCCACCAGGGCAAACAGCGGAGCAAACACGTTCCCCTGCCACGCCCCCAGTTCTGCCGTTGTCAGCGCCAATGCCACCAGAACCACGATCAGTCGACGCAGGCCGCGGCGGCTGAGCGAGCGATTGGGCTTGAGCCACATCGTCACGCAGGGCAAGCCGGCGCTGGCTGGTCGAAGCACGATCATGGAGATCCGGCGTGCCTGGAACTGCCGGAATGATAGGCCGCGGCGGCGCAGTGGGCAAGAATGTCGCACCCGATTGACTTCGATCAACGCACACCGTGAGCTCGACAGGCACCGCAAGCCATTCGCGCCCGTGCGGCAGATCACCCTGCCCGAGGCGGATTTTCGCGCGTGGCGGCGCGTCCCCACGGCCGGGCACGAAGCGTACAATCGCGGGTTTATTCCATCCCCCACGACCGGCACCGACACGACCGTGACCTCACCCATCCTGAGCCCCGAGCTGCCCGCTCGAACCACACCCGCGCGCGCGCGCATCACTGCTGCCTGGCTGCGCGACGAGACCGAAGCGGTCAACGACCTGCTCGACCAGGCTGCGCTGCCGGCGGAGGAACGCGAACAGGTAGTCGACCGCGCTGCCGCGCTGGTCACCCGCGTGCGTGCGCGGGCGAAGGACCAGAGCGTGGTCGAGTCCTTCATGCGCCAGTACGACCTGTCCAGCGAGGAAGGCATCCTGCTGATGTGCGTGGCCGAGGCGCTGCTGCGCATCCCGGACAAGACCACCACCGACAAGCTGATCCGCGACAAGCTCGGCGACGCCAACTGGCGCAAGCATCTGGGCCGCAGCGAATCGCTGCTGGTCAACGCCTCCACCTGGGGCCTGCTGCTCACCGGCCGGCTGGTCAACCTGGCCGACGGCAGCGGCGACGATTTCAACGGCGCACTGCGCCGGCTGGTCGCCCGCGTGGGCGACCCCGCGATCCGCGCGGCGGTGCGCCAGGCCATGCGCATCATGGGCCACCAGTTCGTGATGGGCCGCGATATCGAGGAAGCGCTCGACCGCAGCCTGAAGAAGGAGAACGCGGTGTTCCGCTACTCCTTCGACATGCTGGGCGAGTCGGCGTTGACCGCCGACACCGCCGAGCGCTACCAGCAGGATTACCGCAACGCGATCGCCGCGCTGGGCGCGCGCGGCCCGTATGCGAACCACACCGACGCGCCGTCGATCTCGGTGAAATTGTCGGCGCTGTTCCCGCGCTACGAAGTGGCCCAGCGCGCACGGGCGCACCAGGCGCTCACCGAAAAGCTGCTGGAGCTGTCGCAGCTGGCGATGAAGCACGGCATCGCGCTGTCGGTCGACGCCGAGGAGGCCGACCGGCTGGAGCTGTCGCTGGACGTGATCGGCGATGTCTTCGCGCACCCCTCGCTGGAAGGCTGGAACGGCCTGGGCATCGTGGTGCAGGCGTACGCCAAGCGCACGCCGTTCGTGATCGACTGGCTGGTGGAGACAGCACTGGCCAGCGGCCGGCGCTGGTACGTGCGGCTGGTCAAGGGTGCCTACTGGGACGCCGAGATCAAGAAGGCGCAGGAGCAGGGCCTGGGCGGCTACCCGGTGTTCACCCGCAAGCCGAATACCGACGTCTCCTATCTGGCCTGCGCGCGGCGCCTGTTCAACGCGGGCGGCAACCTGATCTATCCGCAGTTCGCCACCCATAACGCGCACACCATCGCCGCCGTGCACCACATCGCGCAGGGCCGGCCGTTCGAGTTCCAGCGCCTGCACGGCATGGGCAGCGACCTGTATGCCGAGGTGATCGGCAAGCAGAGCTTCAACGTGCCCTGCCGCGTGTACGCACCGGTCGGCTCGCACGAGGACCTGCTGCCCTACCTGGTGCGCCGCCTGCTCGAGAACGGCGCCAACACCAGCTTCGTCAACCGCGTGGTGGACGAGGACGTGCCCGCGCGCGAGCTCGTGGCCGACCCCTGCGAGACGGTGCGCGCGTTCGATCACATCCCGCACCCGCGCATCCCGCTGCCGGCCAATCTCTACGGTGAACTTCGGAAGAATTCCATGGGCGTCAACTTTGCCAACGACAACGAACTGAACGACCTCGCCGCCGCGGTCAACGCGCAGCAGGGCCCGTGGGCCGCCGGCCCGTTGGTGCCCGGCGCCAGCAGCCAGGGCCCCACGGTGCAGGTCACCGATCCGTCCGACCGCCGCCGCATCATCGGCAGCTACCTCAGCGCCGACCAGGCCACCGTCGATCGGGCGATGGCCAACGCGGCGGCGGCGCAGGACCGCTGGAACAACCTGCCGGTGGCCAATCGCGCCGCCATGCTCGAATTCGCCGCCGACCAGCTGGAGGCGCGCCGCGCCGAGTTCATCGCGCTGTGCGTGCGCGAGGCAGGCAAGAGCCTGCCCGACGCGATCGCCGAAGTGCGCGAGGCGGCCGACTTCCTGCGCTACTACGCCACCATGGCGCGCCGCCTGTTTGCCGAACCCGAGCAACTGCCCGGCCCCACCGGCGAGACCAACCAGTTGTACCTGGGCGGTCGCGGCGTGTTCGTGGGCATCAGCCCGTGGAACTTCCCGCTGGCGATCTTCATCGGCCAGGTCAGCGCCGCACTGGCGGCGGGCAACACGGTGATCGCCAAGCCGGCCGAACAGACCAGCCTGATCGGCCATCTCGCCACGCAGCTGCTGCACGAGGCCGGCGTGCCGAAGGAGGTGCTGCAGTTCGTCCCGGGTGACGGCCCCACGGTGGGCGCCGCGCTCACCCGCGACCCGCGCGTGGCCGGCGTGGTGTTCACCGGCGCCACCGAAACCGCGTGGGCGATCAACCGCGCGCTGGCGGCGCGCGACGCGCAGATCGCCGTGCTGGTGGCCGAGACCGGCGGCCAGAACGCGATGATCGCCGACTCCTCCGCGCTGCCCGAGCAGATCGTCAAGGACGTGATCGCCTCGGCCTTCCAGTCCGCCGGCCAGCGCTGCTCGGCGGCACGCGTGCTGTACATCCAGGAAGACATCGCCGACAAGGTGATCGACATGCTCGCCGGCGCGATGGCCGAGCTGAAGGTGGGCGACCCGGGCCTGCTGTCGACCGACGTCGGCCCGGTCATCGATGAGGATGCCAGGGCGATCCTGGTGGCCCACGCCGAACGCATGGACAAGGAGGCGAAGAAGATCGCCGAAGCGCCGATGGACCCGGCCGCCACCGCGCACGGCACCTTCTTCGCGCCGCGCGCCTACGAGATTCCCTCGCTGTCGGTGCTCAAGCGCGAGGTGTTCGGCCCGGTGCTGCACCTGATCCGCTTCAAGGCCAGCGAGCTGAAGAACGTCGTCGACGAGATCAACAGCACCGGCTACGGCCTCACCCTCGGCGTGCACAGCCGCATCGACGCCACCGTGCACTACATCAGCCAGCACGCCCGCGTCGGCAACTGTTACGTCAACCGCAACCAGATCGGCGCGGTGGTCGGCGTGCAGCCGTTCGGCGGCGAAGGCCTGTCCGGCACCGGTCCCAAGGCCGGCGGTCCGCACTACCTGCTGCGCTTCGCCGGCGAACGCACGCTGACCATCAACACCACGGCATCGGGCGGCAACGCCTCGCTGCTGACGATCGGGGAGTAGGAGCCGGGGGCCGGGAGCGCGCAAGCGTTCGCCGGACGCTTGCGCCCGCTTGTGCGGCGCGCAAGCGGGCGCCGCCCCCGCCATGTTAGAAAGTCCGGACTGCAGGCCGTCGCGGCCTGCCTGCGTCGGAGCATCGGCACCATGGCACGACCCGCCGGCATGATCGGCCTGCATTCCTCAGCGGCGACGGCAGCGGCGACGGACGATCCGCGCTACACCGCCGCGGAGTTCCCGACCAACAAGCTGTTGTACCTGACCCAGCTCGCCGATGCCTGCGGCATCGACTGCCGCGGCTGGTTCGCCGGTCTGGCGCTCAGCCGCACGCAGCTGGCGGACCCTGCGCTGCGCGTGTCGTATCGCCAGGCTTCCGGTTTCGTGCGGCGAGCGCTGGCGGCACTGCGCGCGGCGGGGGTGGCGGACGCCGGCCTGCGCATCGGCCGCGAAGGCACCGTCGGCGGCTTCGGCCTGCTCGGGTTGGCGATGATGACCTCGCGCACCTTCGGCGAGGCGATGCAGGCGGGCATCGCGCACCACAAGATCTGCGGCTGCCTGCTCGACCTCTCGTTCGAGGCGGTGGACGAGCGCACCGTGGCGATGGTGGCCCTGCCGCTGTTCGAGGACGGCGAACTGCTGCCGTTCTTCTGCGAAGAGCTGTTTGCAAGTTCGACCCTGATCGCGCGCGAGCTGGTCGGCCCGGAGCTGCGTCCGCAGCGGCTGGAGCTGGCCTATCCGCGACCGGCCTACGCCGACGAATACGATGCCCTGTTCGGCTGCGAGTCGCGCTTCGACGCACCGCGTTGCCGGCTGCTGATCGACGTGCAGTGGCTGCCCCATCCGCTGCCCGGCTACAACCCGCTGACCGCGAAGCAGGCGCTGGCGTTGTGCGCGCAGCAACGCACGCCTGACGGTGGCGAGCCGCATCAGGAGATCGTCGCCGCGGTGGAGCGCCTGCTGCGCAGCCGCCTGGCGCAGCAACCCAGGCTCGACGAAGTCGCGCGCACATTGAACCTGAGCGAGCGCTCGCTGCGCCGCAAGCTGGCCGAGAGCGGGCGGATCTTCCGCGAGATCCATGATCGTGTGCGCGCCGAGCGCGCGCTGCAGCTGCTGCAGGCGGGCGCGTTGAGCGTGGCCGACGTCGGCAGCGCAGTGGGCTTCAGCGACCCGCGTGAATTCCGGCGCGCGTTCAAGCGCTGGACGGGCATGCCGCCGCAGGAGGCGCGGCGCCCGCGCTGATCAATCCGGCCGCTTTTCCCCCCGTCGGCTGGCCGCTTTGCCCTCCCCACGGGCGGCGGAATGGGCGAGAGTCGGAGTCATCGCGACGCCGGCACTTTCACGGGGGAATCCAACCATGCGCACACTGCTCATCACCATTGCACTGGCCGCGACGCTGGCCGGTTGCGGCAAGCACGAGGCGCCGTCGCAAACCGCCGCCGACAACGGTTTCGAGGCCAAGCTGCAGGAGCAGCTGCTGGACGCCAAGCCCGGCAGCGTGATCGAGATCCCCGCCGGCCACTACCACCTCAAGCGCGGGCTGAGCCTGCGCACCGACGGCGTCACCATCCGCGGCGCCGGCATGGACAAGACCGTGCTCTCGTTCAAGGGCCAGGTGGTCGGCCCCGAGGGCCTGCTGGTCAATGCCAGCGATTTCACCATCGAGAACCTGGCGATCGAGGACACCAAGGGTGATGCGCTGAAGATCAACCAGGGCAGCAACATCACCATCCACGGCGTGCGCGTGGAGTGGACCGACGGCCCGAAGACCACCAACGGCGCCTACGGCCTGTACCCGGTGAAGACGCAGAACGTGCTGATCGAGGACTCGGTGGTGATCGGTGCCTCCGATGCCGGCATCTACGTCGGCCAGTCGGACAACATCATCGTGCGCAACAACCGCGCCGAACACAACGTGGCCGGCATCGAGGTGGAGAACTCCACCCGCGCCGACGTCTACGGCAACACCACCACGCAGAACACCGGCGGCATCCTGGTGTTCAACATGCCCAACCTGTCCAAGGAAGGCCACAGCACGCGGGTGTTCAGGAACAAGGTAATCGCCAACAACCTGGACAACTTCGCTGCCAAGGGCGCGGCGGTGGCCAGCGTGCCGGCGGGTTCGGGCGTGGTGATCAACTCCAACGACAAGGTGGAGATCTTCGACAACGACATCGCCGACAACCGGACCGCCAACATCATCATCGCCAGCTACTTCTCCACCAACTACTACAACACCCGCGGCGTGGCGGCGAACTACAACCCGTACCCGAAGGCGATCTACGTGCACGACAACCGCCTCAAGGGCGGTGGCGATTCACCGGACGGGCTCAAGCTGAAGGCGCTGAAGACCGCGATGTACGGCCTCGGCGGCAACTTCCCCGACGTGTTGTGGGATGGCTACGTCGACACGAAGAACCTGGTCGACGGCCTGCCGCCGGCGAACGACCGCATCTGCATCCGGGGCGTCAACGGCGTGATCAACGCCGACGGCCCGCACGACTACAAGAACCCCAGCAAGGACATGAAGCCGTACGGATGCACGCTGCCCAGCCTGCCCCCGGTGACCTTGAATCCCGAGCCGAAGGTCTGAGGAATGTTCCGGGTATTTTCGGTCTCCGCAGGAGCGCGCCCTGTGCGCGATGCTCTCCGTCACGCCACCCGAAGGCATCGCGCACAAGGTGCGCTTCTGCAGGGTTTCGCGCTGCTGCTGCTCGCGTTGCTGCTGGCCGGCTGCCAGCGCGGCATGCAGCCAGTGGCGTTCCATGCCGAAGGCCGCCCGGCCAGGCTCAGCGACTGGCACGTGGTCGAGGTGCATGACGGCAAGCTGCAGCTCAACGACGGCGTGGTGCCGTACGACCTCAACACGCCGCTGTTCACCGACTACGCGCACAAGCTGCGCACGATCTGGATGCCCAGGGGCGTTAGCGGCAAGTACCAGCCGGTGGACACGCTCGACTTTCCGGTCGGCACGGTGTTCAGCAAGACTTTCTATTACCCGCGCACCGCCGACGGCAAGTTCAGCGACGTGGCGCGCACCGCGGATTACTCGCGCGACTTCGCCGGCCAGGGCCTGGACATGGCCAACGTGCGACTGATCGAGACGCGCATCCTGGTCCATCGCCAGAACGGCTGGGAAGCGATCCCGTACGTGTGGAACGACGCGCAGACCGAGGCCATGCTTGCGCGTACCGGCGCTGTGCTGCCGCTGACCCTGGTCGCCGCCAGCGCGCAGGACGGCATCCCGGCACGCGAGAATTTCAACTACGTGGTGCCCGACGAAAGCCAGTGCGCCAGCTGCCACGCGCAGGACTGGATCGATCGCAAGGTGCATCCGATCGGCCCCAAGGCGCGGCACATCAACAAGAACTACCCGTATGCCGACGGCGAGCACAACCAGCTCGAGCATCTGGTCAAGGTTGGCTATCTCACCGGCGTGCCGGCGCTGGCCACGGTGCCGCGCGACGTCGATGCCAGTGATCCGAAGGCGCCGCTGGATGCACGCGCCCGCGCCTGGCTGGACATCAACTGCGGGCACTGCCACAACCCGAACGGCGCGGCCAACACCACCGGCCTGTCGCTGATCCACGGCACCCCGGAGAACCACGAGCTGGGCATCTGCAAGCCGCCCACCGCGGCCGGTCAGGGTACCGGCAACCATTTCTTCGACATCGTGCCGGGCCAGCCGGATGCTTCGATCATCCCGTACCGGCTGGCCTCGACCGAGCCCGGCACGATGATGCCGGAGATCGGCCGCAGCACGGCCGACCACGAAGCCATCGCGCTGATCAAGGCGTGGATCGCGGCCATGCCCGGTACCTGCACTGTGCTGCACTGAGCCGACAAACGACCGCCGCGGCGCATCGGTCGCGGCCATTCCATGCAACGGGGAGCACGGCATGAACCTTCGTCAACGTCCACTTTCGACCGCGCTGCGCGGCTTGCTGTTCGGCGGCACGGCACTGCTGCTGTGCGCGCCGCTGGCGGCGCAGACGAACACGAGCGCCGACGGCACCGCTCCTGCCTCCGCCACGACCACCGCGGCGAAAGCGGACCGGCCCACCGAGCTTGGCGCCATCACCGTCACCGCGCAGAGCCGCAGCCAGCAGATGCAGTCGGTGCCGATCGCGCTGCAGATCGTCACCGCCCGGCAGATCGACACGCTCGCGGCCACCGACCTCAGCAAGATGAGCCTGTTCGTGCCGGGCCTGGTAGTCAGCGCCAACCAGCCGACCCAGCCCAACTACCAGTTGCGCGGCATCAGCACCGACGACTTCGGCGTGGGCACCGAGTCGGCGGTCGGCGTCTACATCGATGGTGTCTATGCCGCGCGTTCCGGCGGCGCCCTGCTGGCGTTCAACGACATCCAGCGCATCGAGGTGCTGAAGGGCCCGCAAGGCACCCTGTTCGGCCGCAATGCCGCCGCCGGCGCCATCTCGATCGTCACCAACGAACCCAGCGACAAGCTGGAAGGCAAGGCGCGCGTGCGCCTGGGCAACTACGGCAAGCGCTACGGCGACTTCCTGCTGAACCTGCCGCTCAACGCGGACATGGCGCTGCGCTTCAGCCTGTTCGACAACCAGAGCCACGGCTGGGCCCGCGACGCGGCCACCGGCAAGCGCTACGGCCAGGACAACGATCGCGGCGCGCGCGGCGTCTACCGCTGGAACATCACGCCGAACACCCGCGTGCTGTGGTCGTGGGATCACGAGGAGCTCAGGCAGCCGCCGCAGCCCGCCTTCGGCCTGATCCCGTCGTCGGCGTGGTCGGTGCGGCCGGACCCGAACGCGGGCGTGCTGAGCCCGCCGTATCCGGCCAACCCGGCGCAGTACCTCAACCCGCTGCACGCGCCGCTCTACAACGACGCGGTGGGCGCGGCCGAAACCCGCCGATTCGACGGCTCCACCCTGATCGTCGACCACAGCTTCGGCTGGGGCAGCCTGACCTCGACCACCGCGTGGCGCAATTTCGACACCCTGAACCTGGGCGACTACGACGGCACCAACCAGCGCACCACCTACCTCGACACGGCCAACATCGAGCACAACAACAGCTGGTACCAGGAGTTCAAGTTCGCCGGCAGCACCGACCTGATCGACTGGGTGGCCGGCACCAGCTGGTACAGCGAACAGGCGCGCCAGACCAGTCGTACCGACGTGTTCACCGACAGCATCGACACGCTGGCATTGAACGTGGGCGGCGCCAGCTACGCCGACACCTTCGCCGGTTTCGATTCGCTGCTGAAACTGTTCGGCCTGCCTTACACCGTGCTCGGCGCACCCTGGCGCGAGCAGATCGAAAACCAGGGCCGCTTCAAGGCATACGCCTTGTACGGCGACGTGATCTGGCACCTGGGGGACAAGCTCAACCTCACCACCGGCCTGCGTTACACCCGCGACCAGAAGCGGTTCTCGTGGTTCAACCCGCAGCGCAGCGCGCCGGAACTGGACCAGACCATCGACGCGCTCGACGCGATGGGCCTGCTCGCGCTGGCCGGCGTCAACCCCGACGTGTTCCGGCAGAACCTGATCTTCAACCCCGCCAGCGGCGCGCCGGTGGGCGTGCTGGTGCAAGGCAGGAACACCTGGAACGACCTCAGCCCGCGCGTGGTGCTGGACTACACGTTCAGCCCGGACGTGATGGTGTACGGCTCGGTCACCAAGGGCTACAAGGCCGGCGGCTACAACAGCGTGCAGGTCGGCTCGCACTTCGCGCCGGAGAAGGTCATCAACTACGAGGCCGGCGTCAAGACGCTGTTCCCCGGGCCCAACCTCCTGCTCAACGCCAGCGCCTACTACTACCGCTACGACAACCGGCAGTCGCTCACGCTGGATCCCAACAGCACCGGTTCCGGCGTGCCGCGCTACCTGGTGGCGAGCACCGACCAGCAGGCCCACGGCGTCGAAGTGGAGCTGCAATGGCAGCCAGACACGGCGTTCCGGCTGGGCGTGAACGGCGCATACATCGACGCCACCTACCGCAACGCCACCGCGCCCTCCGGCGCCAGCCTGGACGGCCAGCCCACCGGCGAGCCGAAGTATTCGTTCGCCGCACAGCTGGCCTACACCTGGCACGACGTGGCGCACGGCGCGCTGCAATTCGACCTCAGCCACGCCTATCGCGGCCCGTCCCGCTGCAACAACGACTCGCAGTTGCAGGGCACCTGCCAGATCAGCCCCAATTTCCGGGTCGGCTCGGCACGCCAGATCACCGACGTGCGACTGGACTGGAGCGCCGCCGGCGAGCAGTGGGGCGTGGCGCTCTATGGCACCAACGTGTTCGACAAGCGCTACGTCACGGGAGTGAACAACATCACCACCAGCGTGTTCGGCACGCCGTTCGCCGGCGTCACGCCGCCGCGGATGTGGGGCGTCGAACTGCGTGCGCGCTTCTGACCCGGCAGGCGGCGCCCGCCGTTTGCGTGCATGCTGCAGGACCCGTACCGATTAATGCCATGACCACCGACCAGGTTTCCACGCTCACCGACAGCCTGCGCCTGCTGCGCGCCGCGCAACGGGCGCAACCGATGCCCGAGTGGACCGTGCGCGCCGCCCGGCTGCGCGCGCTGCAGGCGCTGCTGCGCGAGAATCGCGAGCGCATGGTCGAGGCCATCCATGCCGATTTCGGCTGTCGCCCGCGCGAAGAGACCGAGCTGCTGGAGTTCTTCCCCAGCCTCTCGGCGATCCGCCATGCGCTGGCCCACGGCCGGCGCTGGATGAAGCCGCGCCGGCGCCTGGCCGACTGGCTGTTCCTGCCGGCGCGCACCGAGTTGCGGCCGCAGCCGCGCGGCGTGGTCGGCATCATCGTGCCGTGGAACTATCCGCTGTACCTGGCGGTCGGCCCGCTGGTCGACGCGCTGGTCGCCGGCAACCGCGCGATGGTGAAGATGAGCGAGTTCACGCCACGCTTCTCGGCACTGTTCGCCGAGCAGGTGACGAAGTATTTCCAGCCCGACGAAGTGCGGGTGGTGACCGGCGACGCGGACGTGGCGCAGGCGTTCTCGGCGCTGCCGTTCGACCACCTGCTGTTCACCGGCTCCACCGCGGTCGGCCACCACGTGATGCGCGCGGCGGCGGCCAACCTCACCCCGGTGACGCTGGAGCTGGGCGGCAAGTCGCCGGCGATCATCGGCCCCGGCGCGCGGCTGGAACATGCGGTGGAACGCATCATCGTCGGCAAGCTGCTCAACGCCGGGCAGACCTGCATCGCGCCGGACTACGTGCTGCTGCCGCGCGCGCGCGTGGCCGAATTCATCGGGCTGGCCGGCGAGGCAGTGGCGCGGATGTATCCGCAGCTGCAGCGGAACGCGCAATACGCCAGCATCGTCTCCGATCGCCAGTACCAGCGCCTCGCGGCGCTGCGCGACGAAGCGCGGTCCGCCGGCGCACACGTGCACGTGCTGGGCGAAGCCACGGAGGATCCGGCGCGCCGGCTGCTGCCGCCGCAATTGCTGACTGAAGTCGACGACGGCATGGCGGTGATGCGCGAGGAGATTTTCGGCCCCCTGCTGCCGCTCGTGCCTTACGACACGCTGGAGGAAGCGATCTACCACGTCGCCGCCCGCCCGCATCCGCTGGCGCTTTACCTGTTCGAGCACGACCGGGGCCGCATCGACCAGGTGTTGGCGCGCACCCATGCCGGCGGCGTCAGCGTCAACGACACGCTCTACCACATCGCCCAGCACGGCCTGCCGTTCGGCGGGGTGGGCGCCTCCGGCATGGGCGGCTATCACGGCGAGGCGGGCTTCCGCACGTTCTCGCACCTCAAGCCGGTGTTCCGCCAGGCGCGCTGGAACGGCGCCGGCCTGCTCAACCCGCCATACGGCAAGCGCTTCCGGCGCCTGCTCGACCTGCTGCTGCGGCGCGGCTGAGCATCTCCCCGCGCAAAAAAAACTCCCCGCCGAAGCGGGGAGTTCCGTCGTGCCATTGCCGCGGGTGGAGCCTCAGAACTTGTACATCGCCGAGAAGCTCAGCAGGTTGCCGTAGTCGTCGAAGTTGCCGGTCAGCGTGTCGCCGGTGCTGTTGGTCAGCGAAACGTGCGCGTTGTTGACGAAGATGTGCGCGTACGAGGCGTTGATCTCGAAGTTTTCGCTCGCCTTGTAGCCGATGCCGACGGTGGCCATCTTGCGGGTGGAGTCCGGCACGCGCGGGCTGCGGGTTTCCTCGTAGGTCGGGCTCTTGTCGACCGCGAGGCCGGCGCGCAGGGTCAGCTTGTCGTTGACGTAGTAGTCCCCGCCGACCGAGGCGTATACGGTGTTGCGCCAGTTGTACGGCTCCGACGTCTGCGGCTGCGCGTTGCCGTAGTTCACCGTCAGGTTCTTGAACACGTCCCACTTGGTGTAGGCCACGTCGACGCCGACGCCGAACTTCTCGGCCTGATGCCAGTAGCTCGCGCTGGCCACGGCCGGCGTGGTGAAGTCGGCGGTGCCGGTGGTGTGCGAGAACGGCGGGATCGAGCTGGCCAGCGCCGGGTTGGCCAGCAGCAGGTCGTAGCCCGGCGTGGTGGTGAAGTTGCCGGTACCCTGCAGGCGATGGCTGATCTTGGCGCGGTAGTTCAGCGCCAGCTTGTCGTTCGGGGTCAGCTTCCAGAAGCCGCCCAGCTGCCAGCCGTAGCCCCAGTCGTCGCCCTTGATGCGGGCGTAGCCGTCCACGCCCGGAGGCGTGACCGCCGCCACGCCGGCCGCGGCAGCCTGGCCCTGCTGCACGGCCGCCTGGATCATCGCCGCACCCTGCGCCGGCGAAATCTGGCCCGCGGCGATGGCCGCCTGGATCTGCGCGACGCCGGCGGCGGTCTGCGCGCCGATGCCCTGCTGGATGCCCAGGCCCACGGCGTTGAAGTTGACCGCGCTGGTCAGCTCGGCGCTGGTCTTCTGGGCGATGAAGCTGGCGCCCAGGCTGAAGTTGTCGGTGACGTCGAACGATGCCGACAGCGTGGCGTCCAGCGACTGGAACTTGGACTTGATGCCGTGGTAACGGCCGACCCAGTCCTTGTCGTACTCGGTCTGGAAGCCGAACGGCACCGAGAAGCCGCCGCCCACGTGCACGCGGTCGCTGACCTGGGTGGCGAAGAACAACGCCGGCACCGGCAAGGTGGTGCCGGCATCGCCGCCATTGCCGCCGCTGATCGGGCGACCCAGCACGTCATGCGCGCTGCCGTCGAACTTGGCGCTGAAGTTGATGGCGGTGACGTCGGCCTGCAGGTAGGTGCCCTTCAGCTCGGACATCGCGGCCGGGTTGTTGACCACCACCGAGACATCACCGCCGGCGGTAGCGGAACCCGCAAAGGCGCGGCCCAGGCCCTTGGCGCTGTTCTCCTTGAGCTGGAATGCACTGGCATCCGCGTTCACCGGCGCAACCAGGGCGCCCACGATCGCAATGCTCAGCGCGGCGAGCGCCAGTGGACGGGCAGCGCCCGTGAGGGTACGGAAAGACGTGTGCATCGCTGGCTCCTGCATGATATTGGGTCAACTCGGTTAAGTCGGGCAGACGGACAGGAAAATTCATACGTACGTTTGAACTTCCTGCGCTGGACTTTGCCCTCTCGGACAAGGCGTTGCAAGTGCGCTCGCAACAAATTACTAACAAGTGAACTCCGCCCGGCAAACAAACCCGCCCGCCGATCCGCCGGCCGGCGCTGCTACTCTCGCCTCCCCGGCGCTTGCTCCCGCCCCCACGGTGCTGCCATGCAATGCTTCGTCTACGCCAGCCTGTCCAAGGCTGACACTTACCTGTGGCTGGCCGAACGCGACGCGTTCGACGTACTGCCCGAGCCGCTGACGCTGATGTTGGGTGAACTGCGCTTCGTGATGGAGGTGCAACTGACGCTCCAACGCAAACTGCCGGTGGAGGACACTGGCCAAGTGCTGGAGCACCTGCGCACGCAAGGCTGGCATCTGCAATTGCCGCCGCAGGAAACGCTGGCCGCCGCCAACCACCCCGCCTACACGCACTCGCCGCGGGATGATCGGGACGAGTGAATCGCGCATCATGGCGTTCGCGTTAACGCCTGGTTACCGCCTGCACGGTCCACGATTTCTATACTGCCGCCATGACCCAGACCAAATCCCGCCGTCGCCCTCCCTTCCTGCATGCGCTGGCCTGGTTCATTCCCGGCTTGCTGGCCGTGGCACTGGCCAGCTTGACCACCCATCCGCTGACCCTGATCCCGCTGCTTCTGGCCAACGCACTGACCATGGCGGCCATTTGCCACGCGATCGGTTTCGATCCGGAACCGAGCTTCGCGCGCACCGTGCTGCGCCGCGGCGCCGCGCACCTGGTGATGTTTACCGGCTACACCGTGCTGGTATTCGTGCTGGTGGCCTGGCCGATGCTGCAACTGAGCCACAGCCCCAGCCTCAGCGCCGCCCTGCTGCTGGCCGCCGCGCTGGTGCTGGCGCTGGTCTCGCTGTGGCGACTGTGGCCGGCGTTCGGGCTGGTGTTCGTGTGGGACGACGCCTACCCGCCGCAACGCGACGGTTCATGGATCTTCACCGCCACCCTGCGCAGCATGGCGTTCGGTCGGCACCTGTCGCGCGAGGAGCGCTTCTTCACCCACTTCGTGCCGGCCGCGCTGTGCCTGCTCGCGCTGGCCTTCAGTGCGATCGCGCTGACCGGGCTGGTCGGCATGCTGCCGGAGGAAATGCGCCTGGCGGCGCTGGCGATCTATGCGCTGGTGATCTTGCCGCTGGCCTGCCTGGTGATCGCCAACCGCACCCTGCGCGCGTTGCTGTGCGAACGCCACCCGCCGCGCCGACGCGCCGACGCGAATCCGCTGACCGCTGAATTGCCGCGGCCGGTGCTGAGTGAACCGGAGCGCATCGCCGGCACACCCGAACAGGCGGCCGCCTTGCTCGCCGCCGCCCGCGCCGGCGACATCGAACGCGCGCTGGCGCTGCTGGAAGTGGGTGCTGCCTGCGACACTGTGCCGCCGCCGGGTGATCGCGACCAGCGCCCGGTGCTGATGCTGGCGGCGCTGCTGCCCGACACGCGGCTGCTGCGCGCGCTGATCGCCAGCGGCGCCGACGTCAATCGCGCCAGCGGCGGGCTCACCCCGCTGCTGGCGGCCACCCGCGACAGCTGGCACGGCCGCGCCGAAGCGGTGCTGATGCTGCTGGCCAACGGCGCCAGCCCGCTGGCCACCGATGCCGACGGCAACACCCCGCTGCACGGCGCCGTGCTCAGCGCCGACGCCGGCGTGGCGGCGATGCTGCTCGACGCAGCCGCGCCGATCGACGCGCTCAACCAGGCCGGCCTGAGCCCGCTGGCCACCGCCTGCCGTGCCGCCAACTGGCCGCTGGCGAAATTCCTGCTCGACCGCGGCGCCAAGCCGGCCCCGGCCGGCGGCGAACCGGCGCTGGTCGCCGCCGCCACCATCGCCGACGACGACCCCACCGGCGTTGCCCTGTTGCTCAAGCACCGCGCCGCCGTCAACGCACTCGACGCGCGCCAGCGGCACGCCTTGCTCGGCGCCGCCGCCGAAGGCCACGAGCGCATCGCCCGCGCACTGTGCGATGCCGGCGCCGACGTCAGGCTGGCCGACGAGCACGGCGTTACCGCGCTGATGGAAGCCGCGCGCGCCGGCGCCAGCGGCATCGTGCAGCGGCTGGCCGAGGCCAAGGCCAACGTGCTGGCCCGCGACCAGCACGGTCGCGACGCGCTGATCCTGGCCTGCCAGTCGCCGCATGCCGACGTCGCCACCGTCCGCGCCCTGCTCGAACTGGGTGCCGATGCCAAGGCCGCCGGCGGCGACGGCCGCAGCGCACTCGACCACGCCAGCGCCGCCGGGCGCTGGGATCTGGTCGCGCTGCTGGACCCGGACACCGCGCTGCCCGCCAACCTCAGCCACGATCTGCTGGACGAAGGCGCCGACACGCCGCAACACCTGCTCGACGCGCTGCGCTTCGGCCACTGGGCCACCGTCTCCGCCTTCGGCGAGCGGGTGCGCTCCTGGCCGCAAGCCGAACTGGCCCGGCTCTATCTGGAACTGGCCACGCCCGGGCTGGGCGCGGCGCGGCGCTGGCTGCTGGACCACGGCCTCGCCGCCGAGGCCCGGCTGGAGGCACCGCGCATCGACGAGCCCGACACCGGCGAAGCGCCTACCCAGGCACCGCTGGGACGGCGCCTGTTCGACGCCCTGCTCGAACGCCTGCCCGATGCCACCGAAGCGGTCGATGATCTGATGCAGGCCGGCGCCAGCCCCGCCGGTTGCGGCCTGCTGGCCGCGGCCCTGGTGCAGCTCGAGGGCGCAGCCCAGGCCGCCGCGCTGCCGCTCGGCCTGCTCGAGCGCGGCGCCGACCCGTTCGGCACGGACGCGAACCAGCGCACGCCGCTGCACCTGGCCACCCGCCACGCGCACGGCGACCTGCTGCAGGCACTGCTGGCGCGCGGCTGCGATCCCAACGCCCGCGACGGGGAGCAGCGCACGCCGCTGTTCGCCGCGCTGGAACATGGCGCCGCCGCGCTGCCGCTGGTGCGCAGCCTGATCGCCCACGGCGCCGACCCGGAAGCAGCCGACACCCACGGCGAGACGCCGCTGGGGCTCGCGCTGGAGCATCCCGCGCTGGAGCGCTGGCTGGACTGGCGCGACTGGCCGCTGCCGCAGCGACCGTTGCGCGGCACCGACCTGCCTGCCGCCGCCGCGGTCGGTGCGCTGGCCGCGGTGCAGCGACTGCTGGAGCTGGGCTTCGCCGTCGACACCCGCGACGAGCAGGGCGCCACCGCGCTGCTGCGCGCCTGCGGTGCCGGTCATCGTGACGTGGCCGCCTGCCTGCTCGACGCCGGTGCCGATCCCAGCCTTCCCGCGCACAGCGGCGTCACCGCCCTGGTCGCCGCGGTCAGCGCACGGCGCGAAGCGCTGGTGGCCCTGCTGCTGCAGCGCGAGGTGGCCGTCGACCAGCGCCTGCCGAACGACGCCACCGCGCTGATGGTGGCCGCCGCGCTGGGCTACCCGGACATCGCCGAACAACTGCTGGCCGCCGGCGCCGACGTCAAGGCGGTGGACAGCTCCGGCCGCAACGCATTGCACGCCGCCGCCCAGTTCGGCTTTGAACACAACGACAGCCTGCGCACCCGCCGCCTGTTCGACGGCCTGCTCAAGCACGGCGCCGAGATCAATCACGCCGATCGCGAAGGCAAGACGCCGCTGTTGCTGCTGCTGGGCGCGCAACTGCCGCCGGGCAGCGACGGCGACGCCACCCACCTGGGCGCGCTGGTACCGCCGCTGCTCGATGCCGGCGCGCACGTCGCGCATGCCGACCAGCGCGGCGTCACCGCGCTGCATGCCTGCGCCATGCACGCGCTGCTCGCCCCGGCCCGCGTGCTGCTCTCGCGTGGCGCCGACCGCCAGGCCACCGACGCCTTCGGCCGCACTGCCGCGGAAGTGGCTCGCCAACTCGGCTTCGTCGACATTGCCCACGAACTGAGCGCGCGCAGCAACCAGGCGATCCCCAGCGTGCGGCAGACGCTGCGGCAACCGGCGGAGTAGCCGCCGGCCGCGTCTATTCGGGACTGTCCGGCGCCACCGGCCCCTTCTCGCGCTGGCGCTCGGCAGTGCGCTCCGCATCGGCCTCGAACAGCCGCTGCAGGTCGACCAGTGCATCGCGGGTGCTCTGCATCAGCTTGGTCTCGTCGTCGTAGACCAGCGCCTGCTTCTGCAGCAGGTCCTCGTCGTAGCGGCGGAAGCGCTCGACACGATCGACCGCCAGCTCGTGCGACAGGCCCAGTGCCTCCAGCGTCTTGCGGGTCATCTTGAGGCTGGAATGGAAGGTCTCGCGCACCGGGTCGTCCACGCCCAGGTCGAGCAGGCGAAACACGTGCTGGCGGTTGCGCGCGCGGGCGACGATCTTCAGGTGCGGATACTGCCGCTTGACCAGGCGCGCGGTGCGCAGGTTCGCCTCCGGGTCGTCGGTGGCCAGCACGAAGACTTCCGCGGTGGCCGCGTGCGCCGCGCGCAGCAGTTCCGGCCGCGCCGGGTCGCCGAAGAACAGATTGATGCTGCCGAAACGGCGCGAGAAATCCACCTGGTCGGCGGAGTGCTCCAGCGCCACGAACGGAATGCCCTGCGCACGCAGCACGCGGGCGATGATCTGGCCGACGCGACCGAAGCCGGCGATGATCACCCGCGGCGGCGCCGTGTCGATGGTGTCGAACTCGCGCGACGGCTGGCGCGGGCGCAGGTCCAACGCCTTCGCCGCCAACACCACCAGCAGCGGTGTCAGCGCCATGCTCAGGGCGATCACCAGCATCAGCAGGTCGCGTTGCGCGACGCTGAGCAGGCGTTGCTCGGTGGCCAGCCGCAACACCACGAAGGCGAACTCGCCGCCGGCGGCCAGCAGCACCAGCAGGCGCAGCGTGTCCGAGCGATTGAGCCCGCACAGCCAGCGTCCCAGCGGCCACAGCAAGACACTCTTCAGCGCCAGCAGCAGCGCCAGCAGGGTCAGCACCAGGCCGGGGCTATGCCACAGCAGCGACAGATCCATCGACATGCCGACGCTGATGAAGAACAGCCCCAGCAGCAATCCCTTGAACGGCTCGATGTTCGATTCCATCTCGTGCCGGTATTCGGAATCGGCCAGCAGCACGCCGGCCAGAAATGCGCCCAGGGTGGCCGACAGGCCCGCCAGTTCCATCAGCCATGCCACGCCCATCACCACCAGCAAGGCGGTGGCGGTGGACACCTCGACCGAGTCGGCCTTGGCCACGAAACGGAACACCGCGCGCAACAGGTAGCGGCCGCCGACCACCACCCCGACGATCACCCCGATCGTGCGCAGCACGCCGAGCAGGTCCACATGCGAAGCCGAGGACGCCGCCAGCAGCGGCAAGGCGGCGATCAGCGGAATCGCCACCAGGTCCTGGAACAACAGCACGGCGAACACGTGCCGCCCGTAGGCCGAACCCGCCTCCTTGCGCTCCGCCAGGATCTGCAGGCCGAACGCGGTGGACGACAGCGCCAGGCTGCCGCCAACGACAAAAGCCGCCTTGCCGTTGAGGCCGAACAGCCAGTACGCGACCAGGCCGATCGCCAGGCCACTGGCCAGCACCTGCGCGATGCCGGTGCCGAACACCGAGCGCCGCATCACCCACAGCCGCTGCGGCGACAGCTCCAATCCGATCACGAACAGCATCAGCACCACGCCGAACTCGGCGATGTTCGCCACGCCCGAGGTGTCGTGGATCAGCCCCAGCAGCTGCGGCCCGATCGCCACGCCGGCCAGCAGATAGCCGAGCACTGCCCCGAGGCGAAAGCGCTTGGTCAGCGGCACCGCGATCACCGTGGCGAGCAGGAACACCAGGGCCGTCTGCAGCAGATGATGGCTGTCCACGCGTGATCGGGCTCCAGTCGGGAGTTTCGATTATTTCACGCAGCCGCTGCTCCCGCCGCCTACCTTCGTCACACCGCGGTCGACCGGCGCCCATTCACATCCGGCGAGCCAGAAAAACGCAGCAGCGTGTCGAAGAAGTTCCCGGTGAACGACCGGCTCAAAGCAAAGACAATTGCCCGCCGTCGTAATCACGTGTCACTTCGGCGCGACGGATCATCTGCTGCACTTCCGGAACGGCGTGGACAGGTACCAATTCCACCTCCGGGTGGGCCCGGGCAAACACGCGGAATATCTCGTCGGCAAATGCCTGCCCAATGGTGGTGACATCGCTGAAATCGAGCACCACGTGGCGGAACCTGTCCACGCGTTGCATCAGCCGTTTGGCCTGCGAACGGGAAATCAGGTTCTCATCGCCGACCTGGGCAAGGCGAACCGGAACCACGGTTTTCGCAAACGCGTACTCGTCCGGACCACTGGAAAATTCGTCGAACACCTGCTTGACGGTACGCACGGACCCCGTGGATATGCCCATGGATACGACGGTGCCCTCCTTCGGCATGCCGTCGACATCGAACAACACGTCCTTGCCATGTCCTTCCTCATGGGAGAACACCAGTCCTCCGGACATGATCTGGAAGCGATCGAACATCCGCGAGGTGAAGAACACGCCTTCGCCCGAGTGATTTCGCGGATCCGTGGTGAACTTGCCTTTGGACAACTCCAGCAGCGCCAGGCGTTCGTCCGGCAACTCCAGGGCACGCGCGATTTTCCGGAAAATGCCGACACCATCATCGGCGATCATCATCAACAGCTCGTTATCACGCAATTCCATGTGCACTCCGACGTGCGTGGCCTCGGAGTGGTCAATGGCGTTGTTGATCATTTCCGTTGCACCGTGGTGGGCGATGTCCAGCACGTTGCGCGGCACGTCCCGCAACAAGGGTGACAATTGCGCCGACCAGAGGGTGTCCTCGGTCAGGCCCTCCCGTGGGTATCGCTGCCAAAACCGGCGGTTGTGGCCCATCGTGTAGACGGGTCGGGTCGTCCCGTCCTTGCGCAGGTAGCCCTCGGCCACCAGCTTGCGAACCTGAATGCTGACCCTCGCACCCGATAGACCCAGCTGGGCCGCCACCATGCCGACCAGGTCGCGCGGATGTGTGGCCACTGCTTGCAGCAGGGCGGCATCTATTTCGGCGGAACGACTGGGGCGAGCCATTTCCGGATTCTAAAGTTATGCCACCCTATTTGCTAGTTAAAGGGCGACTACTTGAAAGTCAAAGGGCCTGCTTGCGCAGGCCCTCCAACACTTGACGCTCTAAACGGCCTACTTCTTCGTTGCGTCCTTCAGGCCGCGGTTTTCCAGCATCGGCTCGATGCTCGGGTCCTGGCCGCGCCAGTCCCTGTACATCTTGGCCAGGTCCTCGGTGTTGCCGCGCGAGAGCACCATCTTGCGGAAGCGGTCGCCGTTGGCGCGGGTAAGGCCGCCGTTGTCCTTGAACCCGATGAAGGCGTCGTCGGCCAGCATCTGCGTCCACAGGTAGGCGTAGTAGCCGGCGGCGTAGCCGTTGCCCCAGATGTGCTGGAAATAGCTGGAGCGGTAGCGCGGCGGCACGTAGCTCAGGTCCACGCCGTCCTTCTTCAGTGCGGCGGCCTCGAACTTGTCTGCGTCCTGCACCGGTGCGTCGGCGCCCAGCATGTGCCAGTTCATGTCGAGCATCGCCGCGGCGACCAGCTCGGTCATGTTGTAGCCCATGTTGAACTTGCCGGCCTTCTTCATTTTGTCGACCAGCGCCTGCGGCATCGGCGCGCCGGTCTTGTAGTTCTTGGCGTAGTTGGCGAACACCTTGGGGTTGGTCGCCCAATGCTCGTTGAACTGCGACGGGAACTCGACGAAGTCGCGCGCAGTGTTGGTGCCGGACAGGGTGGGGTATTGCTCGTCGGCGAGCATGCCGTGCAACGCGTGGCCGAACTCGTGAAACATGGTGATCACGTCATCGAACGACAGCAGCGCCGGCTGGCCCGCGGCCGGCTTGGTGAAGTTGGCGACGTTGTAGATCACCGGTTTGGTGTCCATCAGCTTCGACTGGCCGACGAAGTTGTCCATCCAGGCGCCGCCGCCCTTGTTGTCGCGCTTGAAGTAGTCGCAGTAGAACAGCGCCATCGACTTGCCGTCGGCGTCGAACACCTCGAACACGCGCACGTCCGGCTGGTACACCGGAATGTCCTTGCGCTCCTTGAAGGTCAGCCCGTAGAGCTGGTTGGCGGCGTAGAACACGCCGTTCTTGAGCACGTTGTCCAGCTCGAAGTAAGGCTTGATCTGGTTTTCGTCGAGGTCGTACTTCGCCTTGCGCACCTGCTCGGCGTAGTGGTTCCAGTCCCACGGCTGCAGCTTGAAGCCGGGCTGCCCGGCCGCCTTCTGGTCCTGGTCGATCTGCGCCTGGATGTCGGCGGCCTCGCGCGTGGCACGCGCCACCGCAGCCGGCGCCAGCTTCTGCATGAAGCCCATCGCGGTGGCCGGCGTCTTGGCCATCTGGTCTTCCAGCTTCCACGCGGCGTAGTTCGGATAGCCGAGCAATGCGGCCTCCTGCGCGCGCAATTGCGCCAGCCGCTCGATCGTCTTGCGGGTGTCGTTGGCGTCGTTCTGCTCGGCGCGGTTCCACGACGCCTCGAACAGCTGCTGGCGGGTGGCACGGTCGGTCAGATCCTGCAGCTCGGGCTGCTGGGTGGTGTTCTGCAGCGGCAACACGTACTTGCCGTCCTGCTTGCGATCGGCCGCGGCGCGACTGGCGGCGGCGATTTCCGCATCGCTCAGGCCGGCCAGCTTGCTCTTGTCGCCGATCACCGGCGCGGCGTCCTTGGTGGCCGCCAGCAGCTTGTTGGTGAACGCGGTGCTGAGGCTGGACTCCTCCTTGTTCATCGCCTTCAGCTTGGTCTTGTCGGCGTCGGACAGCTTGGCGCCGGCATGCACGAAGTTGTCGTAGACCACCTGGACCAGGCGCGCGGATTCCGGATCGAGCTTCAGCGTGTCGCGCTGGTCGTGGACCGCCGCGATGCGCTTGAACAACTTGTCGTTGAGATAGATCGCGTCCTGGTGGGCGGCCAGCCTGGGCGCCTCTTCCTCCTGCACTTTCTGCAGGGTCGGGTTGGTATTCGCCGCGGTGACGCCGTTGAAGACCGCCATCACGCGATCGAGCATCACGCCGGTTTTCTCCAGCGCCACGTAGGTGTTCTCGAACGTGGCCGGCTCGGGGTTGTCGGCGATCTTCTGCACCTCGGCCAGTTGCCGCTTCATGCCCTCCTCGATCGCCGGCTGGTAGTCGGCGTCGGTGATCTTGTCGAACGGCGGCGCCTGGAACGGCAGCGTGCTGGCCTGGAAGAACGGGTTGCTGGTCATGGCATCGGCCGGGGCGGTGGCGGAAGCGCTCGCTGTCGACGTGGGCGCAGGCGCGGGCGTGGCATCGGCGCCACCCGGCGATTGCGAGCAGGCGGCGAGGGCGATCGTGGTGGCAATCACGAGCAGGCGGAGTCGAAGCATCAGGTTCCCCAACGTTGGGCGTCCGCGGCGGGACGGGATGGAAATGCAGTCCCCGACTTTACCCATACGGCCGCCGCTTTCCAAACGTTCGCAGGAAACTGCGGACCGCGGATCAGCGAAGCGCCATCACGCCACGCGCAGGTCGCGCAGCTGCCAGCCGCCGCCGATCAGCAGGAACAGCCGATGGCGCAGCACGCTCATCGGCAGGTCGGTGGTCAGCTCCACGTCGGTGCGCAGGTCGGCGACTTTCGCCGTCACCTCGGCGGCCGGATCGGTGTTGCCGAGGCTGGCGTCCACCGCATCCGGGTCGGGCTGCGCCGCGCGCCAGCGCTGGAACAGCTCATCGCTGCGCAAGGCGTGCTGCAGCGCGCCGGCGAAATCATTCGGGCCGGCACCGGCGTAGCTGAAACGCGGGTCCTCGCCGCGGGCGTGGCCGAGGTCGGCGATCGAGAGGTAGTAGCGGTTGCGGGGCATTGGCCATTCCGGAAACAGGTCTGCGGCCATTCAAGCACGCACGCCGGTACGCCGGACGTGAAGGTCAGCCGAGCGCCGCCACGGCGGCGTGCAAGCGTCCGGCCGCCTGCGCCGGCGGCATGCCGTGCGGCAGCACGCCCAGGCACGGCGCCGGCAGCAGCTCGCCCAGCGTGGCCAGGTTCTCGGCTTGCGCTTCCATCGCCGGGTCGATGTGGTTGCCGATCCAGCCGATCAGGCGGCAGCCGTCGGCGACGATCGCGCGCGCGCTGAGCTGGGCGTGGTTGAGGCAGCCCAGGCGCAGGCCGACCACCAGGATCACCGGCAACTGCCATTGCCTGGCGATGTCCGAGGCGAACAGCTTGGGCGCCAGCGGCACCAGCCAGCCGCCGACGCCTTCGACCACCACGCGCTGGTGTTCGCTGCGCAGTTGTTCGAAGGCGGCGCGCATCGGCGCCAGCGTGACCTGCCGGTGCTCGCGCGCGGCCGCCAGATGCGGCGACAGCGGATCGCGCAACGCCACCGGGTTGATCCGCTCGTAGGCCAGCGCGGGATCGCTGCCTGCCGCCTGCAGGGCCAGCGCGTCGTCGTTGCGCAGGCCGTCGGGCGTCGCCGCGCAACCGCTGGCCACCGGTTTCATGCCGCAACTGCGGTGACCGGCATCGCGCAGGGCGTGCAGCAAGGTGCAGGAAGCATGGGTCTTGCCGATGCCGGTGTCGGTGCCGGCGATGAATACCGCGGCGTGGCGGGAGTCTGTCATCGGGATGTCCGTGGCGAGGGCGCGCATAATACGCCTTTGCCGCCGGATGACTTCGCATGTTCGAGCTCGAGACCCCCACCTTCGCCAGCAAGCAGGAGCACTATGAGCACCTGGTGCAGCAGGCGCGCGGCCTGCTGCAGGGCGAGCCGGACCTGATCGCCAACGCGGCCAATTTCAGCGCGCTGGTCTACCACGGCCTGCCGCAATTGAACTGGGCCGGGTTCTACCTGTTCGACGGCACCGAGCTGGTGGTCGGCCCGTTCCAGGGCAAGCCGGCATGCATCCGCATCGCGCTCGGCCGTGGCGTCTGCGGCACCGCCGCGAGCGAGCGCCAGACCCAGCTGGTGCGCGACGTCAGCACGCACCCCAACCACATCTACTGCGACTCGGCCTCGCAATCGGAGATCGTGGTGCCGCTGGTTCGCCGCGATGGTTCGCTGCTCGGCGTGTGGGACGTCGACAGCCCGGTGACCGATCGCTTCGACGAGGACGACCGCGCCGGCATGGAAGCGCTGTGCGCGGTGTTCATGGATGTCGTCACGCCCTGATCGGTTCGCGATGACCCGGCGCGCGTGACCGCCCGCCGGGCGTGGTCGCGCGCCGCTTGCCCGCCCGTCGTCATGGCGCTCAAGCGCAATCCTCCCGTGCCGCTAACGATGAGGGGCCCGGCGATTTGCCGAATCCCGGCGTTGCCGCTCGGTGCGCCTCGCGAACACTCCACCCGTAGCCATGAACAAGAGACTGCCCACGCCAAGCGCCGGGTTCACGCTGGTCGAGATGATGATTGCAGTCGTCATCATGGGGCTGCTCGTCGCCATGGCGATGCCGATCTATGCGCGGTACGGCAACCGCGTCAAGGCGAATGAAGTCGCGGCCTTCATGACCACCACCTCGCTGGCGCTGGAGACCTACCACGCCCAGTCGGGGACCTATCCCGCCACTCTGGCCGAGATCGGCATCAGCGAACCGGCGCTCGATCCATGGGGCAACCCGTACCGGTATCTGCCGATCGACACCGATCCGCCGCCCAAAACGGGCCAGGTCCGCCGCGACCGGAACATGAATCCGATCAACACCGACTTCGACCTGTACAGCACCGGACCGGATGGCCGTACGCAGACCCAGTTGACCGGACGCTTCGCGCGCGACGACATCGTGCGCGCGGGCAACGGCAGTTACATCGGCACGGCGCAGGATTTCTAGGCGCGACGATGCGCATTTACCTGCCCGGCAAGGTCAGTCGACGCCTCACCCTGCAGTTTCTCCTGGCCGCACTGATCCCCATGAGCGGCATGGCCTGGTACGTCTACCACGAGGTCAGCGCGCTGCTGCTGGACTCGGCGTACCAGCAACTTCGGGCCGACAGCAAATCGTTCGGCATGAGCCTGATCGAGCTGCTCAACGCCCGCGCGAGCGACCTTCGAAAGCTTCCCGCCGAGCACATCGGCGACGCATCGGCGGCAGCGAAACTCGGTTTCAGCGCGACCTCGCTGCAGCCCTCGCGCGACTTGACGGCGCCACAGCAGGCCCGCCTGGCGCGCGGCAAGAGCATCCTGCGAATGGCCGCCGGCCACCCCGTGCAATTGCTGGTTCCGTCCGCGTCCCGCAGCCAAGTCCTGGTGGGCGAGATCGCGACCGCTCCGCTGTGGCGCAACGACTCCGCACCCGAGCGCTACTGCATCCTCGATGCCGACTACGTCGCCATGTTCTGCACGCCCGGCCTCGCCCCGCTGGACCGGCACATGCTGGAGTCGGCGCTCGGCAACGGCACCGGCGGCACCGTGCCATGGCATGCCTCGGGCGAGGACCTGCTGGTGGGGCTGTGGCGGCTCAAGTTTCTGCCCGCGCTCGACAGCCCGGGCTTCGTCGTCATGCAGGCCACCTCGCGAGCCGACGCGCTGCGCCGGCTGGAGGATTTCCGCCATCTGTTTCCGATCATCGTGCTGCTGGCGCTGGCCGTCGCCGCGGCGCTCGCCATGCGCCAGATTCGCCACCAGATGAAGCCGCTCGACCAGCTGACCGGACTCACCCGCCGCCTCGCGGCCGGCGACCTGACGGCGCGCCTGCAACTGGCCGGCAACGACGAGTTCGCCGAACTGGGGCGCACGTTCAACGACATGGCGATGAACCTGGAATCGCGGTTCCACATGCTCGCCCTGCTGAGCGACCTCGACCGCGCCATCATCAGCGCCTCGCGCATGGAGCATGTCGCCAGCGAGGTGCTCGGCCACATCCGCAAGGCCATCCCCAGCGACGGCGCCGGCCTGCTGGTGCGCGACGGCGAGGCGGGTTACTACCTGCTGACGCATGACCCCGCGCACGCGGGCGTTTGCCTGCGCACGGCAACCGTCAGGTTCGGGCTCGACGCGCTGAGCCACGCGCAACCGGCATGCATCCTGTCACCAGCGCATCTGCCGGAGGAGTTCCTGCGACGGCTCGGCTCTGCGCTGCCCGCGCACCTGCTTGCGTTCCCGGTCCGCCATGACGACTGCCTGCATCAGGTGCTGCTGCTGGCATACCTGGGCTTGCCCGAGCAGATCGACACCGCCGTCCGGGGTGGCCGGGCACTTGCCGACCGCATCGGCATCGCGCTGTCCAGCCTGGCGCAGGAGGAAAGACTCCATCACCAGGCCCATTACGATGCACTGACCGACCTGCCGAACCGGGTGCTGCTGCGCGAGCGCTGCGAACAGGCCATCGAGCGGGCGCAACGCGAGCAGACCGCCGCCGCGCTGATCCTGATCGACCTGGACAACTTCAAGCAGGTCAACGACACGCTCGGCCACGCCAGTGGTGACCAGCTCCTGCTCCAGTGTGCGACGAGCCTCCAGCAGCAGTTGCATCCGGACGACGTGCTGGCCCGCCTGGGCGGCGACGAGTTCGTCGTGCTGGTGCAGGATCTGGTGCGCGGCGAGGAACACGCGACGCTCGACCGCCGGCTGCGTGACTTGCGCGCCGCCCTGGCCGAACCGATCACCGTGAGCGAACACCAGATCAACACGCCCGCCAGCATGGGGATCGCGTTGTACCCGGCGAACGCCAGCCAGTTCGATGAACTGCTGCAGATGGCGGACGCCGCCATGTACAAGTCCAAGCGCGGACAGCCGGGCGGCTTCCAGTTTTACTCGAGCGAGTTCACCCGCACCTCGAAAATCCATTTCGACCTGACCCAGGAACTGCGCAAGGCGGTCGAGAGAAGCGAACTGGTGCTGCACTACCAACCGAAGATCGACGCCCGCACGCGCCGGATCGTCGGCGCCGAAGCGCTGGTCCGCTGGCTGTCGCCCACGCGCGGCCTGGTCCTGCCGGCCACCTTCGTGCACCTGCTCGATGAAATGGGCCTGGGCGCATGGCTGGGCGAGTGGGTGCTCGATCGGGCCTGCGCGCAGATGCGGCAATGGCAGGACGACAACCTGGCGGCGATCCCGGTCTCGATCAACATGTCGCCGGTGCAATTCGAACGGACGTCCGTCGTGGAGCGGGTGCAGGCCGCCCTGGGGCGCTACCGGCTCGACGTCGACCGCCTGGAGATCGAGATACTGGAGGCGACCGCCGTCAACGACTCGCACAAGGTGCGGGAATCCCTCGTGGCGTTGCGCGCCGCGGGCATCGGCGTCGCGCTCGACGATTTCGGCACCGGTTACTCCTCGCTGGTCTACCTGACCCGCATCCCGGCCAACGTGCTCAAACTCGACCAGGCCTTCATCCGCGGGCTTTCCGGCGATCCGCGCCAGCAGGAAATCGTCAGGCACATCATCGCGCTGGCCAAGACGCTGGCTTACAGCGTGGTGGCGGAAGGCGTCGAGGAAGAAACTCAGCTCGCGCTGCTCGTCGCCATGGGCTGCGACTACATCCAGGGCTACCTGATCGGTCGCCCGCTGCCACCGGACGAATTCGCCGAGCGCTGGCTGCGCTGACGGCGGCCCCTGCGGGAGCGCCGGCGCGCCGCAGGTCAGGTCGCCGCGCGCGCCTGTCGCAGCAGGTTCGCCACCGCTTCGCGCGCTTCGTCCACGCCGGTGCCGGCGGAGGAGGAAAACACCTGCGCGCTGGCGTGCAGCCCCTCGGCGGCAAATTGCTTGCGCAGGGCGGCCAGCGCCTGCGTGCCGGCACCGCGCGAGAGCTTGTCGGCCTTGGTCAGCAGCACGTGGCAGGGCAGGCCGGTGTCGGCGCAGAACTGCAGCATCAGGCGGTCGAACTCCTTCAGCGGATGGCGGATGTCGACGATCAGCACCAGGCCGCGCAGGCTGCGGCGACGGTGCAGGTAGGCGTCGATCTCCTGCTTCCAGTGTTCGCGCATGTCCAGCGGCACCTTGGCGTAGCCGTAGCCGGGCAGGTCGACCAGGCGCCGGTCGGCGCCGGCTTCCACCGGCGCCGCGGCGGCCTCGCGCGGCGACGGCAGGCTGAAGGCGACCATCTGCTGGGTGCGCCCGGGCGTCTTGGACGTGCGCGCCAGACCCTTGTGATTGGTCAGCGCATTGAGCGCGCTGGACTTGCCGGCGTTGGAGCGGCCGGCGAACGCCACCTCGGCGCCCTCGTCGGCGGGCAACTGGCTGAGGCGGTGCGCGGCGAGCATGAACTGCGCGCCCTGGAGGGGATTCGGCATGGGAGCGGTTTGACCAAGGTAGGATGGCACGGGATAATTCTGCGGTTTCTGCCCACCGCTTCGTTCCGGTGCGCCGTCGGCAGTGTTCGCAAGTCTCTCGGGAGTCAAGTGTATGAGTTTTCGCTCCGCTGGTTTTCGGCCCGCCGCGTTCGGGTCCGCCCTGGCTCTCGCGCTGGCGCTCTCCACTACGGCCGTGATGGCCCAGGAGGCGCCGGCTCCCGCCGCCGCCGCGAGCGCCGCGGCGCCGGCAGCAGCGCCGGCCAGCGTGGCCGAAGCGGCGGTCAAGCCGGGCGACGCCGCCGCCGGCCAGGCCAAGGCCGCGGTCTGCGGCGCCTGCCACGGCATGGACGGCAACTCCGCCGATGCGCAGTACCCCAAACTGGCCGGGCAGAGCGAGCAGTACATCGTGCGCCAGCTGACCGATTTCAAATCCGGCCAGCGCCAGAACCCGATCATGCTGGGCATGGCCACGCCGCTGTCGGTGCAGGACATGCACGACCTCGGCGCCTATTTCGCCAGCCAGAGCTCGCGCCCCGGCGTGGCCGACCAGGCGCTGGTCGAGCAGGGTGAAACGTTGTTCCGCCAGGGTGACAGCACGCGCGGCATCCCGGCCTGCATGGCCTGCCACAGCATCGACGGCCGCGGCAACCCCGGCGCGATGTATCCGCAGCTGGCCGGCCAGCATGCGCAGTACGTGGAGGCCACGCTGAAGGCATGGCACGACGGCGCCAGTTGGGGCACCGATACCCGCTCGCAGATCATGCCCGCGATCGCCGCCAAGCTGGACGCCAGGGACATCGCCGCGCTGGCCAGCTACATCGAAGGCCTGCACCCCGCCGAGAGCAAGCCTGCGGCGGCCGCCACGCCCTGACCGCCCGCGCGGCGCGTCTCCCGTTTCACCGATTCGAGGTGGTCATGTTCAAGCGTCTTCCGATCCTGTGCGCCGCCCTGCTCGCGCTTGCCGCCTGCAGCCATGACAAGGGCGAACCGGCCGCCACGCCGGCCCCCGCCAGCACGGCAGCCGCGACCTCGGTGACGCCGGCCGCCCCGGCCAGCACGCCGGCGCCGGCCAGCACGGCAGCCGCCGCCACGGCCACGCCCGCCGGCGACGACAACAGCGCGCCCGCGCCCGCCGAAAGCGCCGCGACCGCCGCCGCCCCGGCCGTGCCCTTCGTCGACAACGGCAAGTGGGTCGAGGGCAAGAACTACTTCCTGATCGACCCGCCGCAGCCGACCAGCCACCCCGGCAAGGTCGAGGTGACCGAGGTGTTCTCCTTCGGCTGTCCGGCCTGCAACGCGTTCCACACCACCGCCGACCAGATCCGCAAGAGCCTGCCCGCCGGCGCGGTGATGAATTACCTGCCCGCGGCGTTCCGCCCGGACGAGAACTGGGTGGTCTACCAGCGCGCGTACTACGCCGCGCAGGCGCTGGGCCTGGCCGAGAAGAGCTACGACGCGATGTTCGACGGCACGTTCAAGACCGGCGAAATTTCCACCTACGACCTCAAGGGCAGCGGGCTGAAGCCGAAGGAGGCCTGGCCCACGATCGAGGACATCGCGCAGTTCTACGCGCAGAAATTCGGTGCGGACCCGAAGGAATTCGTCGCCGTCGCCAACTCGTTCTCGGTCAACACCAAGATGAAGCGCGCCGACGACCTGATCAAGGCGTACGGCATCGACGGCACGCCTTCGATGGTCGTCAACGGCAAGTACCGCTACGGACCGAGCACGGCCGGCGGCTATGCGCAGACGATCGAGCTGACCCAGTGGCTGGTCGCCAAGGAACAGGCCGGCAAGTAGGCCGCCGGCGCCATCCGCGTGGAGAACGACCCGATGTTCAAGCGATACGCCCGCCTGCCCGTCCTGGCCTTGCTCGCCAGCCTGCTGCTGGCCAGCGCCTGCACCGCGCAGCCCAGCGACCCGGCGCCGTACGCGGAGGGCACCGACTACGTCACCCTGCCCGCCCCGCACCAGCGCTACAGCAGCGAGGGCAAGGTCGAGCTGGTCGAGGTGTTCTCCTACGGCTGCATCCACTGCGCGGAGTTCGCGCCGGATGCCGAGAAGCTGCGCAAGGAGCTGCCGGCCGGGGTCGAGTTCAAGCTGCTGCCGGCGCCGTTCAACCAGCAATGGGTGCCGTTCGCGCGGGCCTATTACGCGGCCAGGCAGCTGGGCGTGGTCGAGCGCACTCACCTGCAGCTGTTCGTGGCCAAGTTCGGCGAGCATTACCCGATCAACTCGATGGACGAGCTGGCCGATTTCTACGCCCGCGAAGGGGTCAACCGCGACGAGTTCATGCGCATCGCGATGGCGCCGGAAACCACCGAGAAGATGAAGCGCGACCTCGACCTGCTGCGCACCTGGCAAGTCGACGGCACGCCGACCCTGGTGGTCGACGGCAAGTACGTCGTTGCCACGGTGCGCTCGCACGAGCACATGCTGGCGGTGGCGCTGTGGCTGGCCAAGCGCGAACTGGCCGGCAAGTAGCTCCCGCCAGGCGGCCCTGCGCGGCGGCGGATCGCGCCGCCATCGTCGCGTTCACGCGGCGGCGCGCATGCTGCAGCTCGGGCGGGTGGCCAGGCCGGCTGCTGAAGGCATCCGCTCCCCTCTTCTGCCGCGTGCTGCCATGAACCGTGCCGCCACCCCTGCCACCGCACCTGCCGAGCGTCGCCTGCGCCTGCTCAGCTGCAACATCCTGGCCGGCGCCAGCGTGGCGCATTACCGCGACTACCTGACCCGCAGCCTCAACGCGGTGCTGCCCGGACGCAGCAAGATGGACAACCTCGACCGCCTGGCCGAGGTGCTGGCCGGCTTCGACGTGATCGGCCTGCAGGAAGCCGACGCCGGCAGCCTGCGCTCGGGCTTCCTCAACCAGACCCGTTACCTCGCCGAGACCTCCGGCCTGCCGTTCTGGAGCCACCAGCCCAACCGGCCGGTGGCGCGGCTGGCGCATTCGGCCAACGGCCTGATCAGCCGGCTCGAACCGACCTCGGTGATGGACTACCCGCTGCCCAGCCGCATCCCCGGCCGCGGCGCGCTGCTGGCGCAGTTCGGCGAAGGCGAAGACGCGCTGGCGGTGATGATTGCCCATCTTTCGCTGAGCGCCCCGGCGCGCGCGCGCCAGCTCGGTTTCATCGCCGAGCTGCTGCAGGATTTCCGCCACGCCGTGCTGATGGGCGACCTCAACACCGAACCGGGCAGCGCGGAGATGCGCCAGCTGTTCAACAAGAGCAGCCTGCAGCCGCCGGCGCAGCCCACGCCCACCTTTCCCAGCTGGAAGCCGCGGCGGGCGCTGGACCACATCCTCACCTCCGAGGCGATCCAGCTGGAGAAAACCTGGACGCTGCCGCAGGCGTTCTCCGACCACCTGCCGGTGGCCGCGGAAATCCGCCTGCCCGCCGGCGTCGGCGGCCGCAACACGAAGCGGAAGCACCGATGACCTCGCTGCCGTGGCGCGCGGCGGCATGGTGGCTGGCGCTGCTGGCAGTGGGCCTGGGCGCCACCGCGCTGCGCTTCGGGCTGATCGAATCCAGCGCGATCGGGCAGCTCTGCGGCAGCGGCCACGGCCCCGCGTGGTGCACGCTGCGCACGTGGCTGGTGCTCGGCTTCCTGCATCACGTCTACGGCACGCTCGCGCTCATCGCGCTGCTGCCGGCGTGGTTGTTGCGGCGCCTGTCGCTGGCCTGGCTGGCCGCGGCGCTGGGCGTGTTCGCCATGCAGTTGTACGGCGCCGAGGCCGGCGCGCTGGCCTTGCTACTGGGCAGCCTGCGCCTGCTGCGCCTGCAGGCGGACGCCCGCGCGCCACGCATGCCAGACCGGCCAGGCAAGCAGCAGGTTCAGCACCAGCCATGACCACGCGGTCGGGTTGAGCCCGGCCTCCTGCGCGACCACGACCACGCCCAGCAGCGGCAGGCACGCGGCAAGGAAGCGCTGTTCCAGCGTGGGCCGCGCCCGCTCGCTCGCGCGGGACAGCCACCCCGCCAGTGCATGGCCCACGCACGGCAGCGCGAACAGGCCCAGCGGAAAATCGCGATAGCGCCCGTCGAACACCAGCAGCAGGCCGTAATACGCCAGCGCGAACAGCCACAGCGTGCGCCAGCCGCCGGGGCCACCCGGCCGCGGCGTGCCGGCCAGTCGCCCGGCAATCCAGCGCGCCAGCCGCAGCGCGGTGAACACGGCCAGCACGCAGGCGGCCAGCGAGATCGTCCACTCCCACGGGTTGCGGCAGGCAAACCACATCTGTCGGCACTGCCAGGCGACGGCGCCGCCGCTGGCCACGCCGGCCAGGCCCAGCGCCAGCCGTTTGCGCCAGCCGTTCCGGCGACGTCGCCATGCGCCGGCCAGCGCGAAGATCACGCCACCGAGCGCCGCGGCCAGCCAGCCCAGCCACCAGCGCGCCATCTCGACCACCGGCCCGGTCATCGCGAATTTCGGCTGCGCCTGCGCGTCGAAAATGCCCCAGTAGCCGCCCACCGTGCCTTCCTGCGTGCGCTTCCACGGCTGGTCGAACGCCTCGATCACGTTGTACGGCAGGCCGGTTTCCTCCGCGTAGCGCAGGAAGTCGCGCAGGTAGCGCGCCTCGTCCACCACGCTGGCGCTGGCCGCCTGGCGCGGGCGGCCGGCGCTGGGCCAGCCGGTCTCGCCGATCATCACGCGCCGCCCCGGAAACGCCGCGCCCACCTTCGCGTACACCGCCGCCACGTGCTGCACCGCCTGCTCGGGCGGCACCGGCCGGTCTTCCCAGTACGGCAGCACGTGGATGGTGAGGTAATCCACCGAGCCGGCCAGCTCGGGATGGCGCAACCAGAACTCCCACACGTCGGCATAGGTCACCGGCTCGGGCACCGCCTCGCGCACACGCGCCAAATCGGCCGCCAGCTGCGCCGACGACAGCTCGCCGCGCAGCAGCACCTCGTTGCCGACGATCACCGCACGCACCACGTCCGGGTAGGCGCGCGCCGTGGCGATGCCGAGGCGGATCTGTTCGGCATTGGCCTCGGGATCATGTCCCAGCCAGATGCCCAGCAGCACCTTCATGCCATAGCGCCGGGCGATCCGCGGTACCGCGCTGAGGCCCTGCCCCTGCGAGTAGGTGCGCACGCAATCGAAGCGCTGCGACAGCGCGCGCAAGTCCGCGTCGACGCGCTCGGCGCTGACGAAGGCCGAGGCATCCAGCGGCGACTCGCCCGCCAGCCGGAACGGTGCATACGACACGCAGGCGATGCGCGAGGTGGGTGCATCGGGCAACGCCACCGGCCGGCCGATCGCCCACCAGCCGTACAGCGATGCCAGGGCTGCCAGCAGCAAGGCCAGCCACGCCAGAGGCTCCCGACGGACAACAGGCGCAGCTTCGGATGACATGCGGCAAACCGTGGATGGCGACGAATCAGCGTGCCAGCTTAGCAGGGCGCGCCATGTGTTCACCCGGTCCACACAAGCGGCCGCGGGCGTTCCACTACACTGCGGGCAGATCGAATCGCGGAGTACGCATGCCTGCTTTCACCTCTCCCCGGCTGGCACGCGCGGGCGGCCTGCTGCTGGCCGGTGCCTGCCTGTTCACCGGCCTTGCGCAGGCCGCCGAGCCGACGCCGGCGCAACGCGCCACGTTCAAGCAGGCCTATGCGGCGGCCCAGCAGGGCGACGACTGGCGCGCCCTCGCCGGCACGCTGCACGACTACCCGCTGTATCCCTACCTGCAGGCGGCGGCGCTGGAGCACGACATCCGCACCGTCGACCGCGCCACCGTCGAGGCCTACCTCGCGCAGTATCCGGACTGGCTGCCCGCCGCCGACCTGCGCCGCAGCTTCCTGCGCGAGCTGGCGCGGCGGCAGGATTGGAGCGGCTTTCTCGCCCTGTACCAGGCGGGCCTTGGCGACACGCTGAGCTGCGACGCGCTGCAAGCCAGGCTCGCGCAAGGTGCCACGCTGGATTTCGATCGCGATCTCGCCGCGCTGTGGTCGCAGCCGAACCTGCCCGACGCCTGCGACCCGGTGCTCGATGCCGCGCAGCGCCAGGGCCTGCTCACCGCCGCAGGGTTGTGGACGCGCATCGACCGCGCCGCCGACGCCGGGCAGGCCGGCACCATCGCCAGCCTGGCGAGCTGGTTGCCCGCCGCCCAGCAGGCCGACGCGCAGCAGCTGGTACTGGCCTTGCGCGATCCGGCCGCGGCGCTGGCCAAGGCCCTGCAGTGGAGCGACACGCCGCGCGCGCGGCAGGCCGCGACGCTGGCGCTGGTGCGACAGGCGCGGCGCGACGTGGACCGCGCCGACGACGCGTGGCGGCAGTTGCAGCCGCGTTTGACGTTCGACACCGCGCAGCGCAACGACATCCTGCGCGCGCTGGCGCTGTTCCACGCCACCGACTTCGACGACGACGCGCTCGCCCGTCTCGTCGCGCTGCCCGCCGCCGCGCAGGACGACAGCACCCGCGAATGGCGCGCGCGAGTGGCGCTGGCTCGGATGAACTGGCCGGCCGTGTTGGCGGCGATCGCGGCGATGCCGCCGTCGCTGCAGCAGGGCGACGAATGGCAGTACTTCCGCGCCCGTGCGCTCGCCGCCACCGGCGATGCCGCAGCCGCGCAACGGCAATACGCCGCGCTGGCCGGACAGGCCACCTACTTCGGCTTCCTCGCCGCCGACCGCCTGCATCAGGACTACGCCATCTGCCCGCTGAGCCTGGCCGACGATCCGCAGCGCGAGCAGCAGTTGCTGGCCCGACCCGCCCTGCAGCGCGCGTTCGAATTGTTCGCGGTGGACCTGCCGCGACTGGCCCGGCGCGAATGGAACCGCGCGCTGCAAGGCACCGACGCGGCCACCCAGCGCCTCGCCGCCGACCTGGCCAACCGGCGTGGCTGGTACGACCGCGCGGTGTTCACGCTCAGCAGCGGCGACGCGCTGCGCCTGTACGACCTGCGTTTCCCGCTGGCCAGCCAGGACGGCCTGGTGCCGCAGGCCGAGCAGGCCGGCATCTATCCGGCATGGGCGTACGCGATCCTGCGCGCCGAGAGCGCGTGGATGAGCGACGCGCGTTCCGGCGCCGACGCCCGCGGCCTGATGCAGCTGCTGCCGGCCACGGGCGCGCTGGTGGCGCGTGCCGCCGGCCTGCCATGGGACGGCGCTGCCAGCCTGTACGACCCGGTGGTGAACATCGCGCTGGGCACGCGCTACCTGGCGCAGATGGCGCAGCGTTTCGACGGCTCGACCTGGCTCGCCAGCGCGGCCTACAACGCCGGGCCGAACCGCGTCGACGTGTGGCTGGCCGAACGCGGCACGCTGGCGCCGGACCTGTTCGTCGCCACCATCCCGTACAAGGAAACCCGCGAATACGTGGCCCGCGTGATGGCCTTCAGCGTGATCTACGACTGGCGCCTCAACCAGGCGGTGGTGCCACTGGCGCGGCGCATGGGCGCGATCGGCCAGCCGCTCGCAACCCCGGGCCCGGGCACGCCGCGTCGCGTGGTGCAGTGCCCGGCGGAGGCGCCGGCGGGCAGCGCTTCGACGTCGGCGCCGGTGTCGAGCACACGCTGATCGCCGCCCTCGCCATTCACGCGTCGGCGGCGCGCATCCCCAGCAACGCGCGCAACCGCTTCAGCTCCACGCCGTAGGCGGCGCAGCGCTCGCTGTCCCGGCGCATCAACGCGTCCACGCTGCCGGCATGGCGCTCGCCGCCGCCATGCACGTCCACGCAGGCTGGCGCGAACGGCAACGCGCAGAACGCCAGCAGGCGACGTGTCTGCAACGCCGGTTCGGCACGCCATGCCTCGTAGTGGTGTTCGAGAAAGCGGCCGGGATACAGCTGCCGCCAGTGCCGGCACAACGCGTCGTAATCGCTCCAGTAGCCGGTGACGTGGTCGAGGTCGTAGCTGAACTCGTGACGGTCGAGGAACAACTGCCGGTAGCAGGCGAAACAGGTTTCCAGCGCGCGGCGGCGGCTGTCGACCACGCGCGCGCCCGGCAGCATCGCGAGGATCGCCCCGACCAGCCGCCAGTTGCCCGGCGTGCGGTCGACCAGGCAGGCCTTGCGTCCGCGTGCCGCTTCGGCGCGGGCGAGGTAATCCCGGCCCAGTCGCTGCCAGTCCGCCGGCGTGGCCTGCGTCATCCACTGCACGCGCGGCTGCTGCCGGCGTTGCGTTTCGGCCTTGAGCACCTCTTCGACCGCATCCGATTCGTCGACCACCGCCACTGCCGGATGCGCGGCCAGCACCTGCGCGGTCAGCAGCGACCCGGCCTGCGGCATGCCGACCACGAACACCATGCCCTCGCCCAGCCGCGCATCGATGGCGTCCGTCCGCCGCGTCTCGAACACCCGGCGCATCGCCTGCGCCTGCGCGCGGGACTTGGCCGGCTTCCAGGCCAGCGCGCGGTACATCTGCGCATTGGCCTTGCGCAGCGCGCGAAATGCGCCGGCGTAGTCGCCCTGGTCCTCCAGCGCGCGGGTCAACGCAAAACCCAGGCACACCCGCGCGCGCTGACTGGCCAGCGGCGAACGCAGCAGTTGTTCCAGATGCGCGACGTCGGCCGCGCCGAACGACGCCGTCTCCAGATCGGCGAGGCCGACCCAGGCATCGGCCAGGTCCGGCTGCAGGCGCAGCACCGCACGATAACTGTCGCCGGCCGGACCCAACGCACCCAGGCTCGCCTGCGCCTGCGCCAGCAGCATCCGCGCCGGCACGTGGCCGGGCTCGGCATCCAGCGCGCGATGCAAGGCGGTGATCGCCCCGGCCGGACGCTGCTGCAGCATGTACATCTTGCCGAGGTTGAACCACGCCGGCGCAAAGTCCGGCGCCTTGGCACAGCATCGCTCCAGGCCAGCCATTGCCGTCGCAGGCTCGCCCGCGGCGAACAGCGCCGTGGCCAGGTTCATGCGCACCAGCGGGTCGTCCGGCAGCAACGCCCGCGCCCGCTGCAGGAAGGCCACCGCCCTCACGTAATCGCCGCGCACGTGCCGCACCAGCCCCTGCATGCGCAAGGCCTCGGCACAATCGGGCAGCATCGCCAGCACGCCATCGAGCGCCGCCTCGGCAGCCGGCAGGTCGTGCGCATCCAGCGCTGCGGAAGCACGCGCGAGCAACGCCCGCGCCGCCGCCGGCAAGCCGGCGGCGCGGTCGCTCGTCAACGGATGATCCTGCAACGCCCCCATCCTCGTTCGCCCCTGTGGCCGCTGTGCGGCCCCATCGGCCAGCTTACGCGAGGGCAGGCACCGCATCAAAGAGCGAACGCAACCCTGCTGTCGCGAGCGACCGAAAGTCCATGTTCCGACGCCCCCTGACATGCCGGAAATCGAAAGCAGCTCGCCATGGCCGCTTTTGCCTCAACGGTCATCCACCAACCATCAGGCAGGGCAGCCTTCGCAGGTCACCCGAGCGATCCAGCAACAGGCATTGCATACGCGTTCGTCTGAACAAGCCATCACGAGACACATAGTGGATCGAGAAAACCAGATCGCCGTCGGTTGTCCAACGCGCATCATTCGGGCCACCGCGGAGGGAATACTTCCGCGTGGCGACAACTTCGCCATCGCGGTGCTGCTCCACGCGAAAAATGGCACCGGCACCGCTCCCCAGATGGTTCAATCCGGTGAGCACGATCAGCCCGAACGGCATCTTCACGATGCCGCGCACGTTTCCCTTGAGTACCGGATGCACCGTACCGCCCACATCGCGAAACACGAGTTCTCCGCCCCACTCGCCGCGATCCGCTCCAAGCAGTTGGCCGCCAAACGCGGCAAGGACATAGTCAGGCTCCTGGAGAAAGCGATCGGTATGCGTACCCGTCTCGTCGATCCCGGTTGTCTCCACCAGATAACCAGGAACAGACGCGGCACCCGCCGGGGCAGGTGCCACCGCCGCATGCGTGTTCGCCGGCCCGCGTATACGGACGGTTACGCGCCCCCAGACCGCGAGCGCCGTGCACAAGCAGAACACGGCAATCAACAGCACCGCCAGAGAGGCCATCAGGTATTTTCCGCGACCCGTCATGGCAAGCCCGATTCGTCGTTTCCGGAGACGTTCCTCAGCGGAGGAAAGGCAAGCCCGCTACTCGCGCAACCACCGCGCCGCATCCACAGCGTAATAGGTGAGGATCGCATCCGCACCGGCGCGCTTGAACGCGGTCAGCGATTCGAGCACCACCGCCTTTTCGTCCAGCCAGCCGTTCTGCGCGGCGGCCTTGAGCATCGCGTATTCGCCGCTGACCTGGTAGACGAAGGTCGGTGCGCCGAAGGCGTCCTTCACCCGGCGCAGCACGTCGAGGTACGGCAGGCCCGGTTTCACCATCACCATGTCGGCGCCTTCGAGCAGGTCCAGCTCGACCTCGCGCAGGGCCTCGTCGCTGTTGCCCACGTCCATCTGGTAGGTGTGCTTGTTGCCCTTGCCGAGGTTGGCCGAGGAACCGACCGCATCGCGGAACGGGCCGTAGAACGCGGAGGCATATTTCGCCGAGTAGGCGAGGATGCGGGTGTGGATGTGGCCGGCCGCTTCCAGCGCATCGCGGATGGTGCCGACGCGGCCGTCCATCATGTCCGACGGCGCCACGATATCCATGCCCGCCGCGGCCTGCGCCAGCGACATCTTCACCAGCGCCTCGACGGTGGGCTCGTTCATCACGTAACCATGCTCGTCGATCAGGCCGTCCTGGCCGTGGGTGGTGTACGGGTCGAGCGCCACGTCGCCGATCAAACCCAGTTCCGGATACTTCGCCTTGAGCGCGCGGGTGGCGCGGTGCATCAGGTTGTCGGGGTTCCACGCCTCGGCGGCGTCGAGCGATTTCACCCCGGCGCCGGGCGAGGGGAACAGGGCCAGCGCGGGAATGCCCAGGCGCACGCATTCGCCGGCCAGCTTCAGCAGTTCGTCGATCGAGAGCCGATCCACGCCGGGCATCGACGGCACCGCTTCGCGCCGACCCTCACCCTCGATCACGAAGGCGACCATGATCAGGTCGCTCGGCAGCAAGGTGTGCTCGCGCATCAGCGCGCGAGAGAAGGCGTCGCGGCGCATGCGGCGCATGCGGGTGGCGGGAAAGCTCATGGCGGTACTCGCAAGTCGGCAGCCCTCTATTTTACGCCTTTGCCCCGCACGCAGCCGCGGCCCGCCGGCATCGCCATTCCGGCGCGTACGGATGCAAAACGCTGGACTACGCGGCACAACGGCGGCACGCTTGCTGTTCCGTTTCCGCAGGAAGCTACATGAGCCCGTCCCGCAGCGTACCCACCCTGCTCGTCGATCTGGGTGGCACCAACGTCCGCTTCGGCGTGGCCGACACCTCGCGCGAGCGCCCGCTGCTGGCCGACAGCATCCGGCGCTATCGGGTTGCCGAGCACGATTCGCTGGTGGCCACCGCCCGGCAGTACCTCGACGAAACGGGGCTGACGGTGAAGCGCGCCATCGTCGCCGCGGCCGGACGCATCGTCGACGGCGAGACGGTGAAGGTCACCAACAATCCGTGGGCGATCTCGGCCCACCAGACCGCCGAGGCGCTGGGCCTGGAGCATGTGCACCTGGTCAACGACTTCGCCGCGCAGAGCATGGCGGTGACGCTGCTGCACGGCGACGACCTGGTCGACGTGGGCACGGTGCCGCGGCCGGTGGTCGGTGCCGAGGACGAACAGACTTTTGCCATCGTCGGCCCCGGTACCGGCCTGGGCGTGGGCGGCCTGCTGGTGCGCGGCGGTCACTGCAGCGTGCTGCAGACCGAAGGCGGCCACGCCGGCTTCGCCGCGCACACGCCGGAGGACATCGCGATCCTCGACTACCTCAACCACAAGTACGGTCGCGTTTCCAACGAGCGGCTGATCTGCGGCCAGGGCCTGGTGAACCTGTACGACGCGATCTGCCACATGGTCGGCGCACAACCGGCCGACCTGAAGCCCGAAGACATCACCGCCCGGGCCAAGGCCGACAGCTGCCCGCTGTGCACGCGCACGGTGGAAACCTTCGCCGGCATCTTCGGCAGCGTGGCCGGCGACCTGGTGCTCACGCTCGGCGCGTGGGACGGCGTCTACCTCACCGGCGGACTGATCCCGGTGCTGCTGCCGTGGCTGGAACGCGGGCGCTTCCGCGAACGCTTCGAAGCCAAGGGCCGCTTCCGCGACATCATGGAAAAAGTGCCGACCCAGGCGATCATGAACCCGGAACCGGGGCTGCTCGGCGGCGCCGCGCTGGCCGTGCTGGACTCGGGCCGGCCATTGCTGCCGCGGCGCGAGAGCAGCCATGCCACGGCGTGACGGCGCCTTCCTGTTCGATCTGGACGGCACCCTGATCGACAGCGTCTACCAGCACGTGCTGGCGTGGAAGCAGGCGCTGGACGCCGAGGGGCTGGACATTTCGGTGTGGCGGATCCATCGCAAGATCGGCATGAGCGGCGGCCTGTTCGCCAACATGCTGTTGCGCGAGACGACTTTGCCGATCACTGCCGAGCGACTGGATCGCATGCGCGAGCATCATGCCGAGGCGTTCAACCGCATGCATGCGCAAGGCGCGGTGCGGCCGCTGCCCGGCGCGCGCGAATTGCTCGACTACCTCGGCGCGCAGGACATCCCGTGGGCAATCGCCACCAGCGGGCGGATGGAAACGGCCCGGCACAACCTGGAGGCGCTCGGCATCGATCCGTCGAAGGTGCCGGTGGTCACGCGCGACCAGGTGCGCCATGCCAAGCCCGACCCGGATTTGTTCATGGAAGCGGCCGAGCGGCTCGGCGTGGACATCCGCCAATCGCTGGTGATCGGCGACAGCGTGTGGGACATGCTTGCCGCGCAACGCGCCCGCACGCTGGGCGTGGGCGTGCTCTCCGGCGGCTACGGCCAGGCCGAGCTGCAGCAGTCCGGTGCATTCCGCGTGTACGAGGACCCCGCCGACCTGCTGCGCCACATCGACGAAGTGGCGGCGCGCGATTGAGCCGGCCGCGCTTCACTGAACCGGCGCGGCGCGCATCATGAAAAGTTAATCACCGGCAACAAGTCGGGCGCTAGGCTGAACCGGCCTCGCCCTCTTCCGGAGCCGTCCCATGCGTCGCCTCATCGCCAGCCTCCCGCTCGCCCTGCTGCTCGCCGCCTGCTCGCCCGCGCCCACGCCGCCAGCCCCTGGCGAAGCGCAGACGGCGCCCGCCAACCCCGCCCTGGGCTCGCCGGAATGGCTGGCCTGGGTCGACCAGTCGCTCGCCATCAGCGACAAGGGCCACGGCCCCGACCCCGGTTCCCCCGAGTGGAACCAGGCCGTGCAGCGCAAACTGGGCGAGGAAGCCCCGCAATCCAACCCGGGCTCGCCGCAATGGCAGCAGTCGGTCGACGCGCTGCTGCGCACGCGGCTGCCGCCGGGGTCTTGAATACAGAGGCGCGCAGCGAGTTGCAGGCCACCGAGGCCAGCGGCGATGCGGGCGCAATCGCCAAAGCCAAGGAGCTGCTCATGGGGCGCGCCCGGTCGAAGGGACGATGGATACCAGATGACGCGCTGTGGGCATGCTTCCAGACGAACAAGGAAGCGCTCAACCCTCGCCGACGCCCGGCCCCGACACGTTGCCGTCGGCGAATACCGACGAGCGCGGCGGGTTTCAGCCGCGCAGGCGATCCATCGTCACGTTGCCGGTGCTGCCCGCCTTGCGCGTGAAGCGAAACCGGAACGCCAGCCTGATCGGCACGAATTCGACCTTGATCACCGGACCGTCGCAACCCGGCGCCTGCGCAGCGTCGTATCCCTGCGGGTAGGTGCATCGCCGGGACCGGGCGAAGCGCCACGACGACGTCGCCTGCCTGGCGCTGCGCATCAATTCGGCGGCAACGTCGCCGATCCTCGCCGGGCAACCGGGCAGGCCCGTCAGTGGTGCGCTGGCATAAACGAGGCCGTCTCGATCAATCGACACCTCCAGGCAGACGACCACCTCACCGCGTGGCGCGTCCGCCGTCGCGGGGTAATTGGGCAACTGCAGCGGCGCCAGGGGCTCGCCGATGACGAAGCCCTGGTTTTCGGACATGGCATAACTTTCGGCGTTGGCCGGGATGAAGGTTTCCACGCTGGAACCGCGAACCTCACCGACATCCTGATGGGCGCAGCCAGCGAGCCACGACGCCAAGATGATGAAGAACGCACTGCGCCACGTGCGGAGGGTCCGATGTTTCACGATTTCTTCCTTGTCATCGCGTTGACTGGCGGGGCGTTCCGGACGCTGGCTACGAAACCGACTCCGGCGCCAGCAGCGCATCCAGGTCAGCTTCGTCGAAGCGCAGTTTCTCGCGGCTGCCGCCGCCTTCGAGCACGGCGTCGGCAAGTTCGGCCTTGCGCAGTTTCAGTTCCTCGATGCGCTCTTCCACCGTGCCGCTGGTGATGAGGCGGAACACGAACACCGGCTTGTCCTGGCCGATGCGGTGTGCGCGGTCGCTGGCCTGCGCCTCGGCGGCGGGGTTCCACCACGGGTCGTAGTGGATCACGGTATCGGCGGCGGTGAGGTTCAGGCCCACGCCGCCGGCCTTCAGCGAGAGCAGGAACAGCGGCACCTCGCCGTCCTGGAAGCGCTGCACCGGCTCGGCGCGGTCGCGGGTGTCGCCGGTGAGGGTGACGTAGCGGATGCGGCGGCGGTCGAGCTCGGCGGCGATCAGTTTCAGCATGCCGGTGAACTGCGAGAACAGCAGCACCTTGCGGCCCTCGTCCAGCAGCGCGGGCAGCATGTCCATCAACAGCTCGAACTTGGCCGATTCGCGCACGCCGCGCGCCGCCTCGAGTTTCACCAGGCGCGGGTCGCAGCACACCTGGCGCAGCTTGAGCAGCGCATCGAGCACCACGATGCCCGAATGCGCGATGCCGCGCTGGGCGATCACCTCGCGCAGCTCCTCGGTCAGCGACAGGCGCAGACCTTCATACAGTTCGCGCTGGCGGCCTTCCAGCACCACGCGGCGGGTGATCTCGGTCTTCGGCGGCAGTTCCTTCGCCACCTGCGCCTTGGTCCGGCGCAGGATGAAGGGCGCCAGGCGCAGGTTCAGGCGTTGCTGGCACTCCTCGTCGCGTTGCTTCTCGATCGGCACGCGGTAGTGGCGGCGGAACGCGCCTTCGTCGCCGAGCAGGCCGGGCACGGCCAGGTCGATCTGCGACCAGAGTTCGCCCAGGTGATTTTCCAGCGGGGTGCCGGTGAGACACAGGTAGCGTGGCGTGCGCAGGCTGAGCAGCGCGCGGCGTGCCTGCGTGCGCGGGTTCTTCACCTGCTGGGCCTCGTCCAGCACGATCAGCGCGAACGGCTGCTGGCGCAGCGCGGCGACATCGCGCGGCAGCAGGGCGTAGCTGGTCAGCACGATGTCCTGCGCGCCGAGCTGGTCGAATTCTTCCGCGCGCTGCGGGCCATGCAAGGTCAGCACCTTGAGCATCGGCGCGAAGCGGGCGATCTCCGACTGCCAATTGGGAATCAGGCTGGTGGGCACCACGATCAGCGCGGGCTGGGTCAGCGCCCCGCCGTGCTTGAGCGACAGCAGATGGGTGATCAACTGCAGGGTCTTGCCCAGGCCCATGTCGTCGGCCAGCACGCCGCCGACGCCGGCCTCGGCCAGCGCGTTCAACCAGCGCAGGCCTTCGCGCTGGTAGGGCCGCAGTTCGGCGGCAAGCCCTTCGGGCACGGCATCGCTGGCGCGCGCGGCGGCGTCACGCAGGCGTGCGGCGAAACCGAGCAGCGGCTCGGCTGCCTGCAGCGTGCCGCCAGCGGGCATGGCGGCGGCCAGTTCCTCCAGTCGGCCGGCCTGCACGCGCGGCAGGTGCAGTGACTTGCGCGGCTTCTCCAGGTATTCGGCCAACGGCGCCAGCAGGCCGCGCAGTTCGCGCAGGCGCACCGGTACGCGCCGGCGCGCATCGACCGGGGCGTACCACACCGCATCGTCGGGCTCATTCGCCGCCGGGCTGAGGGTCAACTGGTGCTCGGCCAGCGCTTGCGCCACGGCGGGCAAAAGGTTGTGGCGCTGGCCATCGACCTCGATGCCGATCTCCAGGTCGAAGGCGTGGTCGTCGACGTCCTCGGCCGCCTGGCCATACCAGCGAACCGGCCCTTCGAGCACCTCGAACGGGAAGCTGGGCGCGTACTCGACGAGGAAATTTTCTTCCTCAAGCTTGGGGCGCAACGCCAGCCAGCGCGCCGGCGTGTTGACCTCCAGTGCGCCGGCATAACCGGCGCCGGGGAACAGCCAGGCGTCTTCGGGCAGGGTTTCGGCCACGTCCCACGGCAGCCCCTCGGTATCCACGCCGGGGGTGAGTCCGACGCGTTCGAGCTGCTCCATCGCGGTGAGTTCCTCGGCACGGCGGCGGGTGATCTCGACCAGTTGGCCATTGCGCACGCGGCGCACCAGCGGCTCGCCGCCGCGGCCGGGCAAACGCTCGCCGGCATAATCGAAGGCCAGCCGCGCATAGCCCAGCGGCGGCGTGCCGGCGGCCAGACGCGCGTGGCGGGTCAGCGCGTGCAGGATCAGCACCGGCTTGGGCGCCAGCTGCGAGCGCTTGAGATCGCCGAACACCTGCGGCAGCGGCACGCGCGTGGCCAGCCGGCTGTTCGGCAGCTTGCTGCGCAGGCGGCGGCCATGCTCGTGTTTCAGCGGCGGCAGCTCCAGCCACTGGGTTTCCTCGGCCGGCGCATCGAACAGGCCCAGGGTCGCGCGCTCGGCGTCCAGGTACCACAGCGCGTCGACGCGCAGCAGGCGCTGGCTGTTGGGCAGCAGCGGCAGCAGGCGCTGGCTGCCGTCGGCCTCCATCTGCCAGTGCCAATTGAGCGGGTGCGACTTGCCGCGCGACAGGCGCAGGCCGGCCAGGCCGCCGAGAAAGCACGGCGCGGTATCGAGCACCTCGGCCAGCAGGCTGTCGCCGACGTGGCCGCCAAGGCGGGCATAGCTGCGGCTCTTGCGCACGCTCAGCGGCAGGCCCAGCACGCTGGCGGCCAGGCGCTGCTCGTGCGGCTGCAGCGGGGTCTGCACCAGGTGGCGGCTGTCCAGCGGCACCGGGCGGCTGTAGCGACCGTGCTCGACCACGCTGAGCAGTACCGGCGCCACGTCGACGCGGGCGAACGCCGCGCCCTCCTCGGGCACCACTTCGACGAAGAAGCCGAGTACGCCACCGTCCTCACTCGCCGCGGGTTTGGGCGCAGCCAGCAGCCGCCGCCAGGCCGGCGGCAAGGTGTCGTCGTCGCCAGCCGGGGGGCCGGCGACGCGCTGCTTCTCGTCCGATTGCGGCATCCGCATGCGTTCCGTAGCAACGACCAAATGCTTGAGCTTAGCAGCGCGAGTGCCGGATGCGGCGACGGCCGCGGCACCCGCCGCCGGTCCTGCGTCAGTCGTTGCCGAACAGCCCGTGCGGATATTCCGGCTTCTGCTCGCGCGCCATCAGTGCCTTGAGCCCTTCGGCCGGGGTGACCTCGCCGTGCAACACGGCGCGCACGCCGGCGCTGATCGGCAGGTCCAGGCCATGCTTGGCGGCCAGCCGCGCCACTTCGTCGGCGGTGAGGATGCTCTCCACCACCTGGCCGATGCGGCGCACCGCTTCGTCGATCGCCACGCCCTGGCCCAACGCCAGGCCGAGCCGGCGATTGCGCGAGAGGTCGCCGGTGCAGGTCAGCACCAGGTCGCCGAGGCCGGACAGGCCGATCAGCGTTTCCGGCCGTGCGCCCAGCGCCACGCCCAGGCGCAGCATCTCGTTCATGCCGCGGGTGATCAGGCCGGCGCGGGCGTTGAGGCCCAGGTTCATGCCGTCGGCGATGCCGGTGGCGACGGCCAGCACGTTCTTCATCGCGCCGCCGAGCTCGGCGCCGAGCACGTCGCCGCCGGAGTACGCGCGCAGGTTGGGCGCATGCAGCAGGCCGGCGAGTTGTTGCGCGAAGGCATCGTCGTCCGAATGCACGGTGACCGCGCTGGGCAGACCGGTGGCCACCTCCCTGGCGAAGGACGGCCCGGTGATGACCGCCGCCGGCCGGCCCGGCAACTTTTCCGCCACCAGTTCGTGCAGGAAACGCCCGGTACCGGGTTCGAAGCCCTTGGTCGCCCAGGCGATCGCGGTGCCCGCGTCGAGCAGCGGCGCGAGTGCGTCGAGCATCGCGGCGAACGCATGGCTGGGCACCACGATCAGCACGATATCGGCGCCGCGCACGGCCGCGCCGAGATCCGCCTCGTAGCCCAACGCCTCCGGCATAGTGACGCCTGGCAGGTAGCGCGCATTGCTGCGTTGCTGCGCCATCTGCGCCAGCGCGTCGGCATCGCGGCCCCATAGCCGGGTGGGTACGCCGTTGCGGGCGCCGAGCGCGGCCAGAGCCGTGCCCCAGGAGCCCGCGCCGAGCACGGTCAGCTTCGGCTTGTCAGGCATGCCCGAAGCTCAGCTGTTGAGCATCACCGGGGCTTCGTCGCCACCGGCACCACGGCGCAACTGTTCGGCGAACAGCGCGTCGAAATTGATCGGCTGCAACAGGAACGGCGGGAAGCCGCCTTCGAGCACCATCGAGGAAATCACCTGGCGCGCATACGGGAACAGCAGGTTCGGGCAATAGCTGCCCAGGATGCCGGCCTTGTCGGTGTCGCCGAAACCGGCGATGCCGAACACGCCCGCCTGCTCCACTTCCGCCAGGTACGCCGTGCGCTGGCCGACCGTGCAGGTCAGGGTCAGACTGAGCACCACTTCATACAGGTCGTTGCCCAGATCGCTGGCCTTCTGGCCCAGGTTCAGCTGCACCTGCGGCTGCGCGTTCTCGTCGATCTCCTGGAAGATCTGCGGCGCGTTGGGCGCCTCGAAGGAAACGTCCTTCACGTAGATCTTCTGCATCACCAGCTGCGGCTGGCTGGCCTGGCCGTTGGCCTGGTCGTTGTTGATCTCTTGTGCCATCGGGTGGTCCTCTCAAAGACGGGCGGTCAAGCAAAGAGGCTGATTGTTCCATACATCCCCGTCTGGCGCACCCATCCGCACCCTTGAACGGGCGTCCGAGGATTGCGCCCAACCGCTTGTTTCTGCGACAATGCGCGGCTCGCCTCATGTCGGCCCGGTTCTCCGGGTGGTCCGCCACGCAATGCGGACCCACGCGACCGGGCCATGCAACACCTCCGGCATTGCGTGGCGCACCGCGTCGCTGGGCCGATGCCGCCCTGGCCAACGGGTGGCAATCACGGCTTCAACCGAAGCCATTCTTGGGAGGTCGTCATGGCCCGTGTATGTCAAGTCACCGGAAAGGGTGTGCAGAGCGGCAACAATGTCTCGCACGCCAACAACAAGACCCGCCGCCGCTGGTTGCCCAACCTGCATGAGCGTCGCTTCTGGGTCCCCAGCGAAAGCCGCTGGATCAAGCTGCGCGTTTCCAACCACGCCCTGCGCACGATCGACAAGAATGGCATCGAGGCCGTGATTGCCGACATGCGTGCCCGCGGCGAAAAGGTCTGAGGAGCACACCATGGCCAACAAATCGCAAGACAAGATCCGCCTGATTTCTTCGGCCGGCACCGGCCACTTCTACACCACGCAGAAGAACAAGAAGAACACCCCGGAAAAGTTCGAGTTCAAGAAGTACGATCCGGTGGTGCGCAAGCACGTGATCTACAAGGAAGGCAAGATCAAGTGAGGTCATGGCGCATTCGCGCGTAGCGCGAGTGCCCTTGCCATGACGTCATCCCTGCGAAGGCAGGGATCGCTCTTGCTCTTGCGCTCTCCACAGCATCCGCAACAGCGATCTTGACTCCTCCAGGAAAACCCGCCGCCCGGCGGGTTTTCCTTTTGCCCGAAGCCCGCCTATCGCGCATCATCGGGCCATGACATTCCCCGCCCTGTTCCCCACCCTGCTCGGCGATGACGCCTGGCGCGCCTTGCCCGCGGCCGTGCAGGCGATGCACGGCGCCGCACCGCTGCTGCGCGCGAGCGGCGTGGCCGACGTCGATGGCGCCGGCCACTTCCCCGCGCGCTGCCTGCGCCGGCTGCTCGGCCTGCCCGCGCCCGGCCCGCAGCAGGCACTGGCGCTGACGATCGAGCGCCACGGCAACCGCGAAGTATGGACGCGCCGGTTCACCGGCCGACGCATGCAGTCCAGGCTCGACCGCCACGCCGGCTCGCCGCTGCTGCACGAACATCTCGGGCCGGCCACGCTGCGCTTCGCGCTGCGCCGCGACGGCGACGCGATCGACTGGCAACTGCGGGGCGTGAGCCTGTTCGGCCTGCGGTTGCCGCGCTCCTTCTGCGGCACGGTGCGGTCGCGCAGCGGTGCGCACGACGGGCGCTACGCCTTCGACATCGACGTGCGCCTGCCGTTGCTCGGTCGGCTCGTCGCCTACCGCGGCTGGCTGGAGATCGACCGTGTCACCTGAAGGCGAACACCCCGTCATCGTCTTCGATGGCGTCTGCGTGCTGTGCAGCCGCTGGGTGGATTTCATCCTGCGTCACGACCGTACCGGCCGCTTCCGGCTGGCGGCGATGCAGGGGCAACATGGTCGCGCCCTGCTGGTGGCGCACGGCTTGTCGCCGGACGACCCGGTGTCGTTCCTGCTGGTCGAGCAGGATCGGGGTTACCGCGACACGGACGCCATTGTCCGCGTGCTTCGCCACTTGGGCGGGCCGTGGCGCCCGGCAAGCGCGATGCTGCGCATGGTTCCACGCCGCTGGCGCGACGGCGCCTACCGCTGGCTCGCCCGCCACCGATACCGCCTGTTCGGTCGGCGCGCACAATGCCGCCTGCGCGAGCCGGACCAGGCGTGGCGCTTCATCGACTGAGCACCTCGACGCCGGTGCGCAACGCGAATCCCTCGAAGCCGGCGACGATCTGATCGAGCGCAAGCAATCCCATGCAGGGCATGGCGCCCTTCTCGGCCAGCAGACCATCCGCCCAGCGCCGCGCAAACACGATCGCCGGCGTCACCGGCACCTGCGGGCCATCGCCCGCGTCGGCATCCAGCCACCAGCACAGGTGCAGCGGCCGGCCTTGCTCGTCGGTGCCACGCAACTCCACCACCATGCCGCCGACATCAGTGCCCAGGCGCACGAACCATTCGCTCATGCGCCGCAGTGCGGGCGCGTGGCGCGCGAGATCGCGGATCAGGCCCAGTCGCACCAGTACGCCCATGCCCCAAGTCGCCCATTGCAGCAAGGGCAGTTCGAGGCCGGCGCGGAAGACCACCGAACGCGCCTGCGGATAACGCGCGTGAAACAGTTCGAGATCCGGAACATCGCAGACGCCGACGCGGCGATGGCCGAACGGGAACCATTGGCGCCGGCTGTCCATCCAGCCATGCACCGTGTCCCAGCGGCCCTCGCGCCAGACGCGGATCGGCCGCCCGCAATAGCCGAGGATGGAGGCCACCGTGGCATCGCCGCGCGGCGTGCGGTTGCCGGGATTGATCGCGTGTTCGATGGCGTCGAGCCGGCCGAAGCGGGGCAACAGCGCATCGACCGCCGCTGAACTCAGCGCCGGCACGCTGGACGCACCGCTGACCAGCAGCCGGCCCGCACACCGTGCGCGCTCGTTTAGCCGGGAAAAGCCGCAGACAAAATCACGGCCATCGGCGAGGTCGATGTAATCACTGCCGGCGTCGATGCACGCTTCCGCGACACGATAATCCTGCCCCTGGAACGGGCCGGCGGCGTGGATCACCAGATGCGGTTCGAGCGCGGCCAGCGCCGCCGGAAAGTCCGCACTCGCCGTATCCAGTGCATGGACGCGCACACGCGCATCGCCGATCGCCGCGCGCAATGCCTCCAGCGACGCCTTGTGGCGTCCAGCCAGCAACAGTTCGAAACGTGCGTCGTGCGCAAGCCGCGTCGCGATGCGCGAACCGAACACGCCGGTCGCGCCAAGCACCACCACCCTCGGGGTCATTCCGTACCTCCCTGTCGATGCGCAAGGGTTCGAGCTTGCCATGCGCCGCCCGAACGGAGAAACCGGGGCACACGAAGCCCCGGCTCTTCGGGGCAACCTCGCCCCCCGGCCGGAGGCTGCCCTGAAAGCGTCCACCATGTGTCCGGTCTAAACACAGAGTCGGGGGTTCCCTCAAGGCAAACGAAAAGCCCGCCATCGAGGCGGGCCTGGTTCGGGTCGATGCCGCCGGCGCTCAGGCCGTGGCGACCGTGTAGCCCTTGAGCCGCTGGGCGAACTCCTGCAGCGCGCGGATGCCGCTTTCCTCGGCCTCGTGGATCCACTGCTGCAAACCCTTCAGCGCCTGGTCGGCACCGCGCTGTTCCATCAGCGCCGCAAGGCGGCTGCGGAACTCGACCACGGTCTTCAGTGTGGGGCGCTTGGCCAGCATCGCCTGCATGCGGTCGCGGCCCTCGCTGTCGAGCCAACGGCCGCCGTCGGCCATGGCCAGCCGCATCCGGCGCGGGATCGCCCTGATGTTCTCGCCGGCGTGCTGCGCCTCGTCGCGCAGAGTCGGCACGATCACGCCGCGGTAATAGTCGGTCATCGCCTGGAAGCGATGGGTGAGCACCGCCTTGAGCGTGTCGGCGTCGGGCAGGCGCACGTTCGGGCGCACGTCCAGCGAGGGCGCCACGCGCAACACCTTGGCCAGGCCCACGGCACGCAGGCCGCAGATCGCCGCCCAGCCGATATCGAACTCCCACTTGCGCAGGGCGAACTTGGCCGAGCTGGGGAAGGCGTGGTGGTTGTTGTGCAGCTCTTCACCGCCGATCCAGAAACCCCACGGAATCAGGTTGCGCGCGGTGTCGGCGCTCTCGAAGTTGCGGTAGCCGGCCCAGTGGCCGATGCCGTTGACGAAGCCGGCGGCCCAGAACGGGATCCACACCATCTGCAGCGCCCACAGCGCCGCGCCGATCACGCCGAACAAGGCCACGCTGATGAACAACATCAGGGTCGGGCCCCAGTAGGGATGCGCGCCGTAGAGCTTGTGCTCGATCCAGTCGTCGGGCGTGCCGCGACCGTACTGCGCCATGTCCTGCTTGTTCTCGCAGGCGTCGCGGTAGAGCGACACGCCATCCCAGAACACCTTGCGGATGCCGTAGATCATCGGGCTGTGCGGGTCCTCCGCAGTCTCCACCTTGGCGTGGTGCTTGCGATGCACCGCCACCCATTCGCGGGTGACCATGCCGGTGGTGAGCCAGCCCCAGAAACGGAAGAAGTGCGCCAGCACGGGGTGGAAATCCACGCCGCGATGGGTCTGGCTGCGATGCAGGTACAGCGTCACCGTGAAGATGGTGAGCTGGGTCACCACCAGCATGTAGATGGCGATCTGGCCCCAGCTCGCGTTGGCGAGGCCGTGGTTGAGGAAATCGAGTACCGCGTCAAGCATGAAAGTTACCGAATGGGGATGGAACGGGGGGACGGGGTGGAGTCTAATTCGGGGAATGCCATACCCACCAGCATGGCCGGGTCATGATGGTAACAGCCTGTCAAGAGGCGGAAGTGAAACCGGCGTTGGTTGGCAGCGCGCACGATCGCCTGTTGTCTAACCATGGGGGCGCCGTGACAATCAGGCAATGACCACGATCATCCCCCCCGACCCGCCGCCCGCCCTGCAGCTGGATCACGTCGCACGCCGCCGCGCCGGTCGCGTTGCCGTGCGCGATCTCAGCCTGAGCCTGCCGCGCGGCCAGGTGCTGGGCCTGCTCGGCGTCAACGGCGCCGGCAAATCGACCACCTTGTCGATGATCGCCGGGGCGCTGCGCCCGGACCGCGGCGTCATCAAGCTGAACGGCGAGGACTTCCTGGAACACCCGGAGCTGGCTCGCACATGCATCGGCTGGCTGCCCGAACGCGCGCCGCTGTGGCCGGAACTGACCGTGACCGAACACCTGGACGCGCACGCCCGCATCCGCGGCCTGAATGGCGCCGCCCTGCGCGCGGCCCGCAGCGCGATCATCGAGCGGCTGGAACTGCAACCGCTGGCGCGGCGCCTGGCCGGTGTGCTGTCGCAGGGCCAGCGCCAGCGGCTGGGGCTGGCCTGCGCGCTGGTGCACCGCCCAGCGCTGCTGGTGCTGGACGAACCGGCGAACGCACTCGACCCGGTGCAGGTGGCCGCGCTGCGCAGCCTCATCCGCGAGCAGGCCGCCGCCGGCACCGCGGTGATCCTGTCCACGCATGTGCTGGCCGAAGTCACCGCGGTGTGCGATCGCGTGGCGATCCTGCACGAGGGCGCGTTGCAGCACGAAGGCACGGTCGAGGCCGGCGATCATGCGGCGCTGGAACGGCGCTTCTTCGAGATCGCGATGAACCCGCGCCCGGCGCAGGCCGCATGAGCACGTGGGCGGTGACTCGCCTGGAATGGCGTCGCCTGCTGGTGCGTCCGCTGGGCTGGCTACTCGCAGCGCTGACCCTGGCCTGGCTGGGCTGGAACTTCACCGTACTGCTGGGCAGTTTCCTGGCCGGCCAGGTTCAGCGCGCCGCCCTGCCCGACGGCCCCGGCTTCACCGATCTGGTGGCGGTACCGCTGCTGGGGCAACTCGCGCAACTCGCGTTCCTGGTGGTGCCGCTGCTGACCATGTCGGCGATCGCCGGTGAACGCCGCAACGGCACGCTGCCGCTGCTGTTTGCCGCCGGCGTGCCGGCGTCGCGCATCGTGCTTGGCAAGTACCTTGCGCTGCTCGGCTGGTTGCTGCCGTGGTTGGCGCTGACCCTGGCCATGCCGCTGACGCTGGCACACGCCACCGATCTGGACTGGGGCAAACTCGCCGCCGCCGCCATCGGCCTGGCGTTGATGCTGGCCGCGCTGGCGGCGCTGGGGCTGGCCTGTTCCAGTTTCGCCAGCCACCCGGCCATCGCCGCGGCCGCCGCGCTGATCCTGGGACTGGCGCTGTGGAGCGTGAACCTGGGCGCGCAGATGGCCGGCATCGACGGCGGCGCGATCAACTGGCTGGCGATGAGCACGCACGTGCAACCGCTGCTGCGCGGCCTGGTCTCCAGCGCCGACATCCTGTGGTTCGCGCTGCTGACCAGCCTCTCGCTGGCGCTGGCCACGCGCCACCTCTCCACCGAGCGGGAGCGCGGCTGATGCGCAGCGTATTCAGACGTCTGGACGGCTGGTTGTTCGCGCTGCTGTTGCTGCTGGGCTGCGCCGCGATCGGTTATCTCGGCACGCGCCACGTCTACGTAGCCGACTGGACCGCGAACGGTCGCATCAGCCTGTCGCCGGAAAGCCGCGCGGTGCTGGCGAAACTCGACGGGCCGGTGGACATCGTCAGCTACGCCAGCCCGCAGGGCGACCTGCGCCAGACTATTGCCGGCTTCCTGCAGCGCTACCAGATGGTGAAGCGCGACATCAGCCTGCGCTTCGTCGACCCGCAACTGGACCCGGCCCGGATGCGCGAGCTGGGGATCACCGTCGACGGCGCGCTGATCCTGCATTACCGAGACCACGAGCAACGCCTGGACGAGTTGTCCGAGCGCAGCCTGACCAACGCGCTGGAGCGGCTGCAGCGCGGCAACGACCGCATCGTCGCCTTCGTCACCGGCGACGACGAGCGGCGCGCCGACGGCCAGGCGAATGCCGACATGGGCACCTTCATGGCGCAGCTGGAAAGCCGCGGCATGCGCGCGGTGCCGCTCAACTTCTCGCAGGTCAACGCGGTGCCCGAACACACCGACCTGGTGGTGCTGGCCAGCCCCACGGTATCGCTCGCGCCGGGCGCGGTGCAGGCCCTGGTCGACTACGTGCAGGCCGGCGGCAATCTGCTGTGGCTCACCGAGCCGGCCAACGGCGAACTCGGCCTCAAGCCGCTGGCCGACGTGCTGGGCGTGCGCGTGTTGCCGGGCGTGCTGGTCGACGGTTCCGGTTCGGCGCTGGGCCTGCACGATCCGCGCATGCTCGCGCTGGGCAGCTACCCGCCGCAGGCGATCACCCGCGGCTTCCAGCTCGCCACGCTGTTCCCGCAGGCGTCGGCGCTGGCCGAGGTGGCGCGCACGGGCTGGGCGACGCACGCCTTCCTGCGTTCCAGTCCGCAGAGCTGGACCGAGTTCCAGCCGATCGACAACACGAGAAGCTCCGACATCCGCTTCGACGCCGATGCAGGCGAGCTGAAAGGCCCGCTGGATTTCGGTTTCGCGTTGAGCCGGCTGTCGCCCAGCCCGGACAAGAGCGAACAGCGCGCGGTGGTGATCGGCGATGGGGATTTCCTCTCCAACACCTATCTCGGCAACGGCGGCAACCGTGCGCTGGGCGAGCGGGTGTTCAACTGGCTGCTGGGCGACGACAAGCTGGTCGACGTGCCGCCGCGCGGCGCGCCGGACCGTCTGCTGGAAATCTCGCAGGGCGAGTTGAACGTGCTGAGCTTCGGCTTCCTGTTCGGCCTGCCGCTGCTGCTGCTGGTCATCGGCGGCGTCATCGTGTGGCGCCGGCGGCGGCGCTGAATGATGAAGCGCGCCGCCCGGCAACGATGGTTGCTGCTCGCCGCCGTGGCCATGCTGCTCGGACTGGCGCTGTGGCAATGGCAACACGACGCGAGCCGCGCGAACGGTGAGCTGACCACGCTCGATCCGTCCGTGATCAACCACATCAGCCTCGCCCTGCCCGGCGCCGCCACGTTGCATTACGAGAAGCGTGGCGACGGCCACTGGTGGCGTACCGACGGCACGGCGCGCCGGGTGGCCGACGACGACCGCCTGCGCGACCTGGCCGACATCGCCGCCGCGCGCGCGCTGAACTGGCGTCCGCTGGCCGATTTCGAGCTGGCGAAGATCGGCCTGGCGCCGCCGCATGCGGTGCTGACTCTGGACGGCCAGACATTGGCCTTCGGCATCAATGCGGTGACCGGGCCGCAACGCTATGTGCGCGTCGGCGAGCGCGTGGCGCTGGTGTCCGCGCGCTACATGCCGCGCTCGCCGGAAATCCGCACCACCGAACTGCACTGAGCGTCGAACTGTCGTGCCCGAACTGCCGGAAGTCGAAACCACCCGCCGCGGCATCGCGCCGTACCTGATCGGCCGTCGCGTCAGCGGCGTGCTCCTGCGCCGTCCCGATCTGCGCTGGCCGATCCCGCCCGAGATCGGCGAGCTGCTGCCCGGCCAGCGCATCGACGCGGTGGAACGCCGCGCGAAATACCTGTTGCTGCACACCGCCGCCGGCAGCGCGCTGCTGCATCTGGGCATGAGCGGCGTGCTGCGTGTGCTGCCGCCCGACGCGCCGGTGGGCAAGCACGATCATGTCGACATCGCGCTGGAACGCAGCGCCGCGCAGGCATCGCGCGTCCTGCGCTTCACCGACCCTCGCCGCTTCGGCTGCCTGCTGTGGCAACCGCCGGGCACCACGCACGAGCTGCTGGCCCATCTCGGCCCCGAACCGCTGACCGACGCCTTCGACGGCGAGCTGCTGTGGCGTCGCTCGCGCGGACGCACGGCGGCGGTGAAGCTGTTCCTGATGGACAACGCCGTCGTCGTCGGGGTGGGCAACATCTACGCCAGCGAGGCGCTGTTCCGCGCCGGCATCGATCCGCGCCGCGCCGCCGGCGGCGTGTCGCGGGCGCGCTACGAACGACTGGCCGCCGAAGTGAAGCACCTGCTGGCATGGGCGATCGAGCGCGGCGGCACCACCTTGCGCGACTTCCTCAACCCCGACGGCGCACCGGGCTATTTCTTCCGCGAGCTGATGGTCTACGGCCGCGCCGGCGAACCTTGCCGGGTCTGCAGCAGCGCCATCCGGCAGGCCGTGCTGGGCCAGCGCTCCACCTTCTGGTGCCCGCACTGCCAGCGCTGAAGGCGCGGGCAAAGCGGCACGCCCCCGATTTTCCGGTACGGCCCACGATGGCAAGCATCGTCATTGTTTCCTTTTGGAAACAGAGTTGTCACGATTTGCCGGCTACCCAACCTGGGTTCAGCTTCTAAGATAGCCACCTGTAACGCAGGAACCGTGAAAGTCGCTGGACTTCCACTGTTTCCAAAAAGCGTATAGATCCCACGTCTTTCGGAGGAACCTCCATGAACAGCACCATCATCGAATCGCTCAAGAAGCGCCGCACCCAGTACGCGCTGGGTCGCAACGTGGCGCTGGACAAGGACGCCCTCACCAGCCTGGTCAAGGACGCGATCAAGCACACGCCGTCGTCGTTCAACTCGCAAAGTTCGCGCGCGGTGATTCTGTTCGGCGAGCAGAGCGAGCAGTTCTGGGAGCTGACCAAGCAGGAGCTGAAGAAGATCGTGCCGGCCGAGGCGTTCGCCAACACCGCCGCCAAGCTGGACAGCTTCGCCGCCGGCATCGGCACCGTGCTGTTCTATGAGGACCAGTCGGTGGTGAAAGGCCTGCAGGAACAGTTCGCCCTGTACGCGGACAACTTCCCGGTGTGGTCCGAACAGAGCAGCGGCATGGCCCAGTTCGCCGTGTGGCTGGCGCTGACCGAGGCCGGCGTGGGCGCCAGCCTGCAGCACTACAACCCGGTCACGGATGAGGCGACCCGCCAGGAATGGAACGTGCCGGCGACGTGGAAGCTGCGCGCGCAGATGCCGTTCGGTTCGCACGAAGGCGGCTTCGGCGAGAAGGCGTTCATGGACGACGCGCAGCGCTTCATCACGGTGGGCTGAGCCCGTCCGCGCGATCCCGCGCGTACTGCGATGATGCGAGGCCGGCACCCAGGTGCCGGCCTCGCCGTTTGTGCGCCCCTGCAACCAGTCCGCGCCCCGCCACGAGACGGGCTGACCGGCACGCGGCCGGTCAGGCCCAGCGAAACTCGACCCAGCTGTTGTTGAAGGGCGGCTCATCCATGCCGCCGCCGAGTCTCGCGACCATGCCGGCGGGGATGCCCTCGCCCTGGAGCGCCTGGCCATCGGCGAAATGCGCGCCCAGCGCCTGCAATTCGGCCATCTGTTCGCACAACGCGCCGGCGCGATCGACGGCGGCGTCGGGCACGTCGCGGATGCTGATGTCGGGGCGACCGAACTTGCGCATGCCGCGCGTTCGTATCCACGAGCGTCCCGGCGCGGTGTCGCCGTCGCACAGGATCAGCAGGTGGTTCCGGATCGGCGCGCCATCACGGATCAGGTAGTGGCGGCGCCAGGCATCGGCGTCGAGCAGGCTGAGTATCTGCGGATCGAGCACCGCCACGCCGCCGATGTCGAGCATGCCCGCCAGCACGCCCAGGGTGTCACGCAGGTAGCCGGTGGCCGGGCTGTCCGCCAGCGCGCCGCGCACCACCATCACCTCCGGTGCATCGAACGCGCGCTGGAACGCCTGCGGCGCATCGGCCTTGTACATGCGCCCCATCGCCCCCTTCAGCGGGTAGCCGTCCCAGCCGCGCAGATCGGCGTGGCGATGATTGGTCGCGGCGAGGCCCGCCGGCAGGCCGGGGCTGCCGTAATCCTGCGAGGGCACGCGCACGGCCTCGAATTTTCCGAACACGTAGAACTGCAGCACGATCGTTTCTTCGCTCGGCTGCCAGTGCGGGCGTTGCCAGGCGGGAATGGGGAACTGGTGGCTCATGGTCATCCTTGCGATGGCGGGGTTCAGCGCTCGTCGTCCAGCGGCAGCACCGTCTGTTGCAGCTCGATGCGACCGCGGCCTTCGCTGATCTTCTTGAACTCGGCGCGACTCACCGAAACATAGCGCTCGTTGCCGCCGATCTCGACCTGCGGACCCTCGGTGACGGCACGGCCGTGCTCGTCCACGCGCACCACCATGGTGGCCTTGCGCCCGGTGTGGCAGATCGTCTTGATCTCCTGCAGCTCGTCGGCCCAGGCCAGCAGGTGGCGGCTACCCTCGAACAACTCGCCGCGGAAGTCCGTGCGCAGACCATAGGCCAGCACGGGAATATGGAGTCGATCGACGACATCGCTGATCTGCCATACCTGCGCCTTGCCGAGAAACTGCGCCTCGTCGACGAACACGCAATGCAGCGGTCCGCGTGCGGCGATGTCGGCCTCGACCAGGGCGAACAGATCCTCGTCGCCGGCGAAGCGTCGCGCATTCGCCTTCAGCCCGATGCGCGAAGCGACCACGCCCTCGCCGAAGCGGTTGTCCAGCGCCGGCGTGAGGATCAGCGTGCGCATGCCGCGTTCGTGATAGTTGTACGCGCTCTGCAGCAGCGTGGTGGTCTTGCCGGCGTTCATCGCCGAGTAATAGAAATAGAGCTTGGCCATGGGGCGTCGGCGCGGCGATCGGTCAGCGGAAACGCGTCATTGTAGGCTGCGCACTCACTCCGCGCGCGCCTGCGCGAGCCGATGGCGATGGCCGCGCCACCACTGACGCGGATGGCGCAGCACCATGATCGCGTAGACCAGCTTGAACAGGCGCAGCCGCCGCAGCACGCGCGGCGGGTCGTAGAGGTCGCCGGCCAGCATCGAGATCACGCCCTGCTCCAGCTGCCAGCCATTGCGCGGCGCAGCGAACATGCGCCGCATCACCGGCTCGTTGAAGCGGTGGATGAAGAACGCGAAGCGCGCCATGCCCATGCGCAGGCGCTTCTCCAGCGCCCGCTGCAGCGCCGCCTCGCGCTCCGGTTCGCGCAGCGCGCCGTCGATCACGTCCACCGCACGCTCGGCCGCGTCCATCGCCAGAAACACGCCGGAGGAAAACACCGGGTCGAGGAAGGCGAACGCGTCGCCGACCAGGATCCAGCCGGGGCCGGCCATCTCGCGCGAGTCGTAGGAATAGTTGCCGGCCACACGCACCTCGTCGATCAGCTCGGCACCCTGCAGGCGTTCCCACAGCGCCGCGTTCTGCCGCAGCGTGTCGAGCAGGAAGGCGCGCGTGTCGCCGTGCCTTTGCTTGAGGTAATCGGGCCAGCACACCGCGCCCACGCTCATGCTGTCGTCGGGCAACGGGATCATCCACATCCAGCCGTGCTCGAAGCGGTAGATGCTGACGTTGCCCGCGTCTTCGCCACTGCGGCGCGCGGCATGGCGGAATCGGCTGAACAGCGCCGCGCTCTGGTGCTGGCGATTCCTGCGCTTGAGCTTGTGCTTCGTCGAGAGGAAGGCATCGCGGCCACTGGCGTCGACCAGGTAACGCGCCTCGATCGCGTGCTCCGCGCCGTCGTCGGCATGCACCTCGATCCGCGTCTGGCGCGGGCCGCGCTGCTCGACTGCCACCACCTGCTGCCCTTCGCGCACGTCGGCGCCGCATTCGCGCGCGTGCTCGCAGAGCATCTGGTCGAAATCCTGCCGCCACACCTGGTAGCTGTGCGGCGGGCTGTCGCCGAGTGCGCGACCGAACGAGAACACGTTGTAGCCGCGCTCGTTGTCCGCCTCGAAGTCCGCGCCGGCCTTGAACACGCCCATCGCGTGCACCTTGTCCAGCACGCCGAGCCGCTCGAACACCGGCAGATTCATCGGCAGCAGCGATTCGCCGATGTGGAAGCGCGGGTGGCGCGCCTTTTCCAGCACGATCACCCGGTAGCCGCGACGCGCCAGCAGCGCCGCTGCGGTGCTGCCGCCGGGGCCGGCACCGATCACCGCCACGTCGCATTGCTCGACTTGCTGGGCTGTCATGCAGCTCCCCATCGGTGGGTTCGCTCGATTATGCCCCACGGCCGCTCTGTTACCATCGGGCGCTGTCCCACCCTCGCAACGATCCATGCTCAACCCACAACAACTGGCCGCCGTCGAACATTGCGAGGGGCCACTGCTGGTGCTGGCCGGCGCCGGCTCCGGCAAGACCAGCGTGATCACGCAGAAGATCGCGTATCTGATCCAGCGCCGCAGACTCGACCCGTCGAGAATCGCCGCGATCACCTTCACCAACAAGGCCGCGCGCGAGATGCGCGAGCGCGTGGCCAAGCTGGTGTCGAGCGAGGATGCGGCCGCGCTCACGGTGAGCACATTCCACGCGCTGGGGCTGAAGTTCCTGCAGATCGAGCACGCGCGCGCCGGGTTGCGCCGCGGTTTCTCGGTGCTGGACGCGGACGACAGCGGCGGCATCGTCAAGGAGCTGGCGCCCAAAGGCGCCAAGCCCGACGTGCTGTTCGGCCTGCGCAACCTGCTCAGCCGCGCGAAGAACGGCGGGCTGTCGCCGCAGGAAGCGCTGGCCGCCGCGCGCAGCCCGCGCGAGCTGGAGGCGGCGACCATCTACGAGCTGTACCAGGCGCGCCTGGCCGCGTTCAACGCGGTGGATTTCGACGACCTGATCCGGCTGCCGCTGCGCATCCTGGAATCGGATGGCGAATGCCGCGACGCCTGGCGCGAGCGCCTGCGCTACCTGCTGGTGGACGAGTACCAGGACACCAACGATGCGCAGTACCGCCTGCTGAAAGCGCTCACCGGCGAGCGCGGCGGAATCACCTGCGTGGGCGACGACGACCAGTCGATCTACGCCTGGCGCGGCGCCAACCCGGAGAACATCGACCAGCTCGGCCGCGACTGGCCGAACCTGCGCGTGATCAAGCTGGAACAGAACTACCGCTGCGGCAAGCGCATCCTGCGCGCAGCCAACGCGCTGATCGCGCACAACCCGCACAGCCACGAAAAGAAGCTGTGGAGCGAGCATCCGGAAGGCGCACCGATCCGCGTGCTGGAATGCAAGGAGGCCGAGCACGAGGCCGAGCGCGTCGCCGCGATCGCCACCACGCTGGCGGAGAAGCACAAGGCACGCTGGGACGACATGGCGATCCTGTACCGCGGCAACTTCCAGGCGCGCCCGCTGGAGAAGGCGCTGCGGCTGGCGCGCATCCCCTACCACCTCACCGGCGCGCTGTCCTTCCTCGACCGCGCCGAGGTGAAGGACATCCTGTGCTACCTGCGCCTGCTGACCAACCCCAGCGACGACGCCGCCTTCCTGCGCGTGGTGAACGTGCCCAAACGCGAGATCGGCTCCACCACGCTGGAGAAGCTCGGCCAGATCGCGCAGTCGCGCCACTGCTCGCTGCTCGATGCCACCCGCAGCGACGGCGTGCTGCGCCAGCTCACGCCGCGACCGGCCGCCGCGCTGGCGGGCTTTTCCGACCTGCTCGATGAACTGCGCAGCGCCTCGTTGCACGAAAGCGCCGCCGACCTGGTCGAACGCATCCTCAAGCGCACCGGCTACGCCGCACAGATTGCCGCCGCCACGCCCGACGCCAGCGTGCGCGAACGCAAGCTGGGCAACCTGAAGGAACTCGCCGACTGGTTCCGCGCGATGCAGAAAGGCAACAGCGCCGGCGACCTTGCCGCCCAACTGGCCCTGCTCAGCCACGCCGACCGCGACGAGCCGGGCAACGCGGTGCGCATGATGACGCTGCACGCCGCCAAGGGCCTGGAGTTCCGCTTCGTCTTCATCGTCGGCTGCGAAGACGGCACGCTGCCGCACGAGGGCGCGCTGGACGAAGGCCGCATCGACGAGGAACGCCGCCTGATGTACGTCGGCATCACCCGCGCCAAGGAACTGCTGACCCTGTCCTGGTCCGCGCAGACCAGGCGCTACGGCGAGATCCACCGCAACCAGCCCAGTCGTTTCCTGCATGAGCTGCCGCAAACCGACCTGCACTGGCAGGGCAAGGACCCCGAAGCGGACAAGGAAGTGACCCGCGAAACCGCCGAGTCGCACATGGCCAAGATCCAGGCGATGCTGGCCGGCGGGTAGTTCGCCAACCGCCGCGACGGCGCACCGGCATCACTACAAAAAAAGAGGCGACCCGAAGGTCGCCTCTTTTCGTCCTGCACCAACGCCTTTGCGATCAGAACTTGTAGTTCAGACGCGCAAAGAACGTACGGCCGTACCAGTCGTACTGCGAGGCATACAGCGGTGCATTGCCCACCGTGGTACCCGCGCTCGGCGAGATCAGATCCGGCTCGGTATCGAACACGTTGCGGATACCGACCAGCACACCCCAATGACCGCGCTCATAACCGACCGACACGTTGTGGATGAGCTGCCAGCTTGCCTCGATGTCCCGAGCCGCGCCCTTGTACCCCAGGTAGGTATAGATGTTGCTGAGGTCCTTGTTGCGGGTGGTGCTGACGTACTGGCCGTTCCACGTATAGGTCCAGTCGCCCCGCTCCAGGCTGATGACGCTGCGAGCCACCGTCTTCGGACGCCCGATGTAACCCACCTGCTCCGACGAGCTCAGGCCGCTGGCCGCAGCCGAGTCGAACAGCTGGTAGATGTCGGACATCGTGTAGGTGATCTGCCCTTCCGCCGTCAGCTTGCCGAACGAGAAGTCGTTGCTGTAGTTCATCTGCAGGTCGTAACCGCGGGTCCGTTCGCGGTTGATGTTGACGTAGACGCTGTAGATCTCGGTGATCCGGTTCGGATCGGCAGCTGCGTTCGGCGGGTTGCGCACGAGCTGGTTGCAGAACGAGTTGGGATACACGGTGGAGCCGTAGCAGCCGAGTACGATGTCGCCGGCGTCGAGCTGCGAGATCTCGCCCTGGACGTTGTAATCGAAATAGTCCAGCGCCACGTTCAGGTTGGCGAAGGTCGGCTGCCAGACGAAACCGGCCGACTTCGCACGCGAGGTTTCCGGCTTCAGGAAGCCCGCACCGCCACCCGAATAGATCGTCGCGGAAGCACCGCCGCCGGGATAGTTGGCCGGGATGCCCGCCGCGGCACAATTGGCACGGAGGCGATCGTTGCTGCTGTCACCCCACAGAATGCAGGGATCGATGCCGAGCTGGCCCAGGAACCCGGTCTGGTTGCCGAGGTAGAGCTCGTAGAGGCCCGGGGCGCGATACGACGTGCCCAGCGTGCCGCGCAGACGGAAGGTCGGGGTGATCTGCCAGTTCAGGCCGGTCTTCCACACGTTGTCGGTGCCCGGGATGCTGCCGTACTTGAACGCGCGACCCGAGAAGTTGGCCGACAGCGACTCGACTGCCGGCAGGCCCTTCAGCAACGGCACGTCGATTTCCGAGAACGCCTCGGTGACGTGATCCTGTCCGCGCGTGACCTGCGCCGAGCTGGAGCCCCACAGCCAGCCGTTCTTGGAGGCTTCGGAAGGCTGGTCGTCGATCGAGTAATGGCGATACTCGAGGCCGAACGCCGCACCCACGTCGCCCGCCGGCAGGGTGAACAGGTTGCCGGTGGCCAGCGCCTTGGCGGTTGCCTGGGTGTATAGGGTGTTGCCCTTGATGTTCATGCCGACGGCGTTGACGAGCTGGCTCATCTTGTCGCCGTTCAGGATGCCCGGATCGAAGTAGTCGACCAGCGGCGTGTCGAGCTCGTTGGCCGCGTCGCCCAGGTCACCGCTCTTGCGCGCATCGATCGCGAGCTGGCTGTAATCGCCGCTGGAGCGGCTGTAGCCGGCATCGACTTCCCACGACCAGCTGTCGGTGGAGGCGAACAGGCCTTCCAGCTTGGTGGTGCCGTAGAAATAATCCACGGTCTCCTTGCCATTCGAGGGGAACGGCATGATGGGCTCGTAGTAATTGTCGTCCGTCGGGTTGTAGACGATCGGGAAGAACTGGCGGTAGCCGTGCGTCTTGGTTTCACGACGGTTTGCCAGCCACTGGGTGCTCCAGTTCACCTCGCCGAAGCTGAAATTCGTGGCCGCATAGACACTGGCGCGCTGACGCTGGTTGATGGCGTACGCATCACCCACGAACGGGAAGTTGAGCTGATCCTCGTAGTACGCCTGCGGCGAGTTGCCGTAGCTCTTGGACGGGTTCGGCCGTGGGTGGTAACCGGGGAACGGTCCGACGGTGCTGCCGTCCACGGACGGCACGTAGCGAATGCCGGGATTGAAGTAGTTGATGATGCTGTTGGCGTACAGGTTGTTGCAACCGCCGAGGCTGGTGCCTCCGATGACGGAGTGATCCTCGCGGTCGATGCGCTGGCCGTCGGTACCCCAGACACGATCCTGGCTGCACTTGAGGAAGTCGCGGTCACCCAGCTCGATCGCGTTGAGCCGATCGAGCTGTGCCGCCAGCACGACGCTGCCCTTGTCGAAGTTCCAGCCGGTGCCGAACGACAAGGTGTACTGCTCGCCGCCGCCATGCTGAGGCATGCTGGCGGCGAAAGTCATTTCGGGACGATCCATGCGCTTCTTGGTGATCAGGTTGACGACGCCGGAAACGGCATCGGAACCGTACAGCGACGAAGAACCGTCCTTGACCACTTCGATGTTCGACAGGATGACCTGCGGAATCACGTTGAGGTCGAAGCCCGCGCCGGTCTGGCCGCGCGTGCCGGCCGGACCCGGGCGCTGACCGTCGAGCAGGACGAGGGTGCGGTTGGCGCCCAGACCACGCAGGTTGACGGTCTGGATGCCGGTGCCGCCTTCGACGATGTAGCCGCCGAACTGGCCATTGATCTGCGTGGAGCCCGCGGCAGCGGTGGTCGTCTGCAGGAAGTCGGCGGTGTCGAACTGACCGCTGGCGATGTTGTTCTGGACGTCGATCACCTGCACTGGCGAGGTGGTCTGGTATTCCGGCCGCTTCAGCAGGGTGCCCGTGACGGTCACCGTCTCCAGCTCCTTGGCCTTCTTGTTCTGGTCCTGCTGCTTGGTCGTGTCAGCCTGCTGGCTGGTCGACTGGCTGGCACTGTCGGTTGCCGGCGCCTGGTCCTGTGCGAACACAGGCGTGACTTGCAACGCTGCAACGACCGCGATCGCCAGCGGCAAGCGTTGAAGCCCTCGTTGGACAAACTTGTTCATGAAATAGCACTCCCCTAAATCGACCAGTTGTTGTAACCGCATTATTTTGCGGTTAAGCGAATGTAGCCGGTGGGGGGAGACTGTGCAACCGCCTCAACCGGCAGGCAAAAACGTTCGGCTAGCCTGAAATCTGCCCGCAATTCTTGCCCAGGAAATCCAGGATCAAGTTGAGGGTCTGCCGCTGCTGGCTCGGATACCAGGGCATGCTGTGCGGCATGTTCGGAATCCAGTGGAACTGGGCCGGCACGCGGTTCTTGACGGCCTCGTAGAACGGATGGGCGTGGATCGCCGGCGGAGTCCGCACATCACGGTCGCCGTCGAACAGCATGATGGGCAGGTGCGCCTTGTCCGCATTCTCCATGGGGTCCATGCCCTTCACGGTCTGGCCCTGCAGGATGCGCTGCAGGCGGTTGTCGCTCCAGGATGTGCCCAGCCGACCGAGATTGGCCACCGGCGCGCCGGCAATGGCGCATTGGTACGGCGACGGCGAACGCACGGTGGCGGCCACGGCCGCGAACCCGCCGTACGAGTACCCGAAGATCGCGATCTGGTTCTTGGCGGCAACACCCTGCGAGACAAGCCACGCAGCGCCGTCGTCGAGATCGTCGGACATCTTCAGGCCCCACTGCTTGTCGCCGGCCATCCAGAGCTCGCGACCGAGACCTTCCGAGCCGCGGTACTGCGGACGCAGCACGGCATAGCCGCGCGAGGTGAGCATCGGCACCCAGCCCGACGCGTCCCAACCCGTGTAATCCCGCGCCCATGGACCGCCGTGCGGCATGATGATCGCCTTCGCCGGCGCATCGCCCTGCTTCCAGCCGGCAGGCAGGTCGAGGATCGCGGGAATCTCGCGCCCGTCGCGCGCCTTGTAGGTCACCCAGCTTTCCTCGCCGGTCATGTCGTTGCTGATCCACGGGCGCGTGCTGCCGAGGTTGGCCACCTGCTTCTTGCCCAGCAGCAGATGGTAGGCCGGCGGATTGCTGGCGCTCTGCGTGGTGAACAGCACCTTGGCCAGATCGTCGGTGTAGCTGGCGATGTTTACCTGCTGGCCGGGGAAGGCCTGCTTGATCGAGTCCTGGATGGCTTTCAATTCCGGGTCGATGTAGACGACCTGGCGATACGGCCCATCGACGACGAAGCCCACGATCTGGTTGAAGTTGCTGGCCCGCGTGCTGAAAAGCAGGCCCCCGATGGAATAGTTCTTGTCGGCAAGGGCCGGTTCCGGGTCGTACTTCTGCGTCGCCGGGTCATACATGCGCACCTGCAGCTTGTCGGAAAACTGGTCGGTCAGGATGTAGAACTTGCCGGTCGCGTCGTCGAGGCCCTCCACCGTTACGGTGTAACGCTGGGAGAGCTTGGTGGTCAGCGCAGGCTGCAACTCGAACTGGCCGGTCTTGGCATTGAGCAGCAGCACGCGCTGTTCGTAATCGCCGCCGACGGGCTCGATCTCGGATTTGGCCAGCACCTTGCCGGTGCGGGAGTCGAAGAGCGAAGGCCGGGCGCGATTGCCGCCCTTGAACAGCAGTTCGCGCTCCTTGGTTTTCAGGTTGTAGAGGTAGTAGTTCGAGGTCCAGGTGACCTGGCTCAACTGGCTGATGATGACGCGATCCGGATCCAGCGGCAGCATGTTCACCAGATCCGACGTGCCGGCGATCTCCAGGCAGCGCTCGGTGTCCTTGCTGACGCCGACCCTGCGTGTGTCATTGGCAAAGGCTTCGCCGAAATTCTTCTGGTCGGCATCGGCCAGATAGGTCTTGACGACGAACGTCTTGGTGGCACCGGTGTCCTTGCCCTCGCCGCAACCGCCGAGGTGGCCGGTCCATTCCTGCCGGGCGATCGCCAGCAGCTTGTTCGCCTTCAGGGCATAGGCGGCAATGAACTTCATGTGGTCGCCCGACGGGGTCACCACCTTGGGGCCGGCGGACAGCGCGTCCGTATCCCACGTGGCCAGCGCCGTATCGTCCTTGTCGTTGGGCGAGGGAATCAGCCCGACCAGATGCTTGCCATCCGGACTCATCGATACCGATTGCAGTGCCGGCAAGCGGGCCAACGCCTCCACCGGAATCGGCTGGGCCGCGTGAGCCGACCCCAGACTCAATGCCGCTGCCAGCGCACCGCCAAGCAACGCCTGAAAAAACGTGTGTCGCATGTATTCAACTCCCCTGGAAATGACCGCCCCATACGGCCGTTGCGCCCGTGGGCGAATGGCTCTTGATCCCCGAAGATAGCAGGAACTTTGCGCTCGGCGAAGAAGCGGCGCGCACCGGCAGCGGACCGTCCGCCGTCCTGCTCGATTCATCCGTCGACCACCCTCACACCAACCCCCACGCTTCCAGTTCCAGTTTCAGGTAGGCGTAGTAGATCGGTGCGGCGATGACGCCCGGGAGGCCGAAGGCGGCTTCCATCAGCAGCATCGCCAACAGCAACTCCCAGGCACGGGCATGGATCTGGGTGCCGACGATGCGGGCGTTGAGGAAGTATTCGAGCTTGTGGATCAGGATCAGGAACGCCAGCGCGGCGATGCCCACGCTCAGCGACACCGACAGCCCGGCGATGGTGATGGCGGTGTTGGAAATGAGGTTGCCGATCACCGGCAGCAGGCCGACGATGAAGGTCGCCACCACCAGCGTCTTGGCCAGCGGCACGTGGACGCCGAGCAGCGGCAGCACGCCGAGCAGGAAGATCGCGGTGAACACGGTGTTGATCAGCGAGATCTTGATCTGCGCGAACACGATGTTGTGGAACCCCTGCGCCAGCCGCAGGCAGCGCAGGCTCAGTGCGGCCGCCAGCGGGCCGATCTGGTGCGCCGGCCGTGCGCGGCCGAGCGCCACGATCGCGCCCAGCACCAGGCCGATGAGGATGTGCACGAAAACCCGCACCGCACCCTTGCCGGCCAATTGCAGGGCACCGGCATGCTTGCGCGCCAGCTCGATCGCGCCCACGCGCAGGTCGTCGACGCTGTCGGGCAGGTTGTTGACCAGGGCCGGCGGCAATTGCTGGCGCGCCTTTTCCACCAGCGGCATCAATTGTTGCTGCCAGAGCAGCTCGGGGTTGCCGAGCTCGTGCCGGAACAGGCTGATCGCGCCGAGGATCAGCAACAGCAGCAGGCCGACCACGATGGCGCCCAGCACGGCCACCACCAGCAGTCGCGCGCGGTCGCCGGAAATGCGCCGGCCGAGCAGCGGCGCCATCGACTGCACCAGCTCGAACACCAGCAGGCCAGCGAGCAGGGCCGGCAGCAGGTGCAGGTCGATGACCAGCAGCAGGCCCACCGCAACCAGCAGGTAGCTGGCATAGCTGATGACGTTCGAGGGATCGCGCAAGGCGGGCTTGGGGAAATCCATGCGAGACGAAACCAGAGTGGGAGAGCAGGCAGTCTGTCAGCAGCCCGCGGCCGCTGCCAGCCCCGCCGAAACCGTCATGTGGCTGTCGTAAACTCGGGCGCCTGCCCACGTCGCCCCGCCCCAAGGATCTGCGCATGCCACTCCGTTTGCCCGCGAGCCTGCTCGCGTTCGCCCTGCTGGCCGGTTGTGCGGCCACCCCACTCCGCCATCCCGAGGTCGTCTCCTCTCCTGCCGCGCCCGCGACCGTCGCCGCCAACGACAACCTCAATGCCGTGGCGTGGACCCAGACCGCGATCGAGCACGACCTGATTTACCTGCAGACCTATCGCGATGCCGAAGCGGGCCTGCTGGCCGCCCTGCAGGACCAAGGCTGGGATGCACTGGCCAAGGACGACCGCGCCGCGCCGCTTCGCGGCCTCAAGCCGGCCGTGGTGCTGGACATCGACGAGACCGTGCTGGACAACTCGCCCTACCAGGCGCGCCTGGTAAAAAGCGGCGGCGAGTACAACGAGGCCGATTGGGCCGCCTGGTGCAAGGAGGAGGCCGCCCGCGCGCTGCCCGGCGCAGTCGCGTTCACCCGCTTCGCCGCCCGGCATGGCATCGCCGTCATCTACATCTCCAACCGCGCCAAGGATCTGGACCAGGCCACCCTGGCCAACCTGCGCAAGGCCGGCCTGCCGGTGTCCGGGCCGGAGGCCTTCCTCGGCCTGGGCACCTTCGTCGAAGGCTGCGAGCAGATCGGCACGGAGAAGGGTTGCCGGCGCCAGCTGGTCAGCCGCAAGTACCGCGTGCTGATGCAGTTCGGCGACCAGATCGGCGACTTCGTGACGGTACTGGCCAACAATGCCGCCGGTCGCCACCGCGCCATGGCGCCCTACATGGACTGGATCGGCCGGCGCTGGTTCGTGCTGCCCAACCCCACCTACGGGTCATGGGAACCGGCACTGTTCAACAATGACTGGAGCGCGCCACCGGCGGAACGCCGGCGACAGAAGATCGACGCGTTGCGCTCTGAATAATATTCGTCAACAAAATCATGGCTCTGCAAGACAAACGGCAAGTATTGCCTAAACTTTGACGAACCGATAACATTTGCTCCGCCAACGCCTGCCGGGGATTCCTTGCGGGCAAGGCCATTTCCCTTCCGGCTCTGCCGGATTGCCCCGTGAGGCCCTCGGCCCGCGGGGTTTTCTTTGACCTTCACGCCGCGATGCGGCACGAGGCTCGCCCACACCCCTTGCCGCCGTGGGCCGAGGAACCCCCGGCAAGCGGTCCGGATGGCCGCCCCCGCGGCGCCGCCGACCGCCATCGGCGCGGATTGGACGACGCGGCCGGGTAGAATGGCCCGATGCCGAATACCACAATGGTGGACTCCACCGTACGTCGCCGCGCCCCTTGGTGGTTCAACCTGGCCGGGCAGTTGCTGCAGCCCTGGGTGCGCATCCGCCGCGACCCCGCCGAGCCGGCGGCGCTGCTGCAACCGGGCGTGCCGGTGTGCTACGTGATCGAGCGCGACGGCTTCTCCGACGCGCTGATCCTGCAGCGCGCCTGCCGCGAGGCCGGCCTGCCCAACCCGATGCAGCCGCTGGCCGGCACCCGCCGGCGCCGCTCCGTGTTCGCCCTGACCCGCCGCGACGGCTGGCTGTTCGGGCGCAGCCGCAAGCGCGCCGCCGGGGAACCGCTGCGCCAGCTGGTGCGCTCGCTCGAGGGCGTGCCCGACCTGGACGTCCAGGTCGTGCCAGTGGCGATCTACGTCGGCCGCGCACCCAGCCGTGAGACCGGCTGGTTCCGCGTGCTGTTCTCGGAAAACTGGGTGATGGTCGGCCGCTTCGGCCGCCTGCTGGCGCTGCTGCTGAACGGGCGCGACACGGTGGTGCACTTCTCCGCGCCGGTATCGCTGCGCAGCGTGCTGGATGAATCCGGCGAGATCGGACCGGAGCGCTTCGCGCGCAAGATCGCGCGGGTGCTGCGCATCCACTTCCGGCGCATCCGCGCCGCGGTGATCGGGCCCGACCTGTCACACCGGCGCACCGTGGTCGACGCGGTGCTCGCGGCCGAGCCGGTGCGTGCGGCGATCGCCGCCAATGCCGCCAAGGAGAAGACCAGCCACGCCAAGGCCTGGCGCAAGGCGCACAAGATGCTGCTGGAGATCGCCGCCGACTATTCGCATCCGGTGGTGCGTTCGGCATCGTTCGTGCTGTCCAGTTTCTGGAACAAACTGTACGACGGCATCGCGATGCACCACTTCGACAAGGTCCGCGCGGTGGCGCCGGGTTACGAAGTGGTCTACGTGCCCAGCCACCGCAGCCACGCCGACTACCTGTTGATGAGCTACCAGTTGCACGTCTCCGGCGTGGTGGTGCCGCACATTGCCGCGGGGGTGAACCTCAACCTGCCGGTGATCGGGCCGATCCTGCGCCGCGGCGGCGCGTTCTTCATGCGCCGCAGCTTCACCGGCAACCCGCTGTACTCGGTGGTGTTCAAGGAATACATGGCGCAGCTGATCGACCGCGGCGTGCCGATCGAGTACTTCACCGAGGGCACCCGCTCGCGTACCGGGCGGCTGCTGTCGCCGCGCGGCGGATTGCTGTCGATGACCGTGCGCGCCTTCCTGCGCGCGCCGCGCCGGCCGGTGCTGTTCCAGCCGGTCTACATCGGTTACGAGAAACTGATGGAGGGCAACAGCTACATCGGCGAGCTCTCCGGCAAGCCGAAGGAGAAGGAATCCCTGCTCGGCCTGCTCAAGGGCCTGAAGGTGCTGCGCCAGCGCTACGGCCACGTGGCGCTGAACTTCGGCGAGCCGATCGAGCTGACCCCGCTGCTCGACGCCGCCAGCAGCGACTGGCGCAGCGCCGGGCTCGACCCGGAGGCGAAACCCGAGTGGCTCAATTCGGTGGTCAGCCAGCTGGCCGAGAAGATCCAGGTCAACATCAACCGCGCCGCCGACGTCAATCCGATCAACCTGCTGGCGCTGGCCCTGCTGGCCACGCCCAAGCACGCGATGGCCGAGAACGACCTGCTGATGCAGCTCGACCTTGGCAAGGCGCTGCTGGAGGAACTGCCGTACTCCGACCGCGTCACGCTGACTCCGATGAACCCGGCCGCGATCATCGCCTACGGCGAGCAGATGGGCTGGATCGAGCGGGTGCAGCACCCGCTGGGCGACGTGCTCACCGTCAGCGGCGAAAAGGCCGTGCTGCTGAGCTATTTCCGCAACAACGTGCTGCACCTGATGGCCAGCGCGGCATGGGTCGCCTGCTGCTTCCTCAACAACCGGCGCATGTCGCGTGACGCGATCCTGCGCCTGGGCGGCATCGTGTATCCGTTCATCCAGGGCGAACTGTTCCTGCCGTGGGATGAGGACGGCTTCAAGGAGCAGCTGAAGGCGACGATCGACTTCCTGGTGCGCCGCGGCCTGCTCGAATCCACCAACCATGGCCGCTCGCTGGAACGCAGCGCCGGTCAGGAAGACAGCGCCTTCCAGCTGCGGGTGATCGCGCGCAGCCTGATCCAGGCGTTCGAGCGCTACTACATCACCATCGCGGCGCTGGCCAAGAATGGCCCGCACACGCTGACCGGCGGCGAGCTGGAGAACGCCTGCACGCTCACCGCGCAGCGACTGGGCCTGCTCAACGAGCTGTCCGCACCGGAGTTCTTCGACAAGGCGCTGTTCCGCGGCTTCATCCAGAAATTGCGCGAACGCAAGGTGGTATGGACCGACGAGAACGGCAAGCTCGACTACGACCGCGCGCTGGAGGATCTGGTGCGCGACGCCCGCGTGATCCTGTCGCGCGAGGTGCGCCACTCGATCCTGAAGATCACGCCGGGCGGCGATCGCGAGCCGGCCGCGGCGCTGCCCGGTGACGCGTCGGCATCCGACCTGCACCAGCGCCACGTGGATACCGAGCAGCAGGAACACGAGCGGCGCACCGGCATCGACCGCCGCCAGGGCGACGCTGCAACACAGGAGCCCGCGCGCCGCGAAGGCGCCGAGTAGGATCAGCACACTGTCACCCGGGGGAACCACCATGACCACGACTCGCCACCTGTTGTTCGCCGCCCTCGTGGCATGTCTCCCTCTGGCTGCCGGCGCCGACGCGCCGGCCCGCGCCGATGCCGGCGACCACCGCGTCAGCGTGATCGAATGCGCGCGCCTGCTCGACCCGGCCGCCGGCAAGATGCTGGGCCAGACCACGCTGGTAGTGGAGGACGGCCGCATCAAGGAGATCCATCCCGGCACCGTCGACATCGCGCCGTACCGCCAGGCCGCCGGCACGGTGGGCTTCACCCGGCTGGCCGATGCCACCTGCATGCCGGGGCTGATCGACTCGCACACGCACCTGACGATGCAGTTCAGCAAGAGCACCTACAGCGACAAGTTCCGCCTCAATCCGGCCGACCACGCCATCCGCGGCACCGTCTACGCCAAACGCACCCTGCTCGCCGGCTTCACCACGGTGCGCAACCTCGGCGACGACGACAATGCCTCGCTCGCGCTGCGCAACGCGATCAACGCCGGCCTGGTGCCCGGCCCGCACATCTTCAGCGCCGGCAAGTTCATCGGCACCACCGGCGGCCACGCCGACCCCACCAATGGCTTCCGCTGGAACCTGCAGGGCGACCCCGGTCCCAAGGATGGCATCATCAACTCGCCCGCCGACGCGTGGAAGGCCGTGCGCCAGCACTACAAGGACGGCGCCGACCTGATCAAGATCATGCCCTCCGGCGGTGTGCTGGACGAAAGCTCCAGCTCCGAAAACCCGCAGATGACGCTGGAGGAAATCCAGGCCGTGGTCGCCGCTGCGCACGACTACGGCTTCACCGTGGCCGCGCACGCGCATGGCGCCGAGGCGATCCGTCGCGCGGTGCTGGGCGGCGTCGATTCGATCGAGCACGGCACCTTCATGGATGCCGAGGACATGAAACTGATGAAGGCGCACGGCACCTGGTACGTGCCCACCATCATCGCCGGCCAGTACGTGATGGAGAAGGCGCGCGAGGGCTGGTATCCGCCGCAGGTCGCGCGCAAGGCCGAGGAAGTCGGCCCGGTGATCATGGCCACCGCCGGCAAGGCGTACAAGGCCGGCGTGAAGATCGCCTTCGGCACCGACTCCGGCGTGTTCCCGCACGGCGACAACGCGAAGGAGTTCGCCTACATGGTGCAAGCCGGCATGCCGCCGATGTTCGCCCTGCAGGCGGCCACCACCCACGCCGCCGAACTGCTGCACAAGTCCGACCAGCTCGGCCGCATCGCGGTCGGCCGCGGCGCCGACGTGATCGCCGTACCCGGCAATCCGCTCGATGACATCACCGTCATGCAGCACGTCGAGTTCGTGATGAAGGACGGCGTGATCTACAAGCAGGGCCCGCTTCAATAAAATGACCTCGCTCCCTGCGTTTGCCCCCTCTCCCCGAGGGGGAGAGGAGGCGAAGGCAAAAGGCGCGCTGATCTTATTGAGGCCAAGGCTTGCTGTAGCATTGCAGGGATGAACGAGCAGCCGAAGTCCCCGCCCGCATCCACCACCCACTTCGGCTTCCGCGACGTGCCGGTGGGCGAGAAACAGAGGCTGGTCGGTCAGGTGTTCACCTCGGTCGCACGCAGCTACGACCTGATGAACGACCTGATGTCGTTCGGCACGCACCGGTTATGGAAGCGCCATTTCGTGGCGACCAGCGGCGTGCGCCGCGGCGACCGCGTGCTGGACCTGGCCGGCGGCACCGGCGACATCGCCGCGCTGCTCCATCCGGTAGTGGGCGAGACGGGCGAGGTGGTAGTCGGCGACATCAACGCAGCCATGCTCGACGTCGGCCGCGACCGGCTCACCGACCGCGGCCTGGTCGCCAGCCTGCGCTGGGCCCAGCTCAACGCCGAACGGCTGCCCTTCCCCGACAACTCCTTCGACGCGGTGACCATGGCCTTTGGCCTGCGCAACGTCACCGACAAGGATCAGGCGCTGGCCGACATCTGCCGCGTGCTCAAGCCCGGCGGCCGGCTGCTGGTGCTGGAGTTCTCGAAAGTGCAGAGCGAGGCGTTCGGCAAGCTCTACGACTTCCACTCCTTCAAGGTCCTGCCGCGTCTGGGCCAGCTGTTCGCCGGTGATGCCGACAGCTACCGGTACCTGGCCGAATCGATCCGCAAGCACCCGGACCAGCAGACGCTCAAGGGCATGATGGAGCGCGCCGGCTTCGGCAAGGTCGAGGTGCGCAACCTGACCAACGGCATCGTGGCGATCCACCGCGCGTACAAGTTCTGAGAAGCAGTCAAGCAAGTGACTGCTCATGCGAGCGAGTCCGGGCCTGTACCGGACTCGCGATGGAAGAAAACCCCAGGAAGTGGTTTTTTTCGCCGGCTCTGAGCATCGCGCGCCACGGGGTTTGCGCCTGATCCAGGTCAGTGGCCGATGGCCATCGACGGCGTATGTTGGGGCGGTCTTTCCCACCATGAGTCCCGTCATGCCCCTCGATATCGAGACCGAGCCCAACACCCACCTGTTCGATGCCCGCGGCGTGGCCCGCCGTTTCCGCCATTCCGCGATCTTCGGCGCGATCGGCGTGCTGCGTTCGGGCGAAACCATGCGCTTCGTCAACGACCACGACCCGCTGCCGCTGATCGCGCAGTTGCGTGATCGCCTCGGCGACAACCTCACCGTGGCCTACCGCCAGCGCGAGCCCGGTGCCATCGTGATCGACTTCGGCATCACCGGCTTGCCGGACGAGTGATGGGCACCCCGGCTTTCTTCGACCAGGCGCCGCCGATCCCGATGCGCGATCCGCTGGCGGCGTTCCTCGGCGCCGCCGACGACGGCCTGCTCGACTACCGCTACATCGACGCGGTGCGCCTGGCCGGGCACTCCTGCCCCACCGTCGCCGGTGCCTACCTGATGGCGCGCGCCGCGTTGCGGGCGTTGTATCCCGACGGCCCCGCCGAGCGCGGCGGCGTCGAGGTGCTGATCCCGGGGCCGGAGAGCGAGGGCGTCAACGGCGTGATCGGCCAGGTATTCACCCTGATCACCGGGGCGGCCGGCGCCAACGGCTTCCACGGCATCGCCGGACACTACGCGCGCCAGTCGCTGCTGAGCTACGCCGACACGGCCGAGCACGCCGCCGTGCGGGTCCGCCGGCGCGACACCGGCGCGAGCGTGGCGGTGGAGCTGGATCTCTCGAGCGTGCCCGCACCCGCCAACCTGCGTCCGCTGCTCGGCGGCGCACTCGATCCGGCGGCCAGCGCGGAACAGCGCGCGGCATTCGGTCGGGCATGGCAGGAGCGCGTGCAATGCCTGCTGCTGGAACACGCCGATGACCCGGACGTGATCCGGCTGACCCGGCTCGACCACCCACCGATGCACTGAAGCGCGCCGGTCGTCCTCACGACTGCTCGCACGAGGACACCGGCAGCGCCGGGCTGGCTGCCGGCGGCGCTGGCCGCCGCCGTGCGTTGGCCAGCACCACGCCGCCGATGGTGATCGCACCACCGACCAGCACCAGCACCTCGGGAACCTCGTGCAGCCACAGCCAGCCGATCAGCAGCGCGATCGGCGGCGACAGGTAGATGAAGCTGCTGACCTGCGAGGCCGATGAGCGGTTCACCGCCAGATTCCAGGCCAGGTAACCGACGAAGGTCGGCGCGATGCCCAGCCAAAGCAGCGCGCCGATGTGCGGCCACGAGGCCGCTGCCAGCGCCTGCGGCAGATGCCAGCCGAACGGCAACGCGCCGAGCGTGCCGGCGAACATCGCGAACGCGGTGACCCCGACCATGCTGCTGCGCGAGAACAGCGCCTTCTGGCCGACGAAGAAGACCGCCGAGACGGCCACGCACACCAGCACCAGCAAGGCGTGCGGATCGACCTCCACGCGCTGTCCGCTGGCGAATACCACCAGCACCGTGCCGAGCAGGGCCACCGCCAGCCCGAGCCACGTGCGTGCGGCCAGCCGTTCGCCGATCCACAGCGCCGACACCGCCGCCGTGGCCGCCGGCACCAGCGAGATCAGGATCGAGGCGGTGCCGCTGGCGATGCGCGTCTCGGCGTAGTTCAGGCACAGGTGATACACGGTCAGGCCAAGCACGCCGAGCAGGGCCAGTTGCGGCCAGTCGCGCAGCGCCGGCAATGGCACGCGCCTGATCCAAAGCAGCACGGCGAAGCACAGCGAGCCGATCAGCAGCCGCGCGAACGCCACCTCGCCCGGCGTGAACGCGGGCAATGCATAGGCGATCGCGGCATACGCCGACGACCAGGTGAGCAGGGCGATCGCGATGGCGAGCAGGGCACGGCCATCGAGACGTTGAGCGGTATCCATGGGGGGATTCTCCGGCGGGGAAGCGCGCATCCTAGTCCTGGCGATGGCGCCGGTGAATAATGCATCGCGGCGGAATCGCGATGTTTCGCCGCTGATCGAAATGATGAAAGAGGTTGTCACCTTGGAATCGAAACCGACCGATGGCCGATCCGCACTGGACGGCAAGGACTGGCAATTGCTGGAGGCGCTGCAGCGCGATGCGCGACTCGGTTTCGCCGAACTCGGCCGGCTGGTGCGCCTGTCCGCGCCCGCAGTGGCCGAACGGGTGCGGCGACTGGAGGATGCCGGCGTGATCAGCGGCTACCACGCCACGGTCAACCCGCGCCGGCTCGGTTATGCGCTGAGCGCGATGGTGCGCCTGCGCTGCGACGGGGCCACCTGCGCGCGCATCGGCAGCCTGGTCGAGGACATTCCCGAGGTGCTCGAATGCCGCCGCCTGGCCGGCGAGGACTCGGCCCTGCTGCACGTGGTGGCGATGTCCACCGGGCACCTGGAGTCGGTGCTCGACCGCCTGCTCAAGACCGGCGCCAGCAACAGCACCACCACCCTGATCGTGCTGCAGACGCCGCACGAGAACCGGCCCCTGACCCGCGCGATGTGGAACGCGGCGATGGCGATGTCGGGCGACTGATCCACCGGTCGCGCGGGGCGACCAGTACTTTTGTCACGGTCGCGCATCGACACGGCGTCGCATACTCGAACGCTGCTCGAACTCAGGGGAACCCCATGCGCCGCCTCGCTTCGCTATTGCTGGCCAGTGCCATCGCGCTCGCCGGCCTGCCCGCCGCCCATGCCGCCGACGCGGCGCCGGCCAACGCGTCATCCAGCGCCACCCATGACAGCACCGATCCGCGCATCCCCGCCCATGAAACGGCGGTGCGCACGCAGCACAGCGTCGCCATCGGCGGGCGCACGATCAGGTACACCGCCACCGCCGGCACGGTGATCATCCGCGACGACAAGCAGCAGCCGCAGGCCAGCGTGTTCTACGTCGCCTACACCGTCGACGACGGCAAGCCCTCGCAGCGCCCGCTGACCTTCCTCTACAACGGCGGCCCGGGTTCCTCCAGCGTGTGGCTGCACATGGGCTCGCTCGGCCCGGTGCGCATCGAGACGGCCAGCCCGCAGGCCACCGCGCCGGCGCCGTACCACCTGGTGGCCAACGGCGACAGCCTGCTCGACAAGACCGACCTGGTCTTCATCGACGCCGTCGGCGCCGGTTATTCGCGCCCGCTGGGCAAGGCCACCGGCAAGGACTTCTGGGGCGTGGACCAGGACATTTCCGCCTTCAGCCGCGCGATCGAGCGCTACGTCACGCTCAACCGGCGCTGGAACTCGCCCAAGTTCCTGTACGGCGAGAGCTACGGCACCACCCGGTCGGCCGCGCTGGTCGACGCGCTGCAGGACAAGGGCATGGCCTTCAACGGCGTGATCCTGATGTCCTCGATCCTCAACTACGCGATCCGCATGCCGGGCTACGACGAGAGCTACGTCGGCTACCTGCCCAGCTTCGCCGCCGCCGCGTGGTACCACGACAAAGTGCCTTCCAAGAGCGGCCAGAACAAGCCGGCCGAGCTGAAGGCCTTCGTCGACCAGGCCCGCGCCTGGGCGCGTGGCCCGTACGCCTCCGCGCTGGCACTGGGGCAGGATCTGCCCGCCGCACAGTTCGACGCGATCGCCACGCAGATGGCCGGCTTCACCGGCCTGCCGGTGCAATACATCAAGCAGGCGAACCTGCGCGTGAGCCCCAGCCGCTTCCGCAAGGAACTGCTGCGCGACCAGCGTCTCATCCTGGGCCGCTACGACGCCCGCTTCACCGGCACCGACCCCGATGCCGCCGGCGAAACGCCGGAGTACGACCCCTCCGACACCGGCATCAGCGGCGCCTTCGTCAGCGCCTTCCACGACTATCTTGCCGACCAGCTCGACTACCCGAGCCAGCTCGACTACCGCCCCACCTACGGCAAGATCATCCAGGGCTGGGACTGGAAGCACGCCGTCCCGGGCATGCGCCGCGCGCTGCCGCTGCCGTACGTGGCCGGCGACCTGGCGCACGCGATGCGCACCAATCCGAACCTCAAGGTGCTCTCGCTCAACGGTTACTACGATTTCGCCACGCCGTTCTTCATCACCGAGTACGACCTGGCGCACATGAACCTGGACCCTTCGCTGCGCGGCAATCTGTCGTTCGCTTACTACCCTTCCGGGCACATGATCTATCTCAACACCGAGGCGCTGCAGCAGCTCAAGCACGATCTCGCCCGCTTCTACGACCTTGCCGCGCCGCAGCGCTGATACGGAGCCTCTCGCCATGCGCCATTCCCTCATCGCCCCGCTCGCCTTCGTCCTGGCCATCGGCCTTGCCGCCCCGCTGCATGCGGCCGACAGCAACCCGCACGACAGCAAGTCCCAGGCCGACAAGGACACCAAGAAGGACACGCTGCCGATCCCGCCCGAACGCAAGGTGGTGACCTCGCACAGCGTGCGCATCGATGGCCGCAACGTGGCCTACAAGGCCACCGCCGGCACCTTGCTGATCAAGGACGACAAGGGCCAGCCCACGGTCAGCATGTTCTACGTGGCCTACACCGTCGGCGACGGCAAGGCCGCGCAGCGGCCGGTCACCTTCCTGTTCAACGGCGGCCCCGGCTCCTCCAGCATGTGGCTGCACATGGGTTCGGTCGGGCCGGTACGGGTGGCCAACGCGGGCGACCAGCCGATCCCGCCGCCGCCGTACAGCACGGTGCCGAACGAATACAGCCTGCTCGACAAGTCCGACCTGGTCTTCATCGACGCGCCCGGCACCGGCTATTCGCAGCTGGTCGGCGCGGCCAAGGGCAAGGACTTCTACGGCATCGATCAGGATGCCGACGCGTTCGCGAAGTTCATCACCCGCTACGTCGGCGACAACCACCGCTGGAACTCGCCGAAGTTCCTGTTCGGCGAGAGCTACGGCACCACCCGCTCGGCGGTGCTGGCCAAGCAATTGCAGGACCAGGGCATGGAGCTCAACGGCATCGTGCTGATGTCCTCGATCCTGGACTTCAGCGTGTGGGCCAACACCGGTGTCGACCACGGCTACATCGTCAACCTGCCGACCGAGGCCGCGATCGCCTGGTACCACAACAAGGTACCGAACAAGCCCGCCGACCTGGCCGGCTTCATCGCCGCCGTGCGCCAGTTCGCCAGCACCGACTACACCCTGGCACTGGCCAGGGGCGACGCGATCACGCCGGCCGAGGCCGACCGCATCGCCACGCAGCTGAGCCAGTACATAGGCCTGTCGACGACGTACATCAAGCAGGCCAACCTGCGCATCGACCCCAGCCGCTTCCGCAAGGAGCTGCTGCGCGACCAGCGCCGCACGGTTGGACGTCTGGACGGCCGTTTCGAAGGCATCGACCCGGATGCCGCCGGCGAGACGCCCGACGGCGACGCCGCCAGCGATGCCGCCACCGGCGCCTACCTGGCCGCCTTCAACCAGTACGCCACCAGCGCCCTGAACTACGCCAGCGACCACGCCTACCTGCCCAACAACTACGGCGTCATCAACCGCAACTGGGACTGGAAGCGCGAGCACCAGCGCTTCCCGCAGGCGCCGTACGTGGGCAGTGACCTGGCCGACACGATGCGGCGCAACCCGCATCTGAAGGTCTTTTCCGCCAACGGCTACTACGACCTGGCCACGCCGTTCTACGCCACCGAGTTCGACCTGGGCCACCTCAGCCTGGACCCGGCGATCAGCAAGAACATCGAGTACGGTTTCTATCCGTCCGGTCACATGATCTACTTCGATGTCGACGCCTTGAAGCAAGTGAAGGCGGATCTGGCGCGCTTCTACGACGAGGCCGCACCGCGGCCCTGACGGAGTCTCCCCAGCCATGACGGACAAGCCGAGCGCACCGCCCGACGCCGACGAGAACGCACCCCGCGACCCTGCCCGGCGCCGCGTGCTGGGCGGCATCGCGCTGGCGGGTGCGGCCGCGACGCTGGCCGGCTGTCGCATCGACGACGCACGCCACGCCAGTGCGCCGACGGGAGATCAAGCGGCGCTCGACGCGCTGCTGCGGCAGCACATCCAGCACGTGGTGGTGCTGTACGCGGAGAACCGCAGCTTCAACAACCTGTTCGCCGGCTTCCCCGGCCTGGCGCAACCGCTCAAGGCGCTCGACTCGCCCGAGTACCGCCAGCGCGACCGCGGCGGCAGTCTGCTCACCACGCTGCCGCCGGTGTGGAGCGGCATGGTGCCGCGCGAGCAGGTGGTCGGCGGGCGCCGCTACCTCATCGACGAGCAGGCCATCACCGGTTTGCCCAACCGGCCTTTCGCGCTGCGCACGCCCGATGGCGAGCTGCTGCCGCACGGCGTGATCACCCGCGATCTGGTGCACCGCTTCTACGAAAACCAGCTGCAGATCAACGGCGGCCGCAACGACGGCTTCGTGGCCTGGAGCAACACCGGCGCGATGCCGATGGGCCACTACGCCGACACGGCCCGCAGCCTGCGCCTGTGGCAGCTGGCGCGGCAGTACACCTTGTGCGACAACTTTTTCATGGGCGCATTCGGCGGCTCGTTCCTCAACCACCAGTACCTGGTCGCCGCGCAGCCGCCGTACTTCCCGCACGCCGACCAGAGCCCGGCGAAACTGCAGATCGCCCAGGTGCAGGGTGACGACCCCACCGGCATCCTGCCGAAGTTCGCCGAAGGCTCTCCGGCGAGCGCGATGCAGGGTCGCCCGGAATGGGCCTCGCGCGATGCCATGACGCCGGACTTCTGGGCGGTCAACACCATGGGGCCGGCCTATGCGCCGGGCTTCAGCCATGACCCGCGCGATCCGCGGCTGGCGGATGCGACCAGCCCGAACACGCTGCCCGCGCAGAGCCACCTGACCATCGGCGACGTGCTGTCGCAAGCCGGTATCGACTGGGCCTGGTATGCCGGCGCCTGGCAGCTGGCGCTCGACGGCAAGGGCGAAGGCGACCACAGCGAGTTTCCGCAGGTGCCGGATTTCCAGCCGCACCACCAGCCGCTCAACTATTTCCGCCAGTTCGCCCCGGGCACGGCGGCGCGTGCGCAGCATCTGCGCGACGCCGGCACCGGCAGCCGCGCCGACAGCAACCATTTCATTGCCGCGGTCGAAGCCGGCCAATTGCCGCCGGTGACGCTCTACAAGCCGCAAGGCAATCTCAACATGCACGCCGGCTACGCCAGCCTCGATGCCGGCGACGAGCACCTGGCGCAAGTGGTCGAGGCGCTGCAGCGCAGCCCGCAGTGGCCGAACATGCTGGTGGTGCTCACGGTGGACGAGAATGGCGGCTGGTGGGATCACGTGGCGCCGCCGAAAGGCGATCGCTGGGGCCCGGGCACGCGCGTGCCGGCGCTGGTGATCTCGCCACACGCGAAGCGGGGCTTCGTCGACCACACGATCTACGACACCGGCTCGATCCTGCGTTTCCTCACCCGCCGTTTCGACCTCAAGCTGCTGCCCGGACTGAAGCTGCGCGACGCATCGATGATCGCCGCCGGCGGCCCGCCGCCGGGCGACCTCACCGCCGCGCTGCAGTTCGCCAGCGCCTGACCCCCGCAGGAAACACCGACCATGCGCGAGCTGTACCCGGAGATCGAGCCGTACCAGACCCATCGCCTCCCCGTGGATGCGCTGCACACGCTGCACGTGGAGGAGTGCGGCAACCCGCTGGGCCTGCCGGTGATCTTCCTGCACGGCGGACCGGGCGCCGGCCTGTCGACCTATCACCGTCGCTTCTTCGATCCGGCGCGCTACCGCATCGTGCTGTTCGACCAGCGCGGCTGCGGGCAGTCCACCCCGTTCGCCGAACTCACCGACAACACCACCACGCACCTGGTCGCCGACATCGAGCGCATCCGCGCCTTCCTGGGCATCGAGCACTGGGTGGTGTTCGGCGGCTCCTGGGGTTCGACCCTGGCGCTGGCGTACAGCCAGGCCCACCCGCAGCATTGCCTGGGCATCGTGCTGCGCGGCATCTTCCTCGGCCGGCCACAGGAATTGCGCTGGTTCAACGAACTCGATGGCGGCGCACGGCAGATCTTCCCCGAACGCTGGGCGCGCTTCCGCGATTTCATCCCGAGCGACGAGCGCGGCGAGATGCTGGACGCCTACTGGCAGCGCCTGAACAGCACCGACGAAGCCACCCGCCTCGCCGCAGCGCAGGCGTGGAGCGCGTGGGAAGGCGGCAGCACCACCCTGGTGCACGACCCCGACGCCGGCGGCATCTTCGAAGACCCGCATCACGCAGTCAGCCTGGCGCTGATGGAAGCCCACTACTTCCGTCACGCGCTGTTCCTCGAACCGGACCAGCTGCTGCGCGACGTGCCGCGCATCCGCCACCTGCCGGCCACCATCGTGCACGGCCGCTACGACATCATCTGCCCCGCCGTCAGCGCCTGGGACCTCGCCCAGGCCTGGCCCGAAGCCACCCTGCACTTCGTGCTCGCCGGCCACAGCGCGGCCGACCCGGCCATCGTCGACCGCCTGGTCGAGGCCACTGACGCGCTGGCCGATCGGTACTGCTGACGGCACGCCGTTTCGGACCGGAACCGCGTCGGCGCAAGAAGCGGATGGCGCGCCCGGCGCGGTGACGCCAGAATGCGCGCCTCACCTCAATGGAGTTGCCGATGCTGACCCTCTACGACTACCTGCCTTCGCAGAACGCCTGGAAAGTGCGCCAGCTGCTGCATCACCTCGGCCGGCCGTATCGCACGCTGGAGGTCAGCATCTTCGAGGGCGAGGGCCGCAGCGAAAGCTATCTGCGCATCAGCCCGACCGGCACGGTGCCCGCGATCGAACTGGACGACGGCCGCACGCTGGCCGAATCGAACGCGATCCTGATGTACCTGGCCGATGGCACGCCGTATGTGCCGGGTGATGCGTTCGGCCGCGCCAAGGTGCAGCAGTGGCTGCATTTCGAGCAGGAGCGGGTGGAGTCGGTGCTCGGCGCGCTGCGCCACTGGACGCTGACCGGCAAGCTGGCGCAACGCGCACCCGCGCTGGTGGAGGCAAAGCGCCACGCGGCGCAGCGCACGCTGGAGATCCTGGAGCGCGAGCTGTCGGAGCGCGACTTCATCGCCGGCGAGCGTTACACCATCGCCGACATCGCGCTGTTCGCCTACGGCAGCCGCGCGGCCGAGGCGGGCTTCGCGCTCGACGAATATCCCGCCATCCGCGCCTGGATCGCCCGAGTGGAGGCACAACCGGGCTTTCTCGCCACCATGCATCCGTACGCGAGCGACCCGCATTCGGCAGGCGAGTTGCCCTGAGCTTTCGTCACAGGCGGCAGCCAGCGCGGCGGTGGCATACTCGGGGTTTCCCGGCCCGAGAGATCTCCCGCCCATGCGCCTGTTTCCGCTTCTTGCCTTCGGTACGCTGCTGTTGCCGGTGGCTGCCCAAGCCAACGATCCGAACTCCTACGCCCAGCCCGACCAGGTGCGGGTGACGCATCTGGATCTCGACCTCAACATCGACTTCCCGCACAAGCAGCTCGCGGGCCAGGCGACGCTGAAGCTGGATTGGCGCAACCCGCAGGCGCAGTCGCTGGTGCTGGATACGCGCGACCTGAAGATCGCCAGGGTCGAGGCGCTGGCCGCCGACGGCAAGGCCACGCCGCTGAAATACGCGCTGGCACCGCGCGACAAGGAGCTGGGCAGCAAGCTCACCATCACCGCGCCGAAGCATCCGGCGCAGGTGCGCATCGTCTACAGCACGGCACCCACCGCGTCCGGCCTGCAGTGGCTGACCCCGGCGCAGACGGCGGACAAGCGCGCGCCGTTCATGTTCTCGCAGTCCGAATCCATCCACGCGCGCTCGTGGGTGCCGCTGCAGGACTCGCCGGCGATCCGCTTCACCTACGACGCGCACGTCAGCGCGCCGAAGAACATCCGCGTGGTGATGAGCGCGCTCAATGACGCGCAGCATCCGCTTGACGGCGATTTCAGGTTCGACCAGCCGCACCCGATCCCGTCCTACCTGCTGGCGATCGCCGCCGGCGACCTCGCGGTGAAGGAAACCGGCCCGCGCTCGGCCGTGTACGCGGAACCCTCGGTGGTGGCCAAGGCCGCGCACGAATTCGAGGACACCGAGAAACTGATCGAAGCCACCGAGAAGCTCTACGGCCCCTACGCCTGGGGCCGCTACGACATCCTGGTGCTGCCGCCCTCGTTCCCGTTCGGCGGCATGGAAAATCCCAACATGACGTTCGCCACCCCGACCGTGCTGGTGGGCGACAAGAGCCTGGTTTCGCTGGTCTCGCACGAGCTGGCGCACTCGTGGTCGGGCAACCTCGTCACCGCCGCGGCGTGGCGTGACATCTGGCTCAACGAGGGTTTCACCACCTACGTGCAGGGCCGCATCACCGAGGCGGTGTACGGCAAGAGCCAGGCCGACGAGGAGGCACTGCTGTCGGCGCGCGCGCTGCAGAAAAGCATCGGCGCGATGGCCGAGAACGCGCAGAAGCTGGCGCCCGACCCGCGCGGCGTGGGCGCCGATGACTCGCTCTCCGACGTGGCCTACGACAAGGGCTCGTGGTTCCTGCGCACGCTGGAGCAACGCTTCGGTCGCGCCGATTTCGATGCCTACCTGAAGGGCTATTTCAAGCATTTCGCCTGGCACAGCATCACCACCGAGCAGATGCTCGACTACATGAAGCCGAACCTGATCGAGAAGTACCCCGGCAAGATGGGCTGGGCGGAGGTGCGCGAATGGGTCTACGGCAGCGGCATCCCCAAGGATGCACCGCTGCCCGAGTCGCCGAGCTTCGACGCGATCGACAGGCAGCGCGGCGAATTTCTTGCCGGCACGCTGGCGGCCGACAAGCTCGACGCGAAGGGATGGAACACGCAGGAGTGGATGTATTTCCTCGACCGCCTGCCCGACGCGCCGGCGCTGGACAGGATGCAGCAGCTCGACGCCGCCTGGCACCTCACCGGCACGCCGAACGCGGAGATCGGCATGCGCTGGTACAGCCACGCGATTGCCGCCGGCGACAAGGCGGTGTGGGATGCCGCCGCCGAGCACATGACCCGGATCGGCCGCATCTACCTCACCACGCCGCTGTACAAGGCGTTCGTGAAAACGCCGGAAGGACTGGCCTTCGCCGAGCAGGTCTACGCCAAGGCGAAAGCCGGCTACCACCCGCTGACCCAGCAGGTGGTGGAGGGCATCCTCGCCAAGGCGAAGCAGGCGGACAAGCCTGAGTGAGCCCGACCTCGCCCACCGATACGACCACGCCGCTGTGGAAGCGCATGCTGCGACGGCGGCTGAAGTTCCTTGCCTGGCTGGTGGCGCTGCTGGCCATCGTGCTGGGCGGCAGCTACCTGTTCGCGCCGCAATGGCTGATGCGCGCCGGGCACCTACGCGAGGCGATGGCGGCCAAGCTGGAAACACACAGCGTGCAGGTCGGCGACACCCGCTGGTCGTACTACGAAGGCGGCGAAGGCCCGACCATCGTGCTGCTGCACGGCTTCGCCGGCGACAAGGATGTCTGGTTGCCGGTAGCCGCGTTGCTGAGTGCACATTTCCATCTGGTCATCCCCGACCTGCCCGGCTGGGGCGAATCCTCGCGCGTGGCGCAGGGCAACTACGACGTCGACGCGCAGGCCGCGCGACTGGACGCCTTCGTGCAGGCACTGCGACTGCCGCGCTTCATGCTGGCCGGCCACGGCACCGGTGCGGCGATCGCCGCCGCGTATGCCGCCGACCAGCCGCAGCGCGTGGCCGGCCTGGCCCTGCTCGATGCGTACGGCCTGAAAGCCGGCGAGAGCGACTTGACGCGCCTGGTACGCGCGGGCAACAACCCCTACCTGTTCGGGGACCGCGCCGGTTATGCGCAGCTGGCCGCGCTGGAGTTCGCGCAGCCGCCCGACCGGCCCGGCCGCTTCGTCGACGTGCTGGTCGAGCGCAATCGGCGCGACCGCGATTTCATCCAGCGCACGTTCCAGGCCTGGCACGCGCAGCCGCTGGCGCTGCAGCAGCGGCTGGGCCGGCTGACCATGCCGGTGCTGGGGTTGTGGTGCCACGATGACAGGATCACCGACATCTCGGCGCTGGACAGCCTGCGCAACGGACTGACCGCCGCCAGCGCGATCAGCACCAGCACGATCAACGGCTGCGGCCACCTGCCGATGCTGGAAAAGCCCGAGACGACGGCGCAGATACTCACCGGTTTTGCGCTGTCGCACTGAACGGAACCGGTCGCCACGGCAGCCGGCGGGGGAAAACATGATGGATTGTGGTTGCCGACATGGGAGAATGCACGCATGAGCCTGCACACCGGCATGGCGCCTGGCAAGAAAGTGCAACGATGAAGCAGAACCTCGTTCGTTCAGCTGTGGATGCGATTGCGCGGATGTCCACCACGCGGACCAACTACTGGACCGAGCTGGTGCTGGACACGGCGCTGGGCGCCTGGCTGCTGGTCGTCGGCTGGCGCCATCTCGACGGCGGTCCCTGGCTGGCTGCCGGCGCGATCGCACTGGGCCTGTTCGCCTTCAGCTTCATCGAGTACTTCTTCCACCGCTGGATGTTCCACACCCGCATCCCGCTGTTCGAGCAGGGCCACCGCATGCACCACGAGCGTCCGCTCGGCTACGACTCGCTGCCGTTCTTCCTGCCGGCGATGGTGCTGATTGCGCTGACCGCGGTGCTGGTGGTGCTGATGCCGTTCGGGTTCGCGCTGCTGCTGGCCGGCTCGATCACGCTCGGCTACATCGTCTACGGCCTGGCCCACTTCATCATCCACCACGTGCGCTTCAAGCAGCCGCTGCTGCGCCGCTGGGCCGGCGCCCACCACGTGCACCACTACCACCCGGATACCAACTTCGGCGTCACCACGCCGCTGTGGGACATCCTGCTGCGCACGCGCTACGTGCGCCAGCCGCGCAAGGCAGTCTGACCGGCGCGTCACCGCGCCCCCTATCGAGGCCAGGTTCCATGCCCACAAACGAGTACCTGCTGATCTCGCGCGGACAATGGGACGAAGACGCCGACAAGGGCGCCGTGCAGGACACCATCGACCGCTTCTACGCCTGGTACGAAGAAGGCCTGGCGCAAGGGCGGCTCAAACCGGGCAGCCGCCTGGCGAACCGCGGCAAGCTGGTGTCCCGCGATGCGGTGACGGATGGTCCGTTCAGCGAATCCAAGGAGCTGGTCGGCGGCTACTGGTTCATCGTGGCCGACACGCTGGAGGAAGCCGCCGCGATCGCCGCGGAGAACCCCTGCCTCGCCTTCGGCCTGACCGTCGAGGTGCGTCCGCTGGAGTCGGCGCGCTCCAGCGTGGAGATCGTCACCAACGAGACACCGCGACGCTGGAAGACCACCGACGCCTGAGCCGGCGAGGACGCCGCGCCGTTCAATCGGCCACGTCGGCGACCAGCCGGTCGAGTTCGGCCTTGAGGATCGCGCCGTGCTGGCGCAGCCAGTCGCGCTGTTCGCGCCAGTCGGGATAAAGCGTTTCCACCAGTGCCCAGAAGCGCGGCGAGTGATTGCGCACGCGCAGGTGGCACAGCTCATGAACCAGCACGTAGCGCAACGCGGCCGACGGCGCCAGCGCCAGCGCGAGGTCGAGGTTGATGCGATCGCGCGTGTCCAGGCTGCCCCACAGGCTCTTCATCGGGCGGATGCGCAGCGAGGTCGGCGCCAGGCCCAGCTGCGGCACGTGGACCGCCATCCAGCGCGACACGTCGCGACGGATCAGCAACTCCAGGTGGGAGGCGAGCAGGCCGCGGGCGATCGGCAAGGCGCGGCTGTGCGGGCGCGGCACCACCAGCGTCAGGCCGCGCGCATGCGCCTCGATCTTCGGATAGGTGCCTTCGGACCAGTCCAGTTCCACCAGTTCGCCGCGCAGCGGAAAGTGGCACGCATGGCCGATGCGCAGCGGCGGCAGCGGCTTGACGATCAGGTTCAGTTCGTCGAGCTTCTGCTCCAGCCACACGGCGTGGCTGCGCAGGAACGCGCTGACCTGCGCCGGATGCGTGCCGCGCGGATACGACACCCGCGCGCCCTTGGGCGTGACGGTGAGGCGCAAACGTCGCGCACGCGGATGGGCGGCCTTCAACACCCGGATGGTGTTGCCGCCTGCCATCGCCAGTTCCAGCCAGTCGCCTTCGAGATGCTGCGTCATGTCCTGCCGTCCATCCGGTACGTCACGCGCGGTCGGCGTGGCGAATCCGGACAGACAGTATGCCGGCAAGCCGGCGCCCCGGCGCAAGGGCCGGGCGGCAGGCCGGCCGCAATTCCGGCCGGCTGCGAAATCTCAGCCGTCGGTGGGACGCGGCAGGCCGAACCATTCCTCCAGTTTGGCCAGCAACCGCGCCAGTTCCAGCGTCAACAGGGCGAAACTGGCGTCCATTTCGGCGTGGGCATCGGCCTGGCTGTCGCCCAGCTCGTCCAGCACCACGTCGAGGAACTTCAGCTTGCGGATGACCAGGTCCTCGCCCAGCACGAAGCTGATGCGGTCGTCGAAGGTCAGCCCCAGCAGGAATACCTGCTTGCCGTTGCGCAGGTGCTCCTTGACCTCTTCCGCATCCAGGTCCTGGCGGCGGCAGCGGGCGATCGCGCCGGTGGCGGTGGCCGGGTCGCGCAGTTCGCATTCGTCGCCCAGCGCCAGCCCGGCCGGCAGGTTGCCGGTGGCCAGCCAGTCGGTCATCAGCACGCGCGGACCTTCTTCCGGCGCCAGCGGCACCGCCGGGAAGCTGCCCAGCGCCTCGCGCACCTGGCTCAGCGCGTTCTCGGCCGACTTGCGGCTGGAGGTGTCCAGCACCAGCCAGCCGTGCTTCTTGTCGACGTAGGCGGACATGCGCGACTGCCGCACGAAGGCGCGCGGCAGCAGCTCGTTGAGCAGGTCCTCCTTGATCCGCTTGCGCTCGCGGCCGCCGACCTTGCGGCCCTCCTCCTCGGCGATCTTCTGCACCTTGCGATGCAGCTCGTCGTTGATGACGGCGGCGGGCAGCAGCTTGTCCTCGCCGCCGACGGTGAACAGGGTGGACTGCTTCACCGCATGGGTGAGCGGCTCGCCCTCGCCGCGGCCGACCGGCGGCACGAAGCCCCTGGTGAACATCTCCAGCGGGCCGCAGGGGCGCAGCCGGTGCTCGGCCAAGGCCTCGTCGAGGCGATCGAGATCGGTGGCGACCGCGGGGGAAAAACGGAACAGGGTGAGGTTGCGAAAGAACATTCGGTATCCGGGTATTGATGAAGCCGGCGGGAAGGATTTCAGCTCCCGCCGTTCGGCCTGAGCGCAGGCCTGAAAGGCCGAAGTCGAAGGGTATCGCAGCGTGCCCTTCGACTCCGCTGCGCTACGCTCAGGGTGAACGGTGGAGCAAGGCGGTGGTGGACAGTCAGCGGCAGACGGCGGCGACCGCCGCGGCCACGGCGTCCAGGTTGGACTCGTTCAACGCCGCCACGCAGATGCGTCCGCTGTCGAGGGCGTAGATCGCGTGCTCGTCGCGCAGGCGGCGCACCTGCGCCTTGCTCAGGCCGGAGTAGGAGAACATGCCGGCCTGCTTGTTGATGAAGCCGAAATCCGGCGCGCCGAGCGCGGCCAGCTTCTCGACGAAGCCCGCGCGCATCGCGTGGATGCGCGAACGCATGCCGCCCAGCTCCTGCTCCCAGCGCGCGCGCAGCTCGGCGCTGCCCAGCACGCCGGCGACCAGTGCGGCGCCGTGGGTGGACGGGCTGGAATAGATCGTGCGGATGACCTGCTTGATCTTCGACTGCAGCCGCGCCGCCTCGTCGCGATCGGCGCCGACCATCGACAGCGCGCCCACGCGCTCGCCGTACAGCGAGAACGACTTGGAGTACGAGTTGGCGACCACGAACGCCTCGATGCCGGAGTCCGCCAGCACGCGCACCGCGGTGGCATCCTGTTCGGTGCCGCGGTCGAAACCCTGATAGGCCATGTCGACGAACGGCAGCAGCTTGCGCTCGCGCAGCAATTCGACCAGTTGCGCCCATTGCGCGGCATCCAGATCCACGCCGGTGGGGTTGTGGCAGCACGCATGCAGCAGCACCACGGTGCCGGGTTCCATCCGGCCCAGATCTTCCAGCATGCCGGCGAAATCCAGGCCGTGGCTGGCCGCGTCGTAGTAGCGGTACTCCAGCAGTTCGAAGCCGGCGGTGCGGAACACCACGTGATGGTTGCCCCAGCTCGGGTTGCTGATCGCGACCTTCGCGTTTGCACCGGCCACCTGCCTGAGCAGGTCCGCCGCCACGCGCAGCGCGGCGCTGCCGCCGATGGTCTGCGCGGTGGCCACGCGGCCGGCCGCCAGCAGCGGCGACCGTTCGCCGAACACCAGCTGCTGGGTCAGCCGGTTGTACGCGGCGAGGCCGTCGATCGGCAGGTAGCCGCGCGGCTTCGCCGCCGCAGCCAGCGCCAGCTCCACCTCGTGCACGGTGGGCAGCAGCGGAATGCGCCCCTGCTCGTCCACGTAGATGCCCACGCCGAGGTTGATCTTGTGCGGCCGCGCGTCCGCCAGATAGGTTTCGGTGAGGCCCAGGATCGGATCGCCAGGGGCCATTTCAACGGGGGCAAAGAAGGACACGATCGGTACTCGATGGGTGGGGAAGGCACGCGCCGGGGCCGTCGATGGACGGCTTTCTCCGGCATGGCGGCGCGACGCACGGGAGAACGGCGCGAAACACCGCCGACTATAGCAAGAGCCGGCCGGCCACCGCAGCGGCGGGCGGGCCGCAACCGCCGCCCACGGCAGCGCGCGGAGCCGCCGCGTGATCCGTGGCGATTACCGCTGGCGCAGCGCCACCAGCGCGCTAAAATGGGCGGTACGTCACACGTTTGGCCATTCCCATGCCGATCCAGGATCACGCCGAAATCGCCCACCTGCTTGCCGAGCTCAAGCTGGAACATCGCGATCTCGACGTGGCGATCGACGAACTGGCCCACGCCATCGGCCGCGACGAACTGCAGCTGACCCGGCTCAAGAAGCGCAAGCTGCTGCTGAAGGACCATATCGCGCGGCTGGAAAGCAAGCTGATCCCCGACCTCGACGCCTGAGCCCATGACCCTGTTCGCCCCGATCCGCCTGCACGACGAGTACGTCGTGCTGGAGCCGCTGACGCCGGAACACGCGCCCGCGCTGGAAACCGCCGCCGCCGACGGCGAGCTGTGGAACCTCGCCGTCACCAGCGTGCCGCCACCGGGCCAGGCGGGCGATTACGTGGCGAAGGCGCTGCAAGGCCAGCGCGAAGGCCACATGCTGCCGTTCGCCGTGCGCGAGGCGCGCGGCGGCGACATCGTCGGCAGCACGCGCTATTACGAGATCGACGCCGCCGTGCCGCGCCTGGCCATCGGCTACACCTGGTACGCGAAACGCTGGCAGAAGAGCCACCTCAACACCGCCTGCAAGCGGTTGCTGCTTGAGCATGCGTTCGAGACCCTGGGCTGCGCGGCCGTCGCGTTCCACACCGACGTGCTGAACGAGGATTCGCAGCGCGCGATCGAACGCCTCGGCGCGCAACGCGAAGGCGTGCTGCGCGCGCACCGCCGCCGCACCGACGGCAGCCTGCGCGACACGGTGTGCTTCAGCATCCTCGCCGGGGAATGGGGCAACGTGGCCAACTGGCTGGACATGCGCCTGAGCCGGCTGATCGCAAACCCGTAGGAGCGCACCTGTGCGCGATACGTTGGAGCCGGGATTCGGGATTCGGGATTCGGGAAAGCATCGCGCGGGGTGCGCTCCTACCGCAGGCGATTGACCGGACGGCCGTCGTAGGGCGGGCAATGCCCGCCGGCTTCTCCGGCCGTGCGGCGGGCGGTGCCCGCCCTACAGCAGGCGATTGACCAGGCGGGCGAGTTGCGTGCGGTTCAAGCGGCGCAGCAGCCGACGCACTTCGGGCGGGTACTGGCGCGGGCTTTCCAGCGCGCGGTAATCGGCCAGCTGCACGGCGTGCCGGCGCAGTGCCGCCCATTCCGCCTCGTGCTGCGCGTGCAGCCGTTTCGCCGGGTCGCGCAGCAGCAGGCCGTTTTCCAGATCCAGCGACCATGCACGCGGGTTGAGGTTGTGGCCGGTCAGCACGGCCACGTCGTCATCCACGAACAGGCCTTTCAGGTGGTAGCTGTTGTCGCCGTCGCGCCACAGGTGCAGCCGCAACCGGCCGGCCTCGATCTGCGCACGGTGCGCGCGCGCAAAGCGGCGCAGATTGTTCTCGTACAGGTACGGCAGCAGGCCGATGGTCTTGAACGGTTGCTCCGGCGGTATGTAGAAATCGTTGGCGACCTTGTCGCCGACCATGATGTCGATGCGGCAGCCGCGCCGCAGCAACTGGCCGAGCACCAACCGTACCGGACGTGGCAGGTTGAAGTACGGCGTCAGCAGGATCACCCGCTCGCGCGCCTCCCGGAGCAGCGCCAGCAGCACCGCGTCGAGCTGGTTGCCGCTGCGGCCAAAACCCAGCAGCGGAGTCACCGCCACCTGGTCCGCATTCGGCAGCGCCGGGATCACTTCGTACCGCGCCTGCTGCAACTGCCCGCGCAAGCGGCGGATCTGCGGCTGCAGGCTGCGCGTGCTCGGCACCTCAGCCACGTTCAACTGCCGCACCGCGCCACTGCCGGCGAGCCGGTTCGCGACGAAGCCGGCCATCGCGTCGGCCAGGCCCGCATGCCGCAGCAGGTGGTAGCGATCGAGTCGGTAGCGATCGTGTCGCGCCAGGTAGACGTCGTTGAGACTGGCGCCGCTGTACAACACCGCGTCGTCGATCACGAAGCCCTTCAGGTGCAGCACGCCAAACAACTCGCGGTTCTGCACCGGCACGCCGTAGATCGGCACGCCATCGCCCAGCCGCTGCGCCCATTCGCGGTACATGCCGGCGTTGCCCGCGCTCTTGTGTTTGCCGATCAGCCCGCGCTGCGCGCGGTGCCAGTCGACGAACACCCCGATGTCCAGCTCGGGCCGGCGCGCCTTGGCCGCGTAAAGCGCCGCCAATATCTCGCGACCGCCATCGTCGTCCTGCAGGTACAAGGTCACGATCACGATGCGCCGGGCAGCCTGCGCGATCAGCGTCAGCAGGGTTTGCCGGAACGCCGCCGGATCGGACAGGCAGCTGATCGCCGCCGCATCCACCGCAAACGCCGGCAAGGCTGTGCGCGGATTGCCCTTGCGTCGCGGCAGCGACACCAGGCGTCGAGCCAGGCGGATAGGTGTTGTCATCAGGGTCTTGCGCGCAATCATTCCTCCATCATCGCAAACCATGCCGCGCACTACGACCCGTCCGGCGGGAATTGCCTGCGGCGAACCATGGCCGGACCGTTCCGCGCGCCGGCCGGTCCCTGCGCGACCCGCACCGGCGCCGAGGGGGTCAGGGCAGCACCAGCACCTGCTGCCGACTGTCGCTGAGCGCTCGCGGTGGCGGGCGCGCCTCGGCCAAGGCGACGATTTCCGCCGGCGGCTGCCGGTATGCCCATGGCGGGGCTGCCGTCGCGCCGGCCGCATCGTGGCAAGCGCCGGCGACCATCGGATCAACCCGTGACAAGCCACCATCCACCTGGCACCGCCGCGGCGGCGCTTGCTGGCGCCCGCCCCTGTCAGCCTCGCCGTGGCGGCGGTGACCCGCTGCGCCTGCGTCCCAGCGACGCGCGGCAGTGTTCGTAGAACGCCTCGGTCAAGGATGTCTCGCGCACGTTGGCGGACGACATGAACACGTACTCCTGCTCGATCGTCGGCGCGAAGCGGCGAATGCGCACGCCGGTCCACAACGAATGGCGCGACAGCAGCTCGTTGACGATCGCGATGCCGACGCCTTCGGCCGCCAGCGCACAGGCCGCGCCCACGTTGTGGGCTTCCAGCCGCACCGTCTGGCGCACCCCCGCCTGCTGGAAGGCCTGGTCGATCCGCATGCGGGTGTCGCCGCCGCGATGGCCGACCAGGATCAGCGGTTCGCCGGCAAGATCCCTGGCGCCGATCGGGCGCTTGCCCGCCGACAGGCGGTGCGCCGGCGGCAGCACGCAAACCGTGGGGCTGCTGATCAGCGGCCGCAGGCGGATGCCGGGATGATCCAGCGGCAGTTTGCCGAAACCGCAATCGGCGGTGCGCGTGGCAACCAGGTTCATCACCGTCGGCCGGGTGCGCGAATCGACATTGATGTGGATATTGGGATGCAGGCTCAGGAACGAAGCGACCAGCTTCACCAGCGGCCCCTCGGCGAAACTCGGCGGCGCCACCACGCGCAGTTGCCCGGCATTGGTCTGGCGGATGTCCTGGGCCAGCACATTGATCCGCTCGACGCCTTGCAGCGCCAGATCCACCTCCTCGAACAGCAGCAGCGCCTGCGAAGTGGGCAGCAGCCGCCCCTTGCTGCGGTGGAACAACTTGAAGCCCAGTTCGGTCTCGAACTGCCCCAGCAGGCGGCTCACCGCAGGCTGGCTCAAGCTCAGGCTGCGCCCGGCGGCGGTGGCCGAACCGAGCCGGATGATTTCGCGAAAGGCTTCCAGCGCCTTGAGGTTGTCGAGCTTCATGGGCGGGGCGCCACGTGGCGGCAGTGAATGGGCTGCCGAACAACGTACACGATCAAGCGGGCGACGCCACTGGCAACACCGGCAACAGCAGTCGCGACGGGTGTGCGCGATCCAGATGCACGCGATTGTGCGCCGGCCTGGATTCGCGCCAGCGACCGGGCGCCGTATCGGTGTTCGGATTGAGGTCGAAATGCGGATAGTTGCTGCTGGACACGTCCAGCCGGATCCGATGGCCCACCGCGAAATGGTTGGCAGTGGCGAAGGCCTCCACCTCCACCTCGACCACCTCGCCCGGCGCCAGCCAGCGCGGCTGCTGCCAGGAATCGCGGTAGCGCAAACGCAGGATGCCGTCGCTGAGGTTCATCGCGAAACCGTGCGGGTAGTCGGCATGGGGCGGGTACTCGTCGATCAGCTTGATGGTGATGTCGGTATCCCGGCAATCGGAGGAAACGAACAGCCTCACGCGGATGGGCCCGGCGATATCGACCGCGCGCGCCAGCGGCGCGCTGCGAAAACACAACACATCGTCGCGCTCGCCGATGTCGCGACCCGTGCCGGCGCAGCCGAAGAAGCGGGCGTCGTCGCGCTGGTCGAAGGCGCCCGGTGGCATCACCCCCTCGGCCGAGGTGATGGTGCCGCCGATGGTCGGCACCGGTCGCGCGGGATCGTAGACATAGTCCAGCGCCGCGAACCGCTCCGCTGGCGGCGTGGCGTCGAGCCGGCCATCGGCATGCAGGTGCCACGCCTGGCTGGTGGTGCCGGGCAAGGGCCAGTCGTCGGCATGCAACCAGCGCCCGCCGTGCTCCAGCCGGCCCTCGGCGTTGCGCCGGCCGCTGCCGCCGCCCATCAGGAAGATCGACACGCGACCGCGCGCGAACGGGTTGTCGGCCTGTCGCCCCAGCAGATGGTCGTACCACGCGCGACGCAGCTCGTAGAACGAGTGGCCGAACGCCGCATCCAGTGTCGCCTGCTCGCCGAAATCGACATCGCCGGCGAACGTCTGCGAGCGCCGGCCATGAATCCACGGCCCCATCACCAGGTGCACCGGAGCATGCTTGCGCCGCGACAGGCCGAGGTAATTGTCGGTGGCGGTGCGCACGTAGGGGTCGTACCAGCTGGACATGTGCACCATCGGCACGTCGGCGTAGGTGTCGTAATGGCGCTCACCGCACAACTCGACCTGTTGCCAATAGGGGCCGAAATCGCCGTGCTCCCATTGCTCGAACAGGTAGTCCTCGTATTCCGGTGCCGCACTGACCGGCGAGTCGCCGCGCGCCCACGGCATGCGCCGAAACCAGGCGCGAATGTCCTGCGCCTGCAATGCTGCCTTGCGGCTGGAATCCTGCTGCGTCAGCGGGCTCAGCAAGGCGTGCTTCAAGGCCCAGGTCGCCTGCTTGAGTTCGAACGCACCACCCTGCCGGATGCCGCCGTGGTACGCGTTGGAGAAGCCGCCGGAGTCGACGAACTGGGCGCTCAGCGCCGCGGGCGCCAGGCTGCCCAGCGCCGTCTGCACGTGCGCGCAATAGGACAGGCCCTGGGTGATCACGCGGCCATCGCTCCACGACTGCGCCGCCAGCCAGGCGAGGGTGTCGACACCGTCAACGGCCTCGTTGGTGTACTTGGTGAACACGCCTTGCGAACGGTAGCGACCGCGACAATCCTGCATCGCCACCACGAAGCCGTGGCTGGCAAACCACCGCGCGATCTGCGGTTTCGACAAGGGCAGTGGATACCCGGCCACGACATCCGATTGCGCGGTGCCCGCCTTGTCGTAGGGCGTGCGTTCGAGCAGGCAAGGCCAACGCGACCCGCTGGCGCCGTCCGGCAGATACAGATCGACCGCCAACTGCACGCCATCGCGCATCGTCACCATCACGTCCGCGCGCAGGCGTACCGGGTACGGGCCCGGCTGCAGGCCTGCGGCCGCTGCGTCGGCGGTGTCCGCCCGCGTTTGCTCCATGCCCTCACCGATCGCCATGCTCAGTAACCGATCCGCGTGGCGACCAGCAGGAATGCCGTCGCCACCACCGTCAGCACCAGGGTCAGCGGCAGCATGAAGCGCACCCACGCGCCGTAGTGCACCTTCGCCATCGCCAGCATCGCCAGCATCAGCCCCGAGGTGGGACTGACCGTCGCCATCAGGCCGTTGCCAAACAAGTAGGCCAGCACCACCGAGTTGCCTTGCAGCCCCGACAGCTGGCCGATCGGCCACAGGATCGGAATGCTGATTGCAGCCTTGGCCGAGGTCGAGGGAATCAGCACATCCAGCCCCGCCTCGGTGAACATGATGGCCAGCGAGGCGATCCACGACGACTGGCCGTGGATCAGGCCGGCCATGGCGTTGACCACGGTGTCGAGGATATTCGCCTCCTGCAGCAGCACGTGGATGGCGCCGGCCAGGCCGATCAGCAGCGAGGGCAGGATCATGCCCTTGATGCCATCGATGAAGGCATCCGCGCTGACCCGCGCACTCAGCCCGCCGATCACGGCAAGTCCCGCGGTCACCGCCAGGTAGAACGCGCTGAGCTCGTTGTAATGCCAGCTCCAGGCGCGTCCGGCGTAGACCATCAGCACGATCGCCAGGCCCAGCAGCAGCAGCACGCCCAGGTGCCGCCCCGACAGCGATCCCGCGGCAGGCGCGAAATCCGCCTTGGTGAAACCGCTGCGGCGGATGCGGTACAGCAGATAGGCGATGCCGATCGGCAGGAACACCGCCAGCACCGCCAGGCGCATGCCGAAACCGCTGAAGATCGGCACCTGCACGATGCCTTGCGCGATCGGCAGTACCACCGGATTGCTGACCGAGGCGATGTAGCCCAGCTTGGCCGCGATCAGCAGCATCGCCACCGCGTACAGCGGACTCAGGCGCAGCCGCTCGGCCATCGACAGCAAGACCGGCAACACCACCAGATACTCCGAAATCAGGCCCAGGAACGAGCTGCCCGCCGCCAGCGCACCCATCAGCACCGGCGCCAGCAGGTAGACATTCCCGCGCGAGCGATGCACCAGCTGGTCGAGGCCGGCGTCCAGCGCACCGGTCTGCTTGAACACGCCGAACAGGCCGCCGACGAACATCACCATGAAGATCAGCGAGGCGTTTCGCACCAGTCCCAGCGGGATGGATTCGAGCACCGTGATGACGCCGGCCGGGCGCGCCTGCTCGCCGGCCGCGCCCAAGCCAAGCAGGTGCCACCAGTCGAACGATTTCGGGATCACCGAGTAGGTCCCCGGCACCACCCGCCCATCGACGCGCTGGAACGCGCCGGAGTCCAGGACGTAGGTGAGCACCGCGCACAGCAACAGCACGGACACCAGCATCAGCACCGGGTGCACGTCGATCTTGCGACGGGGCCGCTGTGCAGGTTTGCCATCGGTGACGGGACGGTTGGCCATGCTGGGAAGATCCATGTGGTTGAGCGGGTCGCCGGCGCCCGCTCCCGCGGCGGCCCGGGCCGGCGGTCGGCGACATCGCGCCGATGCCGCCGGTGCCCGTCTCAGAGGGTGATCGTGGCCTTCACGTAGATGAAGCGGCCACGCGGGTTGTAGGTGCTCATGTCGAAGTTGAGGTCGCCGCCGTTGACATAGGACAGCGGCGGGTCCTTGTCGAACAGGTTCTGCACGCCAAGGGTGAAGGTCATCAGTTGCGAGCGCAGCGTATAGGCACCCCACACGTCATGGGTGATCTGCGCCGGGATCCGGCCATAGCCCGGCGCCGGGCCCTCGTCGGTGCTGCCGATGTAATGCATGCTCCAGTTCGCTGACCACAGGCCACGCGACCAGTCGACGGCGGTGTTCGCTTTCCAGCGCGGGAAACTCTCGCGCGCGATGTCCGATTTTCCGGCCCGCCTGGCCACGCGCACCTCCCCGCTGGGCAAGGTGTCGTAACGATCGAACGCGTTGAGGTAAGCCGCGTTGAACATCAGCCCGACATTGCCCGCCGCCATCGTCGGCAACTGGTAGCGCATGGTCGTATCGACGCCGCTGGCCTTGAGCCGGTTCAGGTTGATCGGGCCGTCGATCAGGTTGATGATCTCGCCGCTGGTGTCGCGCTTGATCAGGTTGCAGCGTTGACCGGTATTGGCGCACAGGTCGAGCAGGTTCTGCGAGCCGAAGCTGGAGATCGCCTCCTTCAGGTCGATGTCGTACCAGTCGACCGACCAGGTCAGGCCCTTGGCAAAGCTCGGCGTGTAGATGAAGCCGCTGCTGCGATTGACCGAGGTTTCCGGCCGCAGGTCGGGGTTGCCGCCCACGGTCGAGAGGATCGAGCCGCCCGAGTAGTTGCGCTGGTCGTAGCTGGTCGGCACCCCGGCACACCCGGGCTTGCCGGCGCCGCCGCCGTTGCAGGGGTCAACCGCCGGCAAGTTGGTCTGACGCAGGCCGGCGTAGAGTTCGTTGATCGAGGGCGCGCGAAAACCCTGCGCCCAGGTGGTGCGCAGCATCAGGTCGTTCCACGGCCGCCAGACCAGGCCGAGCTTGCTGTTGGTGGTGTTGCCGAACGTGTTGTAGCTCGAGTAGCGCGTCGCGGCGGACAGCTCCAGTTGCTTGACCGCCGGAAGGTTCGCCAGCAACGGCACGTTGAACTCGACATAGGCCTCTTTCAGATCGTAGGAGCCGGCGGTCGGCAGGCGCGGCGCCGAGGTGGTCTTGCGGCTGTAGGTGATGAACTGCGGCGTTTCATTGAAGTACGGGCTGGGCTGGTCGTAGCCCGATTCCTTGCGGTACTCGACGCCACCGGCGAACGCCAGCATTCCGGCCGGCAACTTGAACAGGTCGCCGGTGAGGTTGGCGGTGAAGTCGTGCTGTTTGGTGCCGTTGTGGTCGACGCCAGTGGCGCGGATGTAGTTGGCCATCTCCGGGGTGATGGTGCCGAAGATGTTCAGCGGCACGCAGTTGTTGGCCGCGCAGCGGGCGTTCGGGCCCAGTGCCAGCGCGACCTTGTCCAGATCGATCTGATTGGCCGAGGTCCACTTCGCCTTGTTCTGGGCATACGTATAGAAGCTGTTCCACGACCAGCCATTGGAGAAATCGCCTTCGAATCCGGCCGCCACACGCATCGTGTCAACGTTCTGCGTGTTGATGCGCGGCCCCAGCTCGGTGATCGTCCGCACCACCTCGAACTTGGTGCCCGTGCCCTGGAAGTCCACGCCGAACGGGTTGTACGGGTGGTCGGCCGGAATCGTCATGCCGTCGCCGCCGCGGATGCGTGGCGTTGCCGGCGGGAAGCGCTGGCTCGATTCGCGCGTGTTGTACAGGCCTTCGGTCACGAAGGTCACCGCATCACTGACGTGGAAGCGCAACTGGCCATACACGCCAGCCATGTCCAGGGGGCCGATCAAGGTGGTATCAGGCTGGTCGTTGTAGACGTCGGTGTCCGGCACGTCCAGGCGAAAACCGCCGTTGCCGTCCGGCACGAACGCCTTGGTGCCGAAGCCATCCACCGGCGTGCTGTTGCGGAAACGGCCCGCCGGCGTGTTTCGGCTCAACCCTTGCAGCGGCACCCGCGAGAAGTCGCGATGGCCGGCAAGGATCTCGTTGCTGCCGGCGACCGTCGCCGACACCAGCGCCGAGCCCCAGTCGCCGGACTTGCCCCAGAGGAAATCCTCGTTGTGTGTGAAACCGTCGCCCTTGTCGGTCTGGCCGACATAGCTGCTCGCCTTCAGCCCATCGAACTCGCTGAAGGTGATGATGTTGACCACGCCGGCGATCGCGTCGGCGCCGTAGATGGCGGTGGCGCCGTCCAGCAGCACTTCGATCCGCTCGACCGCGGCCAGCGGAATCGTGTTCAGGTCGACAAAGTCGCGAAAACCGCGGGTACCGGCTCCGTTCACCCAGCGCCGCCCGTTGACCAGAACCAGCGAGCGGTTGGCGCCCAGGTTGCGCAGGTTCAACGAGCGGGAGCCATGGCTGGTGCCGCCCGAGCCGGTCGAGTTGAAGCTGGAACCTACCGATGGCAGCTCCTGCAGCAACTCGCCGACCGAGACCACGCCGGTAGCCTCGATCTCGTTGCGCTCCATGGTAAACACCGGGCTGGCCGCCACCTCGTCCTTGCGGCGGATGCGCGAGCCGACCACGCTGACCGTCTCCAGCGTCTTCGCCTTGTTCGCATCGCCGCTCGTCGTGTCCGCGGTGCTCTGCGCATCCGCAGTCGCCGGCATTCCGCCCGCCGCCAGCGCCCCCGCAATCGCCACCATCATCACACCCAGGCGCGGTACACGCCGTGACTCCCCCTTGCCAGCCATCTTGTTCATCACCCCTCCCGAAACCATGCGTGGCGACCAGTTCGCCGGAGCATCTGCCTTGGTATCGAGTAATTCACGCGGACTGAACATATGCAATCTTATCGAGTCCGGTAATGCGTCCATGCCATTTTGGTATGGTATGCGCAGGTACGCGAATAAGCTTGCAAGCGGCCCGGTGGACGTGGATAGCTGGGGCTGTCGGGTCCGGATCGAGCGAGGGGCGTCATGGTCGAGTCGTGCAATCTGCAGCGCCGGCGGCTGCTCGCCGCCCTGGCGATGACGCCGCTGTTGCCGGGCGTTGCCGTGCGCGCGGCCGAACGCCGCGAGCTGACCCTCACCCTCACCGGGCAGGCGCTGATCGCGCACGACCTCTGCCACGAGCCCTATCCCGGCCTCGCCGAAGTGATCGCCCAGGTACGTCGCGGCGACGTTGCCATGACCGACTTGGAGACGCCCATACGCGTTGGCGCGTCGGGCGCACCGACTCGCCAAGGGCTGTTCCTGCATGCCGCGGGCCCCGACGCCTTGCGCTGCCTGCGCTCGTTCGGCTTCGACATGCTGGCCCTGGCCAACAACCACGCCGGCGATTTCGGCCGTGCGGGCGTACTGGCCACCCGCAGCGCCGCGCAACATGCCGGTTTCGCCACCGCCGGCAGCGGCAGCGACCTCGCCGAAGCCAGCGGTGCCGCCTGCTTCAAGGCGCGCGGTCGCCGTGTCGCGCTGGTGGCCATGGCGGCCGGCAAGATCCGTCCGGGCGTGGCGGCAACAAGTTCAGGCGCCGGCATCAACGAGCTGCGCCTGACCGCAGCCGGCACACCCGACCAGGACGATGTGGAACGAATCCTTCAGTCGATCCGCGCGGCGGCCGGCACGGCCTTCGTCGTCGCCTGCCTGCACAACCACGATTGGCGCGGCGACATGCGCGTCACCCAGCCATGGGCGCGCGAATTCGCGCGGAGCTGCGCCGAAGCCGGTGCCGGCGCATTCTTTTCGCACGGCGCCCCGCTGCTGCACGGGATCGAGCTTCATCACGGGGTGCCGATCTTCCATGGCATGGGCAGCCTGATCTTTCATTCCCGCACCGAGCCCGGCTACTACCCGCCCGAGGTGTGGGAAAGCATGATCGCGCACCTTCATCGGCGCGATGGCTCGATGCGTCAGCTCGAACTGGTGCCGGTGGTGCTCAACGAGAGGGGCGACGATGCGAGTCGCCAGGACGAAACGCGGGGTCGCCCCAGGATCGCGCGAGGCGAGGATGCACAACGCATCCTCGCGCGCCTCCAGTCGCTCAGCGCGGTGCTCGGCACCTCGCTGCGCATTGCGGGAGAACGCGGCTGGATCAGCATGGATTGACCGTCGAAGGGGTCAGCCGCCCGACACCGGGAACGTCTGCACGTCGCCCTTGGCCGATTGGGCCGAAGCCGGTCGGCCCGCCCCCGGCTTGGGCGGGTTGCTGCCGCACTGGTAGGCGCCCCACGGCTGCGAGCCATCGGCCGGTTCGGCCAGCGGCTTGATGGTGTCGGCGTGCATCTTGGCCGCCTCGTTGCGCGCGAGCACTTCCAGTTCGTCGCGCACCTTGATGTCGTTGCGGTCGACCGGACCGACGCGGTTCATCACCGAGACGGTGACCTTGCCCAGTTCGCGGCAGCTGGAAACATCGCCGCTCCAGGCGGTGCGCACGTTCTTGCCGGCCGAATCCAGGGTGATGCCCCAACTGCAGGCGCCGAGCAACAGGATGGGGACGAGCAACAACAGGGTCTTGCGCATGGGTGGCTCCGCGGCAGGTCTTGAGGGCATGAAAAGAGGCCGGACCAGGACGGTCCGGCCTCCATCGTAACGCGCCGGCGCGCCGGCGTCCCTCGCTCCATCCGCCGCTTGCCGCGCCGGTTCAGCCGGCGCGGCAGCGCGACTCACTTTGCCGGCTTGGCCGCCACCGGCTTGCCGTCAGCGTCGAGCACCTCGACCGTGCCGAGCTTCAGCGCGCGGATCGGCGACTCGATCTTGGCCAGGTCGCCGACGATCACCCAGGTCAGCTGGTCCGGGTGGATGATCTCCTTCGCCGCAGCCTCCACCGACGCATCGGTCTGCGCCTCGATGCGCGACTTCAGGGTCTGCACGTAGTCATCCGGGCGGTTGTACTGGGCGATGCCCTGCATGGCGCCCATCACCGCCTGGGTGGTCTGGTACTGACCCGGCATGCTGCGCACGTCGCCGACCTTGATCTTGCTGATCTCCTGCGCGGTCAGCGGCTTGTCGCCGATCACCCCGCGCGCTTCCTTCAGCATCTCGCTGACCGACGCCGCGGTCTTGTCGGTCTGCACCGGTGCGTAGAGCATGAACGGGCGCTGCCCGACCGCGTTCTGCAGGAAGCTGAAGGCGCCGTAGGCCCAGTGCTTGTCCTCGCGCAGGTTCATGTTGAGGCGCGAGGTGAAGCTGCCGCCGAAGGCGCCGTTCATGGTCTGGATCTGCAGGTTGTTCGGCGCCTCGGTGGACGGCGCCAGACTGCCGGCGAGGATCAGGCTCTGCTGCGCTCCGGGGCGATCGACCAGGAACACGCGCACCTGTTCCGGCGGCGCGACCTTGCCGATGTTCTTGGCCGGCACCTTGCTCGCCGGCGCCTTCCAGTTGCCGAACACCGCGTTCAACTGCGGGATGATCTTCGCCATCGTGGTATCGCCGGCCACCAGGATCTTCATGTTGTCCGGGCGGATGTAGTCGGTCATGAACTGGCGCATGTCGGCATCGGTCAGCGACTTGATCGAGGCTTCGGTGCCGGTGCCGGTGAACGGGATCGCGTAGGCGTGGCCCTTGCCGTACAGCAGCGGCGGCAGGGTGCGCAGCGCGATGCCGATGGGCTGGCTCTTCTCCTGGGCGATGCCGGCCAGCCACTGGCCGCGCAGGCGGCTGACGTCGGCATCGCGGAACGCCGGGTTGCGCACGATGTCGGCGAACAGGTCGAGCGAGGGCTTGAGCTGGTCGTCCAGCGCATTCAGCGAGGCATTGCAGTAATCCAGCCCGCAACCGCTGGCGATGATCGCGCCCAGGCGCTGCTTGCGCTTGGCGATCTCGACCGAATCGAGGTCCCGGGTGCCTTCGTCGAGCATCGACATGGTGAAGCTGGAGGTGCCCAGCTTGCGGCCCTGGTCGGCCGCGTAACCGGCGTCGAACAGCAACTGCATCTGCACCGCCGGCACGCCGTGGCGTTCGGCCAGGACCACTTCGACGCCGTTGTCGAGCTTGCCGTGCTGCAGGGTCGGGAACGCGAGGTCGGGGAAGCTGGCGACTTCGGGCACGCCCTTGCTGCGATCGACGTCGCTGGCCACGGTCTTGTAATCGCCCTTGGGCGTGAGCACCGGCGCCGGCGCACCGGACGCGGCGGCCCGGCCGGCCACGGTGGCCATGTCGGCGTCCTCCACCTTGCCGGGCACCACGGTCAGGGTGTAGTCGCCCTTGGCGATCCACTGGTTCGCCACCGCCTTGACGCTGGCCGGCGTCGCCGCCATCAGGGTGCTGAAGTCCTTCAGATAGTGCCCCGGATCGCCGTGGTACAGCTGGCCCTCGGCCAGGATCGAGGCCTGCGTGTTGACGCGCTCCAGGCCGCGCACGAAGGAGGCGCGGGTTTCGGTCTTGACCCGCGCCAGTTCGTCGGCGGTGGGGCCATCGTTGAGGAACTTCTGCCATTCGTCGGCGATCGCGGCCTCGACCTTGGCCGGGTCGACGCCCTTCTTCACGTCGACCTGCAACTGGAACAGGCTGGCCAGCGAATGCTGCTCGACGTAGACGGAGACGCTGTCGGCGAGCTTGTCCTGGTAGACCAGGCGCTGGTACAGCCGCGAGGTCTTGCTGCCGCCGAGCACGGCGGCGGCCAGCTCCAGCAGGTTCTCGTCATGGCTGCCGCGCGCCGGCACGTTCCATTCGCGGTAGATGCGGGTCTGCGCGACGTTGTCGGTCATCGTGCCGCGGGTGGACTTGTCGCGCGCGGCAATCCACGGCTGCGGGCGCGGCACCTGCGGACCGGCGGCGATGTCGCCGAAGTACTTCAGCATCTTCTCCTTCGCCACCGCCGGCGTGATGTCGCCGGCCAGCACCACCACCGTGTTGGCCGCGCCGTAGTAGTCGCGGAACCACTGCTTGACGTCGCCGAGCGAGGCTGCGTTCAAATCCGCCATCGAGCCGATGGTGTCGTGATGGTAGGGATGGTTGGCCGGGAACGCCTCGGCCTGGATCAGTTCGCTGGCGCGGCCGTAAGGCTGGTTTTCGCCCTGGCGCTTCTCGTTCTGCACCACGCCGCGCTGTTCGTCGAGCTGCGGCTGGCCGATGGCACCGAGCAGGTGGCCCATGCGGTCCGATTCCATCCACAGCGCCATGTCCAGCGCGGTGGTCGGCACGGTTTCGAAATAGTTGGTGCGGTCGAGCCAGGTGGTGCCATTCTGGTCGGTGGCGCCGGCCAGCTCGAACGGCTTGAAGAACTCGTCCTTGTGATTCTCCGAACCCTGGAACATCAGGTGCTCGAACAGGTGCGCGAAGCCGGTCTTGCCCTTGGGCTCATAGGAGGAGCCGACGTGATACCACACGCTCACCGCCACCACCGGCGCCTTGTGGTCTTCATGCACCACCACGGTCAGGCCGTTGGGCAGCACGAAACGGGAATAGGCCAGGTCGGGGATCTGCTGCGTCGCTGCAGCGGCGGCCTCGACCGCCTGCGCGGGGGCGGCGACCAGCAGTGTCGGCGCGGCGACCCCGAACGTGAGCAAGCCGGAGATGAGCAGGGCAAGCGGCGTTTTTTTCACGGTGAACCTCCTGTTTTCGCGAATGGTCCGGGCAGGCTACCCGGCCGCGCCCGGGCATCGCAAATGACTTGTGGCACGGTCGACGGCCCGTGCGGTGGCGCGGGGCACCGCTGTCCGGACGCCACCGGACGACTGTCCGCGGACAACGGCCGGGGCGTCGAGGCGGCTATCTAAACCTTGAAAAATCAGCATGTTGGCCGCATATCCAGGCGTGGCACAGGGATTGCTTTCATCGGGCTGCAGGGCTCACTTACGCATCGGAGATGTAACCGTGAAATTCGAGACTTTCATGCTGCACGGATTGTTCATTGCCAGCCTCGTGGTGTGCGGCCTCATCCTCGCCGCCATGCTGACCACCACCACCGCCACGCCGCCGGTCGAGCTCGCCCACGACGGCGGCATCGCCACCATCCTGCTGGCCGCGCCGAGCAGCTGCGCGCTGCCGCCGGACGGCGTGGTCTGCCCGCGCGTGGCCAGCTGAGCATGGCGCAAGCGATAATGCGTGGATGCTCCATGTCATCCTGCATCGCCCCGAGATCCCTCCCAACACCGGCAACGTGATCCGTCTTTGCGCGAATACCGGCGCGGCACTGCACCTGGTGCGTCCACTGGGCTTCGAGCTCGACGACGCCCGCCTGCGCCGCGCCGGGCTGGACTATCACGAATACGCCAGCGTCGCGGTGCACGAGGACCTGTCCGCCTGCCTCGCCGCGCTCGGCGCGCCACGCGTGTTCGCCTTCACCACGCGCGGCAGCGTGCCCCACGTCGACGTGCGTTTTGCCGACGGCGACGCGCTGCTGTTCGGCTGCGAAACCGCCGGCCTGCCGGACGACGTGCTGGACACCATCCCGCCGACGCAACGCCTGCGCCTGCCGATGCGCCCGCACAGCCGCAGCCTGAACCTGTCGAACACCGTCGCCGTGGCGGTCTACGAGGCCTGGCGCCAGCTCGGTTTCGCCGGTGAGAGCGGGGAATCGGGAACAGGGAACCGGGAATAGAAAGGCAGAAGCGTCGGCACCCACGGCACCTTGCAAGCTGGCGAAAGAGCCCTCCTCCGATTCCCGATTCCCCATTCCCCATTCCCGGCGGCGCCCGCGCCGCCCCGCTACAATCGGCGGATGAACGCTGCCACCCCCAACGCCTGGATGCCGCAACCACTGCGCAAGCTCGCCGGGCGCGCGCTGGAAACCGCGCTGAATCACACGCTGTCGCTCGATCCCGACACGCATCAGCGGCTGACCGCGTTGAACGGTCGCAGCGTGCAGTTGCATCTGCGCGGGCCGGAGTTGGCGCTGGCCATCACGGTCGATCAGGCGCACCTGAAAGTCGGCCCGCCGCGCGACGACAGCCAGCTGAAGGTGGCCGCGACGCCGGGCAGCCTGCTGGCGATGCTGCTGCGCCGCGACGACGACGGCATCGCGCCGGGCAAGGTGGAGATCGCCGGCGATGCCGAACTGGCGCGCCGCCTGGAAAAGCTGGCCGGCAAGTTCGCGCCGGATTTCGAGGAGGCCTTCGCGCGCAGTTTCGGCGACGTGCTCGGCGTGCCGTTGGCCAGGGCCGTGCGCAAGGGCCTGGCGCATGCCCGCGAAAGTGGCGCCCATCTCGTCGAAGACGCCGCCGACTGGGTGCGCGACGAAACCCGCGTGGCCCTGGCGCCTGGCGAAGTCGACACCTTTCTCGACGAAGTGGACAGTTTGCGCGAACACAGCGAACGACTGGCCGCACGCGTGCAGCGGCTGGCGCGGCAACTGCAGGGCGACACCGCGTGACGCCGCTGCGCGTGGTGCCGCGCCTGCTGCGAGTGGCCTCGGTGCTGCTGGCATGGCGGCTGGATGAACTGGTCGACGCCGCGCACCTGTTCCGCCCGCTGAAACTGCTGCGCCCGCTGCTGGCGCGACCGCGCGCCAACGTGGCCAGCCTCTCGCGCGGCGAACGCCTGCGCCGGGCGCTGACCGAGCTGGGGCCGATTTTCGTCAAGGCCGGCCAGGTGCTGTCGACCCGCCGCGACCTGGTGCCCGCCGACATTGCCGACGAACTGTCGCTGCTGCAGGACCAGGTGGCGCCGTTCCCCGGCAGCGAGGCGCGTGCCATCGTCGAGCGGGAGCTGAAACTCCCGGTTGGACGTCTATACGCCCAATTCGACGAGACGCCGCTGGCCTCGGCCTCGATCGCCCAGGTGCATGCCGCCACCCTGGCCGACGGCCGCGAGGTGGTGGTGAAGGTGCTGCGGCCGGGCATCGACGCGCAGATCTCCCGCGACGTGAAGCTGCTGCGCTCGCTCGGCGAACTGGCCCAGCGCTGGCACCCGAATGCCGACAAGATCCGCCCGCTCGACGTCGTCGCCGAAGTCGAGAAGATGCTGGAGAACGAACTCGACCTGCAGCGCGAAGGCGCCAGCGCCAGCCTGCTCAAGCGCAACTTCGCCAGCGGCGTGGACCTGTACGTGCCGGCGGTGCACTGGGAACTGACCGCCTCGCGCGTGCTGACGCTGGAGCGCGTGCACGGCATCAGCAGCGACGACATCGCAGCGATCGACGCCGCCGGGCTCGACCGCAAGGCACTGGCCGCCAAGGGCGTGCGGGTGTTCTACGAGCAGGTGTTCCGCGACAATTTCTTCCACGCCGACGCCCACCCCGGCAACATCTGGGTGGACCCGTCGCGCCTGGACGAGCCGCGCTTCATCGCGCTGGACTTCGGCATCATGGGCTCGCTGCCCGAGGCCGACCAGTACTGGCTGGCGCAGAACTTCATCGCACTGTTCGAACGCGACTACGCACGCATCGCGCAACTGCATGTGGCCGCCGGCTGGATGCCCGCCGACGTGCGGCTGGACGAACTGGAAGCCGCCGTGCGCACCGTATGCGAGCCGTATTTCACCCGCCCGCTGTCGCAGATTTCACTGGCCGAGCTGGTGGTCAAGCTGTTCCAGACCGCGCGCCGCTTCGAGCTGACCCTGCAGCCGCAGCTGATCCTGCTGCAGAAGACCCTGCTCAACATCGAGGGCGTCGGCCGCATGCTCGATCCGGAGATCGACATCTGGGCAGTCGCGCATCCGGTGCTCAAGCGGATCCTGCGCCAGCGCTACAGCCCGCTGCGCACCCTGCGCGACGTGCGCAAACGGTTACCCGAATGGCTGCACCACGCGCCGGAGTTTCCCGACCTGGTACGTGATGCGCTGCGTCAGATCGGCCGCGGCGAGCGGCGTGAGCCAGCCGATCCGCTGGCCCTCAAACTGGCGCAGGAGAATGCCCGTCGCCAGCACAGGACGCTGGCCTGCAGCCTGCTCGGCAGCGCACTGCTGATCGGCGCCGCGCTGCTGTGGACGCTGGCCCCGCAACACGGCATCTGGCCGCCGCTGGGCGCCGGTATCGCCGGTTTCCTCTCCTTCGCCATCGGCTGGCCGCGCTCGCGTTGACCGTGCAGGAGCCCGCTCGCGGGCGATGCTTTTCACGGGCACCCGCAGCATCGCCCGCGAGCGGGCTCCCACGAATAACCAGAGCGCGGAAGCTCGAACGCATGATCGACATCCTCTACCAGGACGACGCGCTGATCGCGGTGAACAAGCCCGCGAACCTGGCCGTGCATCGCTCGACGTTCGTGGGGCCCGCCGACGCGTTCCTGATCGACCTGCTGCGCGAGCAGGTCGGCGGCAACGTGTACCTGGCGCACCGGCTCGACCGCGCCACCAGCGGCGTGCTGCTGGTGGCGCGCAGCAAGGAGGTCGCCGCCGCGCTTGGCGAGCAGTTCATGCAGCGCACGGTGCACAAGCAATACCTGGTGGTGGTGCGCGGCTGGCCGGAGCCGGCCGAAGGTGTGATCGACTATCCCCTGCCCGGCTCGCGCGAAACCGGCCCGCGCCGCGAAGCGCGCACGCGCTACCGGCGCCTGGCCACGATCGAGGTGCCGATCGCACTCGGCCGCTACCCGCAGCAACGCTACGCACTGCTGCTGGCGGAGCCTGAGAGCGGCCGCTTCCGCCAGATTCGCAAGCACCTGGCGCACATCCATCACCCGGTGATCGGCGACTGCCAGCACGGCCGCGGCGACCACAATCGCCTCTACAAGCAGCACTTTGCCTGCCACCGGATGCTGCTGCACGCGTGGCGGCTTTCGTTCGCGCATCCGGTGAGTGGCGCGCCGATGCAACTGGAGGCGCCGCTGGACGAGGCATTCGCGCGATTGCTGGCGCAGTTCGGCTGGGGCTTGAAGCAGGAGTGAGTGAAGAGAAGTGAGGAGTGAGAGAAAAGCCGGGGTACGGCTTGCCTTCGCTCTCTCTCACTCCTCACTCCTCTCCACTCACTTCTCGCTTCTCCCCTAAACTTCCCCCCATGCTGACCATCAGCCGCACCCTCGCCCTGCCCGAGTCCGAACTGATCGAGCGCTTCCTGCGCGCCGACGGCCCGGGCGGTCAGCATGTGAATCGCACCGAGAGCGCGGTGGAATTGCGCTTCGACGTGGCGGGCTCGCCGTCGCTGCCGGAGGAGGTGCGCGCGCGGCTGCTGGCCCGGCGCGATCGCCGGCTTACCGCCGAAGGGATGCTGGTGATCCAGGGCCGGCGCTTTCGCGACCAGGCGCGCAATCGCGACGACGTGCGCGAGCGGCTGGCCGAACTGATTCGCGGCGTGCTGCTGCCGCCGAAGAAACGCGTCGCCACCAAACCGACCCGCGCCTCGAAGGAACGCCGCCTGGCCGGCAAACAGCAGCGCGGCAGGATCAAGCAGACCCGTTCGCGCAAACCGGAGTTCGAATGAAGCGTCGCGTCTTCACTCCAGCCCAGTTGCCCGCCCGCATGCCGAAGCTGCGCGACGGTTGGCAACGACGCATCTGCCGCGGCGTGTTGCGCCTGTGCGGCTGGAGTCTCACCGGCGAATTTCCCGACGTCCCCAAACTGGTGCTGATCGCCGCCCCGCACTCCTCGTGGTGGGACGGGGTGTGGGGGCTGCTGATCAAGGTGGCGATCGGCGCCGACGTGCACTTCATGGGCAAACAGGAATTGTTTCGCGGCCCGCTGGGCGGGCTGCTGCGTCGGCTCGGCGGCGTCCCCATCGACCGCAGCGCGGCCAAGGGCGTGGTCGAACAGATGATCGACCAGTTCCGCCAGCGCGAGAAACTGTGGCTGGGCATCGCCCCCGAAGGCACGCGCAAACCGGTGACGCGCTGGAAGAGCGGCTTCTGGCACATCGCCCACGATGCCGGCGTGCCGATCTTCCCGGTCGCGTTCCATTACCCCGACAGGACCATCCAGCTCGGCCCACTGTTCGACGCCGGCACCGACATGGGCGCAACCATGCAGCGCCTGCGCGAGTGGTACGCGCCGTTCAAGGGCAAGCATCGCGACGTTTGAAATCCCGCGCGCAGGGGCGAGGCTCGCAGAGCGGCCTCGGGCATCACCGCTGCGAATGCCCCGGATCATCGTGTTCGCGATGCGTCAGCAGCCCGGGGCGAATCAGGTCGATGAAGGCGCGTGCCTCGGCGCTGAGGAACTTGCCCTTGCGCATCACCACGCCGTAGCTGCGCTGGGGAAAGAACTGCTTCATGTTGCGCACGGCCAGGCGCCCGCGGTCGGCGTCGGTGATGCAGATGCCGGTGACGATGGAGATGCCCATGCCCATCGCCACGTATTCCTTGATCACGTCCCAGCCGCCGACCTCGATCGCGACGTGATAGGGCACCTGCCGCTGCTGGAACACCAGGTCGACCAGTCGATAGGTGGAGAGGCGCTGCGGCGGCAGGATCAGTCCGTAGGGTGAAAGATCCTCCAGGGTGATCTTGTCCTTCGTCGCCAGCGGGTGGTCGGGCGGCATGATCAGCATCGGGTCGTAGTGCTGCACCGGCGCCCAGGCGATGTCGTTGGGCACGTCCAGCATCGAGCCGACCGCGAAATCCGCCTCGTCGGCACGCAGCATGGCCATGCCGTCCTTGCCGGTCACGTTGGCCAACTGCAGTTGCACTGCCGGGAAGCGTTCGCGATAGCGGCGCACCAGTTCCGGCAGCAGGTACTGGATGGTGGAGGTGCCGGCGGCGATCACCAGCCGGCCGGCCTGCAGACCCTTCGCCTTCGCCTGGAAATCGCGATCCAGCGTGTCCCAGCCTTCCACCAGCGGGCGCGCCAGCTCGTACAGCGCCTCGCCCGCGTCGGTGAGATTGATGCGCCGGCGACGGCGCTCAAGCAGGGTGGCGCCGAGCTCGCGTTCCAGCGCCTGCAACTGCAGGCTGATGGTGGGTTGCGACACGTACAACGCTTCGGCGGCGCGGGTAAGCGTACCCAGTTTCACCACGCTGACGAAGGCGCGCAGTTGCTTGTGGCGATTGCCCTTGTAGTAGAAGCGGCCGCCAGCCTCCTCGGCGCGTTCGCCAGGGGTACGTTTTTTTGCTGCGCTGCGAGACGATTTTTTCGGCTGCTTCAGCGGAACGCCGGGAGTTTTCATCAAGTCATTTCAGCAAGTTGTGTCATATATTGATATTGCTCATAGTAATGATTGAAACATTCACTTTGTCAAATAGATATTTGCCGGCCTAGCTTCGAGTCACCCACGACGCGGAGCGAAACGATGGCAGCAGCGCAGGAACAACTCCACACCGGCCCCGCGGAGGTCCTCGCCGACGGCGCCGCCTACGCGGCCATCCTGACCCCGGCCGCGCTGGCGTTCCTGGCCCGGCTGCACCGTCGCTTCGAGGCGTCGCGGCAACACCTGCTGCGAGAGCGTCGCCAGCGCCAGGCTGCCTGGGATGCCGGTGCCCTGCCGGATTTCCGCGCCGACACGGCGGCAATCCGCGAATCGGATTGGAACGTGGCACCGATCCCGGCCGCGCTGCGCGACCGCCGCGTGGAGATCACCGGCCCGGTGGAGCGCAAGATGATCATCAACGCGCTGAATTCCGGCGCCAGGGTGTTCATGGCCGACTTCGAGGATTCCTCCTCGCCCACCTTCGCCAACCAGCTGGACGGCCAGGTCAATCTGCGCGATGCGGTCGACGGCACGATCACGTTCCGTTCGCCCGAGGGCAAGACCTACCAGGTCGGCAACAACCCCGCCGTGCTGGTGGTGCGCCCGCGCGGCTGGCATCTGCATGACCGCTTTTTCAGCGTGGATGGCACCCCGCTGTCTGGCGCGCTGGTCGACTTCGGCCTGTTCGTGTTCCACAACGCACGCACGCTGCACGAGCGCGACCGCGGCCCGTACTTCTACCTGCCCAAGCTGGAGGCGATGGAAGAGGCCGCGCTGTGGGAAGAGGTGATGAGCGCCGCCGAGGCCGAACTGCAGCTGCCGCGCGGCACGATGAAGGCCACGGTGCTGATCGAGACCCTGCCGGCCGCGTTCCAGATGGACGAGATCCTGCACGCGCTGCGCCGTCGCATCGTCGGCCTCAACTGCGGTCGCTGGGATTACATTTTTTCCTACCTGAAAACGCTGCGCGGCCATCGCGACCGCCTGCTGCCCGAGCGTGGCCAGGTCGGCATGACGGTGCCGTTCCTGAAAGGCTATTCCGAGTTGCTGATCAGGACCTGCCACCGCCGCGGCGCCTTCGCGATGGGCGGCATGGCGGCGCAGATCCCGATCAAGGGCGACGAGGCGGCGAATGAAGCGGCGCTGGACAAGGTGCGCGCCGACAAACTGCGCGAGGTCAAAGCCGGCCACGACGGCACCTGGGTCGCCCACCCCGCGCTGGTGCCGGTGGCGCAGGCGATCTTCGACGAATACATGCCCGCGCCGAACCAGCTCGGCAAACTGCGCGAGGACGTGCGGGTGAGCCGCGAGCAGCTGCTCGCCGCGCCCGGCGGCACCATCAGCCGCGCCGGCTTCGACAACAACGTCGAGGTGTGCCTGCGCTATACCGCCGCATGGCTGGGCGGCCTGGGCTGCGTACCGATCCATCACCTGATGGAAGACGCCGCCACGGCCGAGATCGCCCGCGCGCAGTTGTGGCAATGGCTGCATCACGGAGATCTCGAGTTCCCCGACCATGCACCGATCGACTTCGCGCTGTTCGACCAGGCGCTTGCCGCCCACACCCATCGCCTGCGCCAGAGCCAGCACCCCGGCGCCGCCCGCGCCGATGCCGCCGCCGCCCTGATTTCCCGCATGACCCATGCGGACGAACTGGCCGACTTCCTCACCCTGCCCGCGTACGACCAACTGTGATTTTCTCCCTTCTCCCTCCGGGAGAAGGTGCCCGAAGGGCGGATGAGGGGGCGCGGCGGAGTGTGCTGACACGCTCCGTCCGAACCCTCTCCCCAACCCCTCTCCCGCAGGGAGAGGGGCTCAACACCACCGGAGCCATGTCATGAAGAGCACCCTGCCCACCGCCGAACAGATCAGTCTGGACTGGAAGAACAATGCCCGCTGGGCCGGCGTCCAGCGCAACTACTCCGCCGATGACGTGGTGCGCCTGCGCGGCACCGTCGCGATCGAGCATTCGCTGGCCCGTCGCGGTGCCGAGCGGTTGTGGAAGTCGCTGCACCAGGAGGAGTTCGTCAACGCGCTCGGCGCACTCACCGGCAACCAGGCGATGCAGCAGGTCAAGGCCGGCCTGCAGGCGATCTACTTGAGCGGCTGGCAGGTCGCCGCCGACGCCAACGTGGCCGGCGAAATGTATCCCGACCAGTCGCTGTACCCGGCCAACTCGGTGCCGCTGGTGGTCAAGCGCATCAACAACACCTTGCTGCGCGCCGATCAGTTGCACCACGCCGAGGACAACCACGACATCGACTGGCTGGTGCCGATCGTGGCCGATGCCGAGGCAGGCTTCGGCGGCGTGCTGAACGCGTTCGAGCTGATGAAGGCGATGATCGAGGCCGGCGCCGCCGGCGTGCATTTCGAGGATCAGCTGGCCAGCGTCAAGAAGTGCGGCCACATGGGCGGCAAGGTGCTGGTCCCCACCCGCGAGGCGGTCGACAAGTTGAACGCCGCGCGCCTGGCCGCCGACGTCGCCGGGGTGCCGACGCTGATCGTGGCGCGCACCGATGCCGATGCGGCCGACCTGCTCACCTCCGACATCGACGACAACGACAAGCCGTTCCTCACTGGCGAGCGCACCGTCGAAGGCTTCTTCCGGGTCAGGCCCGGCCTGGACCAGGCGATCAGCCGCGGGCTGGCCTATGCGCCTTACGCCGACCTGGTGTGGTGCGAGACCAGCAAGCCGAACCTGGACGATGCGCGCCGCTTCGCCGAGGCGATCCACGCCAGGTTCCCGTGCAAGATGCTGGCCTACAACTGCTCGCCCAGCTTCAACTGGAAGAAGAACCTGGACGACGCCACCATCGCCCGCTTCCAGAAGGAACTGGGCGCGATGGGCTACAAGTTCCAGTTCATCACCCTGGCCGGCTTCCACAGCCTCAACTACGGCATGTTCGACCTCGCCCACGGCTACGCGCGCCGCCAGATGAGCGCCTTCGTCGAACTGCAGGAAAAGGAGTTCGCCTCCGCCGATCGCGGCTTCACCGCGGTGAAGCACCAGCGCGAAGTGGGCACCGGCTATTTCGACGCGGTGACCCAGGCGATCCAGCAGGGCCAGTCCTCGACCACCGCGCTGAAGGGCTCGACCGAGGAGGCGCAGTTCAAGCAGGCCTCGGCCGCGTGAGAAGACGAAAAGCGAGAAGTGAGGAATGAGGAGTGGGGAGTGAGAGAGAGCAAGGGCGCGGAATGCTCCCGCTTTTTCTCACTCCTCACTCCTCTTCACTCACTTCTCGCTCGCCGGTACAAGCGCGATCACGGTCCAGCCCGGCTTCGGCTCCAGTTCGCGCTTGGTCGAGGCCACCCGCAAGGCGCCTTTTTCCTCCACGCCGAACATCAGCACCGTGCCGGAACCGTACTGTTCGACGAATTGCGGCCAGTCGAAGGTAGCGGTGAGTTTGGTCGACTTGATCCGCCAGCCTTCGTCCAGCATCTGCGCGAAGCGGCCGTGGGTCATCTCCTCGTCGAACAGCGGCGGCGCCAGCAGGCTGCCGGCGAGCGCGGCGCGGTCGGTGTTCTCGCGTGGGGTGAGGTTGCGCAGGCGATACACCTTGTCGCGGCCGAATTCCTGGCGGTAGCGCACGCAGGCGAGCGAATTGCGCTCGCGATGGGTGGACACCGCGAGCAGCCGGCCGATGCCGGTCAGATCGAGATGGCGTTCCGCATGCGGCGAGGCCGGGTTGCCGAAGAACGTGGTCAGCCCGTCCATGCGCGCCAGCCGGATGCCCTCCCAGTCGTCGTCGGCCAGCATCACGCGGAAGCCGGCGTCGTGCAGCGACTGGGCGATCGCGCGCGCCACGTGGTCCGAGCCGAAGATCAGCACGCCGCGCGGCTCCGGCTCGGCCACTTTCAGCCAGATCGCCAGCGGCCGCGCGGTGGCGCTCTGCAGGATCACCGTGCCGATGATGAGGGTGAACACCAGCGGCACCAGCGCCTCGGCGCCGGCCACGCCGAGCTGATCCAGGCGCAACGCGAACAGCGCGGAAACCGACGCCGCCACGATGCCGCGCGGCGCCACCCAGCCGATCAGTGCGCGCTCGCGCCAATTCAGGCCGCTGCCGAAACTCGAGAGCGCCACGGTCAATGGCCGCACCAGCAACTGCGCAATCACGAACAGCGCGAGGCCCGCGCCCAGCATGCCGTCCGGCAGCGGCCAGTGCAGTCGTGCCGCCAGCAGGATGAACAGCAGCGACACCAGCACCGTGGTGAGGCTTTCCTTGAAATCGAGGATGTCGTCGATGTGCACCCCGCGCAGGTTGCCCAGCGCAATGCCCATGATCGTCACCGCCAGCAGCCCCGACTCGTGGGTCAGCGTGTTGGAGATGCTGAAGGCGAACAGCACCGCGGCCAGCACCGCATAGTTCTGCAGGTATTCGGGGATCAGCTGGCGGCGCAGGAAGAACGCCATCAGCCAGGCAGCCAAGGCGCCGATCCCCACGCCGCAACCGATGGTTGCCAGGAAGATGCCGATGGTGTGGCCTTCCTGCCGCGACACGATCGCCTCGTAGATCAGCACTGCGAACAGCGCGCCCAGCGGATCGATCACGATGCCTTCCCAGCGCAGCGTGTTGGCGATGCGCGCGTTCGGTCGCAGCGTGCGCAGCATCGGCGCGATCACGGTCGGGCCGGTGACGCAGCCCAGCGCACCGAACAGCAGCGCGATCGGCCAGGCCAACCCGGCGACCAGATGAGCAGCCAGCGCCAGCAGCAGCAGCGAGGCCACCGCGCCGTAACTGACCAGCCCGCGCACGGCCTTGCCGATGCCGGGCAGTTCGTGGAAACGCAGGGTCAGGCTGCCCTCGAACAGGATCAGCGCCACCGCCAGCGACACGGTGGGAAACAGCAGATCGCCCAGCAGCTTGTCCGGATCGAGCACCCCGGTGGCCGGCCCGAGCGCGATGCCGGCCAGCAGCAGGAACAGGATCGCCGGCAGCCTCACCCGCCACGCCAGCCACTGCGCGAGAAACCCGATCATCAGCATGCCGGCGAGCATCAGGCCCAGATCGATCGTCATTGCAGTCCCTGGAATGGTCAGGGCGACATCGGAACATGCGGCGGCGCGTGCGTCCAGCAGGAAAGAGCAGGAGTGAGCGGAGAGGAATGATGAGTGAAAGAAGAGCAACGGCATGTCGCGACATGCTTTCTCTCACTCCTCATTCCTCTCCACTCACTCCTGCCTTTACACCCTGCGGTACTGCAGGGCTTCGGCCAGGTGCTCGCGTTCGAGCAAGGCGGCGCCGCCGTCGAGGTCGGCGATCGTGCGGGCGACGCGCAGCACCCGATGATAGGCGCGCGCGGAGAGGCCCAGCCGCTCGAGTGCCTGTTCGAACCAGCGCCGCTCCGCCGGCCCCAGCGCACAATCGCGCTCCAGTTCGCGCGTGCTGATCTCCGCGTTCGGCCGGCCTGCGCGCATCAGTGCGTGGCGGCGGGCATGGAGCACGCGAACGCGAACGGTGGCGGAGTCCTCGTCGCGCGCGTTGCGCGGCGTGCCCAGTTCGGCCAGCGCCACCGGCGGCACTTGCACGCACAGGTCAATGCGATCCAGCAACGGCCCGGAAATACGTGCGCGGTAACGCTGCACCTGGTCGGGCGTGCACTGGCAGCGCGGCTCGCCGGCATAGCCGCACGGGCACGGATTCATCGCCGCGACCAGCTGGAACTGGGCAGGAAAGGTCGATTGCCGCGCCGCCCGGGAAATCATGATATGGCCCGATTCCATCGGCTCGCGCAGCACCTCCAGCACGTGCCGGCTGAACTCGGGAAGCTCGTCGAGGAACAACACGCCGTTGTGCGCCAGCGAGATCTCGCCCGGACGAGGAAACGAGCCGCCGCCGACCAGCGCCACCGCCGAGGCGGTATGGTGCGGCGCGCGGAACGGGCGCCGGCGCCAGCGCACGGGATCGGTGACCTGGCCCGCGACCGACAACACGGCGCAGGTCTCCAGCGCCTCCGATTCCGACAGCGGCGGCAGGATGCCGGGCAGGCGCTCGGCCAGCATGGTCTTGCCGGTGCCCGGCGGACCGACCAGCAGCAGGTGATGGCCACCGACCGCGGCGATCTCCAGCGCGCGGCGTGCCTGCAACTGCCCGCGCACGTCGGCCAGGTCCGGCCCGTCATGTGCGCCGCCATCGCTGGGAATGCCCACCGGCGCGGACAGGTCGTGCGCACCGCGCAGCCAGCCGCAGACTTCGGCGAGGGTCTCGGCGACGCGCACGTCGACGTCCGGCACCAGCGCGGCCTCGGCCGCGTTCTCGCGCGGCACCACCACCCGACGGTCGCGCGCGCGGGCGCGCAGCAGCGCCGGCAGCACGCCGGAGATGCCGCGCAGCGAGCCGGTCAACGCCAGCTCGCCGAGGAACTCGCAGTCATCCAGTTTCTCGCGCGGTACCTGGCCGCTGGCGGCGAGGATGCCCAGTGCAATGGAGAGATCGAAACGCCCGCCATCCTTGGGCAGTTCGGCCGGCGCCAGGTTCACCGTGACGCGCCGGTTGGGATACTCGAAGGCAGTGTTCTGGATTGCCACGCGCACGCGGTCGCGCGCCTCGCGCACGGCGGCCTCGGGCAGGCCGACGATGTTGGTGCAGGGCAAGCCGCCGGAGAGATGCACCTCGACCATCACCTGCGGGGCAGCGATGCCTTCCTGGGCGCGGCTGAGGGTGACGGCGAGGCTCATGCAGCCAGGGGCCGGCGGCGCAGCGATGGTGGTGGCGCGCTGACTGGCACAAACATCGCGCGACTCCATCAGCAGCGCTGGATAAATAACCGCCTCCGATCGTTCTCGGGGTGAGGGTGACGGATCGGAGGCGGCTCCCGGGAGGTGGTCAGTGCTGACCGCCGCGCGCGGCGACGACAGCTTCGAGCTCGGCCACCCGCTGTTCCAGCTCGTCGATCTTGGCCCGGGTGCGGGCAAGCACCTGGGTCTGCACGTCGAACTCTTCGCGAGTGACCAGGTCGAGGCGGCGCAATCCCTGCGCCAGAACATCCCGGAAGTTGGTGCGCAAATCCTGCTGCACCTGTGCCAGTCCTGGCGGTACCAACGACACAAGTCGCAGGGCAATCTGATCGATATCCTGCTTGTCCATCATGGACAGCGCCTCGAACTCGTCGGGGTAAATGCTAGGTGAACGCCGCGTGTTGCCGCCATCGGTATGCTCCATCAAAGACTGTAGGGATTGTCCTACACCGCTCCCGGTGAGGCGACAGCGCCCCGCCGGCCGGGCAGAATGCAGGTTTGCGGGCGCCTGCCGCCCGGCCGAAACGAGGAATGCTGCATGAAACTGGTCGTGGCGATCATCAAGCCGTTCAAGCTGGACGATGTGCGCGAGGCGCTGGCCGAGGTCGGCGTGCAAGGCGTCACGGTGACCGAGGTGAAGGGCTTCGGCCGCCAGAAGGGCCACACCGAGCTGTATCGCGGCGCCGAGTACGTGGTCGATTTCCTGCCCAAGATCAAGCTGGAAGTGGCGGTGGCGGACGACCAGCTCGACCGTGTACTGGAGGCGATCCAGGCCTCCGCGCGCACCGGCAAGATCGGCGACGGCAAGATCTTCGTAAGCACGCTGGAGCAGGTGATCCGCATCCGCACCGGCGAGCTGGATCACGATGCGCTGTAACGTCGCCGCAGCCCGCGCAGGCACCCGCCGCGTCCGGCCCGCAAAACGACTTGCGCACAATTTGTTGGGTTGACCCTTCCCGAGCCGCCCGATATGTTGTGTGCGTCGGTGCCAGACCCGATGCGACATCGGTTTGGCTTAAAAGGGAATCCGGTGTGACTCCGGAACTGCCCCGCAGCGGTAGAGCGGAAACGAACGTCTTCACGTGCACTGGCCCGCCGTGGCTGGGAAGCGAAGACAAGTAGGCGGATCGCCTCGATCCTCGTCCGCAAGTCCGAAGACCTGCCGGCACAGCGGGACGAACGTGTCCCGCTGCGTAGTGACGGCTTCCGCGGGGAAGTGCGTCGTGGAGCCAGGTCGCCGCACGGCGCCCGGCTTGCGCGCCGCCTCCGGAATCTTTCGCTATCAGGCCCTGCGCGCGGGAGCAGGCGTTTGATGTCCAGCCGGAGCCACCTGCCATGCAAGCCCTCGATACCGCCGAACGCGAGCGCGCCGTCGCGCCCGCCGAAACACCCGCCACCCACCAAACCGACACCGCGTTCGCGCTGACCCCGCCGCACAGCGCGGCCTCCATGCACGTGACCAAGCGCAACGGCGGCCAGGAAGCCGTCGACGTCAACAAGATCGTGCGCGCCGTGACGCGCAGCGCCGAAGGGCTGCACGGCGTCGACCCGCTGCGCGTGGCACTGAAAACCATCGGCGGCCTGTACGACGGCGCCACCACCGCCGAGCTGGATCAGCTCTCGATCCGCACCGCCGCCGCGCTGACCGCGGAGGAACCCGAATATGGCCAGCTGGCCGCGCGCCTGCTCGGCGCGTACATCGACAAGGAGGTCGGCGGCCAGGAAATCCAGAGCTACTCGCAGTCGATCGCGCGCGGCGCCGAGTTGGGCATCCTCAACGACCGCCTGCGTGATTTCGTGGCCGCCAACGCACGCAAGTTCAACGACGCGATCGACGTGCTCGCCACCCGCCGCTTCGAATACTTCGGCCTGCGCACGGTGTATGACCGCTACCTGCTGCGCCATCCGCAAACGCGCCTGGTGATCGAGACACCGCAGCACTTCTTCATGCGCGTCGCCTGCGCGCTGGGCGGCAACGAGATCGGCGAGACGCTGGAACTGTACCGGTTGCTGTCCTCGCTGAAATACCTCGCCAGTTCGCCCACCCTGTTCAACGCCGGTACCGCGCACGAGCAGCTCAGCTCGTGCTACCTGCTCGACTCGCCGGTCGACTCGCTGGAGTCGATCTACGACAAGTACGCCGACGTGGCCAAGCTCAGCAAGTTCGCCGGCGGCATCGGCCTGGCGTACTCGCGGGTGCGCTCGCGCGGCTCGCTGATCCGCGGCACCAACGGCCACTCCAACGGCCTGCTGCCGTGGCTGAAGACGCTGGATGCCTCGGTGGCCGCGGTGAACCAGGGCGGCAAGCGCAAGGGCGCCGCCTGCGTGTACCTGGAATCGTGGCATGCCGACATCGAGGACTTCCTCGAACTGCGCGACAACACCGGCGACGACGCCCGCCGCGCGCACAACCTCAACGTCGCCAATTGGATTCCCGACGAATTCATGCGCCGGGTCGAGAGCGACGGCGAGTGGTCGCTGTTCGATCCGAAGGTGGTGCCGCACTTCGTGGATAGCTGGGGTGAAGTATTCGACGCTGCCTATCGCAAGGCCGAGGTCGACGGCCTCGCCGTGAAAACCGTCAAGGCACGCGAACTGTACGCACGCATGATGCGCACGCTCGCGCAGACCGGCAACGGCTGGATGACGTTCAAGGACCGCTGCAACGCCACCTCCAACCAGACGGCCAAATCCGGGAACGTGATCCACCTGTCCAACCTGTGCACCGAGATCCTGGAAGTCAGCTCGGCAACCGAGACGGCCGTATGCAATCTGGGCTCGGTGAACCTGGCGCGGCATGTGCGCGATGGCGCGTTCGACTTCGACCAGCTCGCCTCGACCGTGCGCACTGCGGTGCGCCAGCTCAACCGCGTGATCGACCTCAACTTCTACCCGATCGACACCGCGCGCAACGCGAACATGAAGTGGCGCCCGGTCGGGCTCGGCGTGATGGGCCTGCAGGACGTGTTCTTCAAGCTGCGCCTGCCATTCGACTCGCCCGAGGCGCTGGCGCTGTCCACCCGCATCGCCGAGGAGATCTACTTCAATGCTCTGTCGCAATCGGCCGAACTGGCCGAAGCCGAAGGTCCGCATCCAGGCTTTGCCGAAAGCCGTGCCGCCAATGGCGAGCTGCAGTTCGATCACTGGCCGAACGCCACGCCACAGGACAGCACACGCTGGGACGCGCTGCGCGAGAAGATCAAGCAACACGGCCTGCGCAACTCGCTGCTGATCGCCATCGCGCCCACCGCCACCATCGCCTCGATTGCCGGCTGCTACGAGTGCATCGAGCCGCAGGTCAGCAACCTGTTCAAGCGCGAAACGCTGTCCGGCGATTTCCTGCAGGTGAATCGCCATCTCGCCGACGAGCTGAAGGCGCTGGGACTGTGGACGTCCGAAATCCGCGACGCGATCAAGCTCGCCGAAGGCTCGGTGCAGGGCATCGCCGCGATCCCCGAACGCCTGCGCGCGATCTACCGCACCGTGTGGGAACTGCCGCAGAAGTCGCTGATCGACCTGGCCGCCGCGCGCGGCGCATATGTCGACCAGAGCCAGTCGCTGAACCTGTTCATGGAAAACCCGAACATCGGCCAGCTGAGCTCGATGTACATGTACGCGTGGAAGGCCGGCATCAAGACCACGTACTACCTGCGCTCGAGGCCGGCCACAAGAATCGCCAAGACCACGGTGGCGGCGGTACCCGATCAGGCCCAAGCCACGGCCGCGGTGTTTTGTTCACTGGAGAACCCGGAATATTGCGAGGCCTGCCAATAGCGCCACGAGATGTCGCGATGAAGCGTTACCGGAATCTCCACGGCCAATCCGGCGTCGCCGCGTACGAATACGGCGACGGCTTCATCCGCATCCGTTTCGTCAACGGTGATGCCTACGAATACACCGACGAGGCCACCGGCCGCGAGCACGTCGCGAACATGCAGAAACTCGCGCAAGCGGGCCTCGGCCTCGCCACCTATGTCAGCCGCTTCGCGCATGACGCTTATGCACGCAAGCTTTGAATCGAAGGAACAATGATGTCCGCCCAACCCAACCGCAACGCCCACATCCTCGATCCCGGTTTCGAACTCACCCTGCGCCCCATGCGTTACCCCGGCTTCTACGAGAGGTACCGCGACGCGATCAAGAACACCTGGACCGTCGAGGAGGTGGATTTCTCGATGGACACGCGCGACCTCGACACCAAGATGTCGGCCGCCGATCGCCACCTGATCCGGCGCCTGGTGGCGTTCTTCGCCACCGGCGACACCATCGTGTCGAACAACCTGGTGCTGAACCTGTACCAGCACATCAACGCACCGGAAGCGCGCATGTACCTGTCGCGCCAGTTGTACGAGGAGGCGCTGCACGTGCAGTTCTACCTCACCCTGCTGGACACCTACATTCCCGACCCGGCCGAGCGCAACGGCGCGTTCGCGGCAATCGAGACCATTCCGTCGATCCGGCAGAAGGGTGCGTTCTGTTTCAAGTGGATCGACTCGATCCAGGGTCTGCACCGGCTGGAGACGCGCGAGCATCGCCGCCAGTTCCTGCTCAACCTGATCTGCTTCGCCGCCTGCATCGAAGGCCTGTTCTTCTACGCCGCGTTCGCCTACGTCTACTACCTGCGCTCGCGCGGCCTGCTGCACGGACTGGCCGCCGGCACCAACTGGGTGTTCCGCGACGAGAGCGGGCACATGGCGTTCGCCTTCGAGGTGGTGCGCACCGTGCGCGAGCAGGAGCCCGAGCTGTTCGACGACGCCATGCGCGCGCAGGTCGAGCAGATGATGGAGGACGCGATCGCCTGCGAGACCCAGTTCGCCGAGGACGTGCTGTCCGGCGGCGTGGCCGGCATGTCGGTGAAGGACATGCGCCAGTACCTCGAATACTGCGCCGACCAGCGTTTTGCCCAGCTCGACATGCCGAAGAAGTACGGCGCGAAGAACCCGTTCGACTTCATGGACCTGCAGGATGTGCAGGAGCTGGCCAACTTCTTCGAGCGTCGCGTCTCGGCCTACCAGGTCGGCGTGCAGGGCGAGGTGGCGTTCGACATGGCGTTCTGAGACGCTGGCGCACCCTGCCCCCAGCGAGCGAGCCATGGGTGCCTCCCGTCTCACCGTGCTGTTCGACAGTCCGCTGCTGCGGATCACCGACATCGACTGCAGCCACCCGCGCGGTGGTTGCGGCGGCGAACGCGGCGACGAGCGCACTCACCTGGTACTGCTGCGGCGTGGCGGCTTCGGTTATCACGTGCGCGGCGCGGAATACGTGGGCGACCCCGCCACCGCCCTGCTCTACCGCGCCGGCGACAGTTACCGCATCTCGCACCCGTTCGAGGGCGGCGACGCCGGCAGTTGTTTCGAGGTGGCGCCCGCACACGAGGAGGCGCTGTTCGGCCGGCGCCTGCGCGGGTCGGCCGACGCGGCGCGGCCGGTCGAGGCCATCGACCAGTACCGGCATCGTGCGCTCCACGCGGCGCTCGCCCACGGCGAGCGCGACAGTCTGCGCGTGGAGGAAGCGGCCGCCGAGCTCTGCACTGCCGTGCTTCGGCACGATACGGCGGCGAGCATCGCGCCGCTGTCTCATGCCACCCGGCGTCGGCTTGATCGCGTGCGGGAAGTGCTGCTGGCCGATCCGACCGCGGCCGTCGGCCTGGCCGAACTGGCCACCCATGCCGGCTGCTCGCCGTTCCACCTTTCCCGCCTGTTTCGCCGCACCTGCGGCAGCAGCCTGGTCGCCTACCGCACGCGCTTGCGCATCGCGCTCGCGCTCGACCGCCTCGCCCACGGCGCGGACAATCTCGCCACACTGGCCAGC